>CAZWGV010000143.1:0-1530 GCA_964633595.1 uncultured Coriobacteriaceae bacterium | reverse complement strand
GGAGGTCTGACAAGGGCATCATCGCAGCAGCCGAATTCGTCCCAGTTGTGGAGGGAACCTGGGGATTCGGGCGTATCGGTTCGTTACGTTCTGAGTCTATTTGCGCTGGTATTGGGCTTGGTGAGCGGTCGGTTGGGTTCAACGAATCTCGATCGGCTACTCCCGAATTCGGGGCGGATTCGGGGCCATGCCAACGCGATCATCGACCACAGCGAATGGATGAGCGGCGTCGGACTGCATGCCCCGGGACCGGGCAATCAGCTCATGTCGCTGACGGCCCAATAATGACCACCCTGTGACGATTGAAAACTGACCACCCTTGTAGGCTCCGAGTCACGGCGACGTGGCGAGGAGGGTCAGTTGATTCGGCTGGAGGAATGGGTGGACATCGTCTCGATGCACAAGGCGGGGGTCTCGATCAGCGCGATCGCCCGCGAGCTGGGGATCTCGCGAAACACCGTGAAGGCGACGCTCAGGCGAGACGGTCCGCCCGAATACCGGCGCCGGCAGATGCCGAGCAAGCTCGACCCCTACAAGCCCTACCTGCTTGAGCGTCTGCGCGAGTTCCCGGAGCTTTCGGCCAAGCGCCTCTTCGACGAGGTCCGCGCCCAGGGCTACGAGGGTAAGATCTCGATACTGAAGGACTTCACGCGCGAGCACCGCGTCCCGCGAAAGCGCACCGTCGTGCGCTTCGAGACGCCACCGGGCGAGCAGGCGCAAGTCGACTACGCCGAACTCGGAGAACATGAGGTTCGCGGGATCCCCACCAAGATCTACGCCTTCACGATGCTCCTGGGCTTCTCGCGCTACCTCTACGTCGAGTTCTCCGACTCCTGCGCATCAGAGGCCTTCCTCGCCGCCCACGCCCGCGCCTTCGCCTACTTCGGGGGCATGCCCCGCCGTGTGCTCTACGACAACGCCAAGATCGCGGCACTCGAACACACCCGCACGCACGTGACCTTCAACGCCGCGCTGCTCGACTTCGCTGGGCGCTTCGGCTTCCGTCCCCAGCTGTGCCGACCCTACCGTCCCCAGACCAAAGGCAAGGTCGAGCGGACGATCGGCTACGTGAAAGACGCGTTCCTCGTGGGCCGCACCTTCACCGACATCGACGACATGAACACACGGGTGCTCTCCTGGCTCGAAGAAGAGGCCAATGTACGTGACCACGCCACGACCGGCGTGCCGCCGGTGACGCGCCTGCCACTCGAGTGCCTCGTCCCGGTCTCAGAGGCGCTGCCCTGGGTGCCCTCGCGGGCTCCAGCGCTCCTGAGCGCCCCGAACCGGCCCGTCTTCCGGTTCGAGGCCGCCCCCCGAGTCGAGGTGCGTCCGCTCACCGTCTACGAGGAGGTCTGCTCGTGAACCTGTCAGAGGAGAGACTTGCGCACTTCGCTGAGAAGCTGCGGCTGCCCGACGTGCCCTCGCTCGTGCCGGCGCTCGCCCAGGAGGCGGCCGAGCGCGAGTGGTCGTTCTCCGACTTCGCAGAAGCGCTGCTCGCCGCCCAGTCGGACGCCTCCGACGCCCGCGCCT
>CAZWGV010000142.1:0-1595 GCA_964633595.1 uncultured Coriobacteriaceae bacterium | reverse complement strand
GCTTGCCGCAGATCCCGTCGAGCGTGGCCCATACCTTGCGCAGCGCGAAGAGGACCTCGGCGCCGTAGACGCGGGGGCGTCTCCTCCTCCGCTCGCGCCGCACTCTCGGCGGCGGACCGGCGCGCAGGAGCCTGGCGGCATGGTCGCGGCTGTAGCCCGTGATCGAGCACAGCGTGTCCAGTATCTCGCCCTTTCGTCCCTTGGTGGCCCGCCGGTACTCCTCGGCGAGCTGCCGTGTCACCGCATGCTTCTCCACCATCGTCAAAGGCACTCGCGTCGCGCCTCCTCGTCTCGGTCTGGGCCGGCGAGATCGGCGCTACGCTTTCGACGACATTCTTACGTGAGGCAACGAATCGGTTTGGACGACATTTCTGGTGAGGCAACTCGGGCGCTGTCCAGGTTCAGATACATCCGAGACAGTCGGGCGCATGTGAGGTGGTGCATCGTGTGGGGTGTCGCTCCCCGCACGCGGAAGGTGTACCGCCATGGTCATCAGGGCCCGACGTCGCCTCACATCCGGTGACGGCATCACCGGTACGTTCTCCTACGCCCGTGCCCGACCGGCTGCGTGGTCTCGTGCGCATCCGGCCCCGCCGCCGCTTTCCAAGCGCGCCTCCCAACGTCTGTCATGGATCGACTTCTACCATGCCCACGGCGACAACGCGGCGCTCACCTGTCGGCACTTCGCGATCTCCCGCTCGACGTTCTACCGCTGGCTCGCACGCTTCGACCCACACGACTTGGGAAGCCTCGAGGACAGAAGCCGCGCTCCTGCCAAGCGCCGTGAGCCGACCACCTCGACGGCGACCATAGATGCGGTGTTGCGCCTGAGAGACGAGCACCCGGCGTGGAGCAAGTACAAGCTGTCGGTGGTGCTCGCGCGCGATCTGGGCATCGAGGTCTCGGCGTCGACGGTGGGGCGGATACTCAAGCGCTACGGACGCATCGAGCACAAGCTCTCGCTCAGGCGCCAGCGGGCATCGCGCGGCCGCAACAAGCACAGACGCAGGCCCAAAGACCTCGTGGCCACAGGCCCCGGGGAGCTCGTGCAAGTCGATACGAAACACCTCAACTTGCCGTGGAGTGAGAAGCGCTACCACTTCGAGGCGATCGACCTGGCGACCCGCTACAAAGTCTCGGGCATCGCGAAGACCTCGTCGTCGAAGTCGGCAGAAGCGTTTCTGAGGCGTGCTCTTCAAAGCTTCCCGTTCGAGGTGCTGGCGATCCAGACGGACAACGGCAGCGAGTATGCCCACCTGTTCGAGAAGGCATGCGAGGAGGCCGGCATCCCGCACTACCTGAGCTACCCGCGCTGCCCGAAACAAAACGCCTGGGTCGAGCGGGTGATCCGCACGGCACAAGACGAGCTCTATCTCTTCCACGAGATCCCCGCGGAGATCGAGGAACACGCGGCACTGCTCGCCTGGTTCGATCACGAGTACAACGAGATCAGGCCGCACCAGTCACTCGGCTACCTCACGCCGGGAGAGTACTATCGAAGCATCGATCCCGACATCGGGGCGGCACCGCAGGCGTGAGCATCTGTCTCACATGTATCTGGACCTGGGTGTCTCGGATGTAGTGAACCAGCACAT
>CAZWGV010000141.1:0-1607 GCA_964633595.1 uncultured Coriobacteriaceae bacterium | reverse complement strand
AATGTCTCCATAACGACTCGTGCCGGTACTCCCTGTGACAGCATCATTGTCGCCGCGCAATGTCTAAGGTCATGGAATCGCTGGTCTCGAAGTTTAGTGTCCACAGGAGTGGTGTACGAGATTTCAGTCACCCAGGTCTTGAGATGAGGTGACCACTGCTCCATCCTCGAGGATGGCTTAAGTCCCGTAACCGAGGAGGACACAGTGGTCGATTCAAGGATGGACCCCCTGGCCTGGCTGCGCAAGCACGTGGAGACGGCCGATGTGGATTTGCTGCGCGAGATGGTGCGCACCTTCGCCGAGAACCTGATGTCGGCGGAGGCCGACGCCATGTGTGGCGCCCCCTACGGGGAACGCAGCGACGACCGGGTGAACCGCCGCAACGGCTACCGCGAGCGCGACTTCGACACCCGGACCGGCACAGTGGAGCTGCGGGTGCCCAAGCTCCGCCAGGGCAGCTACTACCCCGACTGGCTCTTCGAACGCCGGCGCCGGGCGGAGCGGGCTCTGGTGGCCGTCATCTGCGAGTGCTACGTGCGCGGGGTCTCCACCCGCCGCGTAGACGGGCTAGTGAAGACGCTCGGCCTGGAGGGCATCTCCAAGAGCCAGGTCTCGGCACTCGCGAAAACGCTGGACGCCGAAGTGGCGGCCTTTCGCTCCCGGCCACTTGACGGCGGTCCCTACCCCTACCTCTGGCTGGACGCCCTGGCGGTGAAGGCCCGCGAAGACGGCCGGGTGATAAGCGTGGCCACCGTCGTCGCCACTGCCGTCTCCGCTGATGGTCATCGGGAGATCCTGGGCCTAGACACCTTCACAGCGGAAGACGGGGCGGCCTGGACCCGGTTCCTGCGCGATCTCTCCGCCCGGGGGCTCTGCGGCGTGCGTCTCGTCATCTCCGATGACCACAAAGGCCTCACCGGCGCCATAGCCGCGGTGCTGCCCGGCTCTTCCTGGCAGCGGTGCCGCACTCACTTCATGCGCAACATCCTCTGCCGGGTGCCGCGCTCGGCCCAGCCCTTTGTGGCCACCCTCGTTCGCACCATCTTCGCCCAGCCCTCCGCAGAAGAGGTGCAGGCCCAGCTCGCGCGGGTCATCGCGCAACTCGAGGCTCGGTTCCCCGATGTGGCCCGGCTGCTGGAAGAAGCGGCGGCGGACATTACCGCCTTCAGCTCCTTTCCCATCGAGCATTGGCGGCAGATCTGGTCGAACAACCCCCAGGAACGCCTCAACCGGGAGATCCGCCGGCGCTCAGACGTGGTCGGTATCTTCCCGGACAGAGCGGCCATCATCCGCCTGGTGGGCGCCGTCCTTGCTGAGCAGCACGACGAGTGGCAGGTGGCTCGGCGCTACATGAGCGCCGAATCGCTCGCCAAGGCCATGGAGCCGTCGGCCATCACCGGCGAATTCAACGAGGAGGTGGTGCCGCTACTCATGGCGAGCTGAACCTACGAACTAGAGGATGGAGCAACCGAGAGTTCGTACACCACTTGACAGGACGTGGCCCCTGGTAGACGGGGCCTCCCAGGATAGGCTCAATCGTACCGTCCGCCCGATGTATCTGGTTGAGCCCGGCGTTCTCGATCAACACCAAGTCGTATTTAGAACGA
>CAZWGV010000140.1:902-1624 GCA_964633595.1 uncultured Coriobacteriaceae bacterium | reverse complement strand
AAGGAAAGTGCCAAACACCATACTTAACATCATCGGAGTAAGAATACTACCACTGGTGGTAGCCGACGCACCGAGCACTCCCTGAAAGAAGAGCGGTACAAAGATAATAGTACCAAACATGGCTACACCAGTTAAGAAAATAGCTATCGATGCCACCGAAACGATTCTATTTTCAAAAAGCATCAATGGCAAAATCGGGTATTCACTCCTCTTCTCAACAATCACAAAAAGCACTCCCATTGCCACGGCAAACAGTAGCGTAGCGATAATTGGTGCAGAGATCCAGGAATAATCCACACCACCCCAGGACAAAACCAGCATGAACGGTACCACAGTGAGTATCAGCAACACCACACCAGCATAGTCAATTTTACGCTTTACATTCTGAGGATGGAAATGCGGGAAAAAAGCCACAAACAGACCAATGATGGCGAGCCCCAGTGGGATATTGACATAGAATACCCAGTGCCATGATAGTATGTCAGTTAGGAAACCACCGAGTGTTGGGCCGATAATAGACGATAAACCAAACACGCCACTTATTAAACCCAGATATTTGCCACGTTCCCTAGGAGGGAAAAGATCACCGATAACTGTAAAAGAATTGGACATCATTATTCCAGCGCCTATTCCCTGTACACCTCGGAAGATGATAATTTGCGTCATTGTTTGACTAAGACCGCAAAATAATGAACTTACTGTAAAGATAACTAGCCCGATGA
>CAZWGV010000140.1:0-856 GCA_964633595.1 uncultured Coriobacteriaceae bacterium | reverse complement strand
GCAACAGTCGAGGCAATCACATAAGCCGTGGTTACCCATGTATAATGGGTAAATCCATCCAGGTCTGCAATAATCCTGGGCATAGCAATGCCTACTTTCGTCTGATCTAGCGAACTCAGGAACATCGCGAGCAGCACGCCAATAAAGGTAATGGATACCTGCCGTCTAGGTAATGAGCGAAGTCCTACTACATCGGTTGTTACTTCATCAGCCACTTAGCTATCCTATCTTGATTCAGTCCAACTCAAATCTGCTTCATTATTGAACAATTTTGACTGTACTGTTAAAAGGTCTTTCTTACAGGCAGGTCAAGTACATGCGCACCCCAGGCATCAAGGTCAACATACAATCCCTGTTGATTAATCTCGTCGGAATAACCTTCATATTGCCTACCAATAAGCTCATCCACATAAGTAATTTGCACTCCATCCTCCAATTTCATCGGTAACTGCAATTTGGCCTGAGACTGAGTTGACGCATAGTTTATTACTACGAGTTTAAACTGCTTTGCGGAGTGCCATGACCACGCCAATAGATTTTGATTGCTATCATTGCCCTCCCACGCTTGCCTTGCCTTAAATAATTTCCACTCACCATCATGAAAAACAGATTGATTACAAATCGTTAAAAGTCTCTCGTAAAACTTCTTTAACTCAACATCAATCTCTTCTTTGGGTTCTCGTATTAATTGAACAGGCAAATGGATACGTTTTCCCTCCAGTTGTCCGTCATGGAACAGACGAAGACCGGGCATGGTAGTCATGACAAGCGCAGCCGCCAATGAACGTTCACGTCCAAACATAGTGGAAGCTCGAGGCTCATCGTGATTTTCGATGAAATGAACAGCTCGCTCTAA
>CAZWGV010000139.1:0-1631 GCA_964633595.1 uncultured Coriobacteriaceae bacterium | reverse complement strand
GCGCGCTGCGTCTCGTTGGTCATGTACTGCACGCCCTCGGTGACCACGCACTGGTAGCCGATGTAGTCGGCCGCCTGCCCCGCCTGCTTGGGGTCGATCATGTGGTTGAGGAACATGTGCGCCCAATACGGGCTGTTCGCCGTCTTCGGGATGCAGATCCCGTCCGCCCAGACGATATAGCCCTGGCTGGGCAGCATGTAGGTGGCTGAGTCGGGTGAGATCTCCTTGATCGCGAGGCCGTAGTCGCCGTCCCAGCAGTGCGTGAGCGCGTTGCGCTGCACGATGCTGCGCCGCGTGTTGGTGCTGTCGTAGCGCTGCACCAGCGGCTTCTGCTCTATCAGCCCCTCGACGGCCGCGTCGAGCTCCTCCTGGCTGGTGGTGTTCGACGAGTACCCCAGCCTGATGAGCCCCACGCCGAGCGTCTCGCGCGGCGTGTCGAGCATCGTGATCTGGCCCTCGTACTTGGCGTCCCAGAGTTGGTCCCAGCTGTCCATGGGCTCGGGGACCTTGGCGAGCGTCGCCGTGTAGCCCGTGGTGCCGAACATGTAGGGCACCGAGAACTTCTTGCCGTCCTGTTCGTCCGGGTTGTCGAACGGTGGCTTCTGGAAGATGTCCTGCGTGACGTAGTCCCAGTTCGTGATCAGCGACATGTCGAGCGGGATGATGAGGTCTGAGCGGGAGAGCACCTGGACCCACATGTCAGTCGGGAAGATGACGTCGTAGCCCGTGACGCCGGCCTTGAGCTTGGCGAGCATGGCCTCGTTGCCGTCGTAGAAGCTCTCTTTGACCTTGATCCCGTAGGCCGCCTCGAAGTCCTTGAGACACTGCGGCGACATGTAGTCGGACCAGTTGTAGATGCTGAGCTGCTCGGGCTTGGTCTGGTCCCAGGCGCTAGGCGAGGCCTCGGGCTCCGCGTCGCCGCCACAGGCGGCCAACACCGTGCCCAGGGCCGTGACCGACACGCCGAGCGCGAGCCCGCGCTCCAGGAACTGGCGGCGCGTCACTTCGCCGTGGGCGACAGCCTGGACGATCTTGCCGATCTCTCCGGCGGCCGAGCCGTCATTGCGCTGCTCCATTTCCGTCATCCCCCTCTCGATGAGACGTCCGTCCTCTTGCGGCGGGCCGTGGCATCTGTTAGTTATCCGGATGGATAACTACGGGGGCGATTCTATAGCCGGGCGCTGCGCTGTCAACGGACGGCGCCGTGTGTTCGGCGTCATCCGCGCCGGGAAGCACGCCTCCGGGCGAATGGCGCGCGGTACGGCAGCGACGGGGGAAGGAGCTGCGACGGACACCATCAGGACGCGAGAGGACGAGCTCGTCGACGGCGCGGCGCATCCTCGCGGCGGCGCGACGGGTGCTGGTCCGCGACGGCTTCGCGGGGCTCAGCCTCGAGGCGATCGCCGCCGAAGCGGGCGAGAACAAGGCCTCGATCCGCTACCATTTCGGGAACAAGGCGGGGCTCCTGACCGCTCTGACCGACCTGGTGGTGCACGACGAGAACGTGCAGCTGCTCAAGGACCTGGTGCCCACACTGAAGCGTGTCGCGATGCTGTCCCATCCGCCGCATCCCACCAACGCGGTGCAGCTTCAGGGAGCGGAACAGGCGGCCCAGGCCATGGGCGTGCAGC
>CAZWGV010000138.1:0-1654 GCA_964633595.1 uncultured Coriobacteriaceae bacterium | reverse complement strand
GTGGCCC
This sequence comes from uncultured Coriobacteriaceae bacterium, assembly GCA_964633595.1. Classification (GTDB taxonomy): domain Bacteria; phylum Actinomycetota; class Coriobacteriia; order Anaerosomatales; family CAZWGV01; genus CAZWGV01. The sequence continues at coordinate 1,647 of CAZWGV010000138.1, read as the reverse complement.
TGCGACCTTGCCTCGGCTGCACGCACGGGTATACTGCAAGTTGTACATCCTAGCGTACAAGGAGCAGCATCATGCGCCCACTCAAGCTCGACGAGGACATCCGCCCCCTCTCGGAGTTCCGTGCTGAGATCGCTTCGTTCGTCAAACAGGTGAACGACACCAAGCGTCCGCTCGTGCTCACGCAGCATGGCCGTGGCGCCGTCGTCATCGTCGACATCGCAGAGTACGCCGCCATGCGCGAGCGTCTCGAGATTATCGAGGACATCGCAGCCGCGCGGGCACAGCTCGCCGCCGGCGAGGCCGTCGCGCACGAGGAAGCCAAGGCTCGGGTTCTCGGCAGGCTTGCCTAGGATGCGCGTCGTCTGGTCACCGCGCGCCATCGATCGAGTGGTCGAGATCGCGACATACATCGCCCAAGACAGCCCCGCTGCCGCCAGAGAGTGGGTCGAGCGGCTCTTCGGTCACGTCGATGCGCAGCTTGCGGCATTCCCGCTGAGCGGCAAGACGGCCCGGGACGTGGACACAGACGACGCCCGTGAGCTCGTGTTCGAGTCGTACCGCGTGTTCTATGACGTGGGGGGCACGGTCGAGATCCTCACGGTCAGGCACGGCCGCGAACTCATCGATCCAGATGAACTGGGCCCTGGCCCGGCCTAACAAGCGCTTCCACACAGACGGCGCGCCTCGTGGGGTAGACTCGGGTGGCAAGCGCTCGCCGGCGCGCCGCTGGTGAAGCGCCGAGACGTTAGGCGTGGAGGGGGAATCCATGAGGAAGCTCGGCGCTGCCGGCATCGCACTCGTCGGCCTGTGGTCGCTCACCTACGTTCCGTCGCTCCTCGCCTATCCGATCTCGTTCGCCTCGTTCGGCACCGCCGACCTGCCGCCGGGCTTAGTCGTCACAGCCATGACGCTCTCCATCGTGCCTGCCCTAGGAACGCTCGCACTCGGCCTGTTTCTGATCATCAAGCGGGAGCAACTCGCGGAGAGGTGGTTCCCTGACGAGACGCTCGATGTCCGGCTTGACGGGCTGGTGCTGCTTCGCGTCGGCATGATCCTCATCGGCGTCGGACTCGTCATCGAGGCATTCATCTCAATCCTGCGCGCCCCTGCAGGTGCTCTCGGCGATGCCCTCCAGATCATGATGACCGGTGGCGACTGGTACTTGTGGGAGTCGCCCTCCCTCGCCTACTCCCTCTCCGACCTCGCACTCACCCTCGTCCAGCTCGCACTCGGGTGCGTTCTCGTGGTGCGCGCGCAACCGATCGCGGCCCGGTTGTGGCTCGGGAAGGCGGCGCCCGAACCTCCCGCTGCGCCGCCCTCGCCGTACTCGTGTCCCACTTGCGGAGCCCCGTACGACCCGAACGACTACGTCGGCGGGGACGCGGAGGCGCGGTGCACGGAGTGCGGCGCGACGCTCGAGCTTCCCCCTCACGCCTAACCCGCGCATCCAGACGGACGCCGCGCCCCGCATGGTACGCTCGGCTTGGCAGCGTCGACGCTGGCGCGCCGCCGCTGATGCGCAAACACGTTGGCCCCCACTCCGCTGGCGCAGCTTACCGTCGGCTGGAGCTTAGGCGGGAACGTGAGGTGCGGGTCACTCTAGGCGCGGTGGGGCCGCTCGGGCCGGCAACTTCGTCACCGGCCACA
>CAZWGV010000137.1:0-1662 GCA_964633595.1 uncultured Coriobacteriaceae bacterium | reverse complement strand
CGCGACCATCTTCTACATCGAGCATTCCGATCTGCAGCGGAACGTCAACTATGTGGCGGTGACGCACCCGATTGCCCACGTGACCCGTGTTGGGCGTGGCAGGGGCGTCGGGATCGTAGAGCGCCTCAGCAGTACCGGAAACCAGTACAGAAACCCCGTCTTCATTGAGAGGCTCCGCGGAGTACTGGTAGGTATAGGAACTAGCCGTCGGCGAAGCGTACGCGCGATGGCATCCGCCACACCAGGCCGACATTGCCCTGCCATCCTCGAAGGCATACATCGGGGACGTATATGACGGCTTGTAGGAAGCTATCTGCGCCTCGCCCTCGCTGCCCTTCTTCCATCCGCCGGAGGGGTAGCCCTCCTCGTTGGAGACAACGTAGGGCATGGGCGTGCCGTCGTCCGCGTACCCGTCAGTATTGCCATTCAGACCGTCCTTCAAGAGACGGTAGTTGGACGAACCGTGCGGGTCGTGGCAGTCAGTGCAGCGGAACCTGCCGAACACCTTCGGCGAAGCATTGGTGCCAGCAACGTCCTGGTAGCCCCATGCGGGATCGGTGGTCCCGAACGCTAGGTCCATATCGTGAGACGACCGGACAGTGCCGGCGGCGCCGATCTTCTCGAAACCGCCACCGTTGAGCGCGGCACCGTAGATGGAGTTCGACTCGTAGAGCAGGTAGACGCCCGCCTCAGTGGCTCCCTTCGACGATCCAGCCCTACCTGTAGGACCGGAGTCGAAGATGCCGGACTGCACGTTGGTGCTCGCGCCCGGCGCGTTGTCTCCGTGGCACGCGTAGCAGAACTGAGTCATCGTGTTCGCACCCGACACCAGCAACGCGGTGTCGCGGTACTCACCCTGCTGATCCGTCCAGCCGAGCGTGGAGAATGAGGTGTGTGCCCGGTGGCACGCGGCGCACGCATCGGTATCCTGAGCGTATCCACCGTGCGGGCCGAAGTTCGCGAATGCGACGCCGGCTGACAGCATGACCATCGCCAGCGCGGCGATCAGTACGATTAGGGTCTTTCTCACAGCTTTCACCTCCCGTTGCTCGGCTAGTGGACCGCGCATGCGATGCACGGATCGAAGGACTGGGCAACACGCAAGACCTCGATGCCCGACATGCGGGCCGGACCGCCCGCACTGGGATCGGCGACACGAACAGAGGCAGAGGCGTCGAACGGTACGTTGATCATCGCCTGCTCCATCGGACCCCTCTTGGGCGTGGACTGGCCATCCTTGGGGGATGCGTTCCACGTGGTCGGGACCACGCACTGATAGTTGGTGATCCGGCCGCCCGAGGCACCCACGAAGTGGGCGAGCGCGCCGCGAGGCGCTTCGCTCACGCCCATGCTCTCTCTGAAGCCGGTCGACGGCGTCCCCGCGCGGTAGACGTCGGGGTGTGCAGCGGCGCTCGAGTCCCACTTGGCCTTGAGTTCGCCGATCCAGCCGCCGGTGGCGTCGAAGGTTCCGGACGCGTCGGTGGTAGTGCCCTTCGCATAGCTGCCGACCATCCACGTGATCAACCAGAACGACTCCAAGGCGCGGGCGCGCAGCCGGTCCATGACCGAGTAGCCGCCCTTCATCGCCACGATGTTGTTCACGAGCGTGCCCCGAATGGTCCGGGTGCCGGAAACATCGGCGGCACCCTGACTGACAAGTGC
>CAZWGV010000136.1:0-1671 GCA_964633595.1 uncultured Coriobacteriaceae bacterium | reverse complement strand
ACCGACTTGGGGCCGAGCTTCTTGCGCGAGTACTACAGGACCGTGGCAAACACGACCGGCGGGATCCTCCTCACCGAGTATCGTGACGGTGGCTGTATCGCATTCGTGGCGGGGTTCGTTGACCCTGGGCGTTTCTACCGCGAATTGCGCCGCCGCCGAGTTCGTCTGGCGATGTGCGCGCTTCTCGGCCTCGCGGGGAAGCCCTCTCGGATTCGTGGGCTGGTGGCCAACTACCATCGGACTGTCGCCGCGGCGGACACCGGATGCGACCCTGAGACGGCTGAGCTGTCTTCGTTGGCGGTCAGCCCCAACTACGCCGGAGCGGGCCTGGGTTCTGGGTTACTCCGCCGCTTCACGGCTGCCGCCAAGACACTTGGGGCCCGCCGCGTCGTCCTCACCACCGATGCCTACAACAACGATGCGGTGAACCGCTTCTACCTCCGGCACGGCTTCACGCAGACCAGGTGCTACGAGGCCCGGCCTGGACGATGGCTGAACGAATACTCGATCTCGATAGAAGAGAACTAGGCGTCCGTACACATCACTTGCCATATTCACCCCCCACGATTGGACCCGAAGAAATCGAAGAAGTGGTCAACACCCTGACCACCGACTGGATCACAACCGGACCAAAGACGGGACGATTCGAAGTCGCCCTCTCGGACCACGTACGCGCGCCGTCCGGCCTCGCCGTGTCTTCCGCGACTGACGCCATGCAGGTTGGGCTAGCCGCGCTCGGCGTGGCACCAGGGGATGAGGTCATCACGACCACAATGACCTTCTGTTCGACTGTGCATGTCATCGAACACCTGGGGGCCACGCCGGTTCTGGTCGACGTCGAACGGGACACGTTGTGCATCGACCCGCACCAGGTCCAGAAGGCGCTCACTCCACGAACAACCGGGATGATCCCCGTGCACCTGTACGGGCACCCATGTGACATGGACCCCCTTCTGGGGACGGCCGCCGAGCATGGGTTGTTTGTGCTTGAAGACGCCGCCCATGCGCTTCCGGCCAAGTACCGCGGCCGAATGGTAGGCGCGATCGGAACAGCAACAGCCTTCAGCTTCTACGCAACCAAGAACATCACCACCGGCGAGGGCGGGATGCTGACTGGCGATGCGGACTTGATTGCGAAGGCCCGCACCTGGAGCCTGCATGGCATGAGCCGGGACGCGTACAACCGGTACAGCGCCGAAGGCTCGTGGTTCTATGAGGTGGTGCTGCCAGGCTTCAAGTGCAACATGACCGACATCCAGGCTTCTCTCGGGTTGCAGCAACTGAAGAAGTTGCCAGCTTTCCAGGCGAGGCGCCGGGCGGTGGTCGCCCGATACAGCGCGGCGTTCCGGGCTCGCCCTGAACTGGAGGTACCAACGGAACGACCGGACGTCGAGTCGGCCTGGCACATCTACGCGCTCCGCCTCAACATCGAGACACTCACGATCGACCGCAACCGGTTCATCGAGGAGATGAAAGCACGGAACATCGGAACCTCCGTGCACTTCATTCCGGTCCACCTCCACCCGTACTACCGGGACAAGTACGGCTACAAGCCCCAGGACTTCCCCGTCGCATACGCCAACTACCTGCGCCTCGTCAGTCTCCCCCTGCACCCTCGACTGTCGGACGAAGACGTGGACGACGTGATTGAGGCGGTGCTCGACATCGTGA
>CAZWGV010000135.1:0-1702 GCA_964633595.1 uncultured Coriobacteriaceae bacterium | reverse complement strand
GGCAGGGGCCTGCAAAGCCCTTATCCCCGGTTCGAATCCGGGCGTCGCCTCCATGATCACTAGCTGCTTGAACGCAGTCGGGAGGCCGCTTCCACCCCGGGAGCGGCCTTCTTCGTCTCGTGGGAACCCGCGACGCGCGTTGGAGCGGCAGAACATGCGCCTGGGGCCCCTACCGCCAGGGAGCCTCACTCTGTCCCCGCGCCGGAGTCGTCCTCAGGCGCTTGGCCGTGCCGGTACGTTCCGAATCCCCATGACCGCCCAACTGAGCTGGAACGCCCTCCGTGGCAGGCCACCGGTGGAGGACCTCCGCAACCATGCCGGTGCCCTCGCCGAAATGGACGACCACGAGCATCAGGCGATCTGCACATCCGACCTTCCCTCACGGATGAGCACGTTGCCCGTCACGAAGACGCAGGTCCTGCATGTCCGCGGCAACTGACCATGTCGCCCTCGTAAGGCGAGCAATGCGAGTCCGCGCCGTGCGTCCTCGTACTCCGCGCCGTTCCACACGTCTCCGAGGAACGCGTCCGCGACGTTGCCCATCACCTCTTGGCTGAGGAGATCGTAGCAGCACATTACGATGTCGCCGTTAGCGCGCACGGTCAACTCGGTGAACGGGAAGGTGCAGTTGAAGCGGGGCAACGCGGGAGCCGCTCGCACTCCTTCGAGCGATGACTTCGCCAGGTCCAGGCCCAGCCAATCCATCGCCCAGTGCGACCGGACCTCGACCCCAGAGAAGTCACGCTGAAGGCGTGAAGGGGGCTGCGGCCCCCCCGTGATTTGACCAACCGACGATGCGACGAGGACGTTGTCGATCACGATCTTGGTCTCGGTACCGACGAGGTAGCGCTGGAGACGAGCAACGTTCTCGCGAACTCGGTGGTAGTCCGAGCCTGTGCGAATACGATCGTTCTCTTCTGGGCAGCAACCGTCGATTGATACCGAGATGTGGTTGAGTCGAGCGTCGCGCAACTGCCGGCACCGCTCGTCGTCCAAGAGCATGCCGTTCGTGTTGAGATGCGTGCTGAGTACTGACGTCTCCTCCTTTACACGTCGGCACATGCTAGCGATGTCCTTGTTGAGAAGAGGTTCGCCGGCCAAGTACAGGACCGCCGAGCGGAGCGTTGGAAGCCGCTTCATCTGGTCGAGCACTTCCTCGAAGAGCGCCTCGGACATGATCGACCGCGGGACCCCCGGATAGTCGGTACCGGTCGGACAATGCTGGCACCTCAGGTTGCAGAAGCTCGACGGCTCGATCCTGATGCCGGATGGTGGATCGGCACGATACCCACGCGCGGCACTGCGGACGTAGACTGGCCAACCCCGAAGTCGCGCCCGGAGGCGGTCGACCGGTGCCTGCAGGGCACCCGGCACACCGCGTCGATACAACGCCCTCAATGCACGACGAACCATGATTGGGACTCCTGTCTGCGCGCGGCGACGTACTCGAGGTAGGATAGATCGTGATTGTCGTCGTCGTCGACGCCCAGCCCATCACGCGCTCCGTCAGCCGCCAGGTGGGATGCAGCTGCCGCGGGCCGAATCTGGCAGGGAATGCGCACTTCTGAGACAGCGCCCCCGCGAAACGGCCGTCAGGGAGTGGCACGGCACATCGCCCACGCACGCTGGCAGGGATTACTTTCGCGTGCCTGCAAAGCCCTTATCCCCGGTTCGAATCCGGGCGTCGCCTCCAGCGTCTTCG
>CAZWGV010000134.1:0-1764 GCA_964633595.1 uncultured Coriobacteriaceae bacterium | reverse complement strand
CTAACAACGGCTTGCATAGCGACGGCAAAAAGCCGCCGCGCATGAAGCCTATCGTTAGGCGCGCATAAAGCAACACGATGATCAGCGGCAGAAAACTCTCGCGCGACGAAATCAAGAACATCTGGACAATCGACCGAAGCGAGATCATCGACGCGGTGTACTATCTTGAGAATGGCGCCTTGATCTTGCGTCCAGAACATTACGACATGCGGGGCTGGTCGCCGGGCCAAGCCCAGAAAGCCACGCAAATTCTCGAAGCCTGCTATGATCGCGGCGGGTGGTTCTATGGCCTGTTTGATGACCTGCGCCTCATCGGCGTTGCTGTGCTGGAGAGCCGCTTCATCGGCAGGAACAGAGACCAACTCCAACTCAAGTTTCTTCACATCAGTCGCGCTTGTCGAGACCAGGGCTTGGGCCAGCGGCTGTTCGACCTGGCGAAGGCCGAAGCACAGCGACGCGGCGCGCAAGGCCTGTATATTTCGGCCACGCCTTCTGAACACACCATCGGCTTTTACCTGCGTTTGGGCTGTACCGTCACGTCAGAGCCAGACGCGGAGTTGCTTGAACTGGAACCAGAGGACATTCATCTTGAGTACGTCCTCACACCAGATGGACGGCCATGAGTAGCGCGCCTAACACGACATGCAGCCGACCGCTTCGCGTTGCTCAGCGGCGGCTGATGCCCACGTTAGCCCGCCCGAGGCGTGCCGATGGATCAGCACAATTGGATTCGCCCAAGGGGGATAGCCTCATGAAGTCGATCAGGTCCTGGATCTCGAGACATCCCGTCGCCAGCTATTACGTCGGCGCATTCGCGATCTCGTGGGGCGGCGTGCTGGTTGCGATCGGTGGGCCCTCGGGACTCCTGTCCAAGGAGCTGACGGGTCCGACGCTCGCGATCGGCATCGCGACGACACTGCTCGGCCCGCCGATAGCAGGAGTGGCGATGACGGCGGTCGTGGGTGGAAAGGCGGGCCTTCGCGACCTTGCCTCGCGACTGCTCAAGTGGAGGGTGGGTGCTCGCTGGTACGCCGTTGCGGTGCTCACTGCGCCACTCTCGGTCACCGTCGCACTGCTCGGGCTCTCCTTGTTCTCCTCCGAGTTCGTGCCCCGCTACCTGGCCGGCAGCGATGCAGAGCCAGGCGTGTTTGTGATGAGCGTCCCGACGATTCTGGCCGTGGCCGTTGTGACCGGCTTCTGCGAGGAGCTCGGCTGGACGGGGTTCGCCAAACCGCGGATGACCCTACGCTACGGAATAGCCGTGACAGGCATCCTTATGGGATTCCTGTGGGGGTTGTGGCACCTCGTGGTCAACCTCGTGGGCAGCGTGGAGTCAGCCGGGACGCTGCCTCCCGTTATCTACGTGGCCGCGCTGCTGTTTACGTTCCTGCCGCCATACCGCGTGCTCATGGTGTGGGTATACGCGCACACGCAGAGCATGCTCGTCGCTATGCTGATGCACGCAAGCCTCGTGACGTTCTGGCTGGTCTCGATGCCGCCGGGCATCAGTGGCGCGCCACAAGCGGCTTGGTACGTCGTCTGGGGCGGGGTGCTCTGGGGAGCGGTGGCAGTGGTTGCCATCGAGACTAGAACTCGGTGAATCAGAACTGCAGACGCCTGGCCTTCAACGGGCGCCTAGTTCGGCTGCCGCACCCGTGACAAGTTGCTGGCAGGCCCTGAAGTGGCGGCAATCGTTAGGGCTGCGCGGGCTAACACTTATGAGGCCTCCTCGTGTCAAGGGGTAGGGAAGTCCTTCCGGCGAGC
>CAZWGV010000133.1:0-1809 GCA_964633595.1 uncultured Coriobacteriaceae bacterium | reverse complement strand
GGCAGAGCGCGAACCTGCTCTTTCCCAGGGCGACCGAGATCCTGGACTTCTACCATGCCAGCGAGCATCTCTGGCAGGCGGGGCGGACGATCTATGGAGAGGCCACCCCGGAGACCGGGGCGCTGGTGAGACGATGGCAGGGAACTCTACGACAGGGATACAGCGAAGGGCTGCAGGAGGAACTCCGGGAGCTGGCGGGCCAGGTTCGGGACCCTCAAGAGATGCTGCGCAAGACCGCGGATTACCTCAACCACCACCAAGCCCGGCTTCGCTATCCCCTCTTTCGCCAAGCCGGCTGGCCCATCAGCTCGGGCGTAGTGGAGGCTGGCTGCAAGCACGTCATCGGGGTGCGCTTCAAACGCAAGAGCGCCCGCTGGAAGCAACCCGGCTTCCGAGCCATCCTTCACCTGCGACTCGACCTGCTCAACCACCGTTGGGAGAAACGCTGCCAGCTACTGAGAAAAGCAGCATGACCCACTAAAGTCGGTCATACCCGCGCTGGGGTAACTGGTAACCCATAGCGGGAGGAGATTGACGAGAGGGCAAGAATCGGGTGACAAGTGGAATTCTGCAGCCTCCCTGCACTAGGAGTCGCCGCGATGAAAGAAGCCATCTCGTTCCCGGAGCTGTCCCCTCGTGCCGATTCCCGCCCCGCCTGCTGTCCCCGTTGCCGCCGGCCCGGCATGGGCTGGCACCGTAGGGTCATCCGCCCGGTGGTGGACCTGAAGCTGTCGCAGGTGGAGGTGGTGCAGTACCAGTGTGAGGCCTGCGGCGCCAGCCTTACAGTCACACCCCCGGGACTGCAGCCGGGCTGCCGGCACTCCGATCGCACCAAGGTGATGTCGGTGGTGCTGTGGGGACTGGGACTGTCCTATCGGGATGCCGCGCTGGTGATGAAGGGCTTGGGGATACCCATCTCGCATGTGGAGATCATCCTCAATGTGCGCCAGCTGGGAAGCAAGGCGATGGCGCGCCAGCAGAAGGCGAAGGCAAGGATAAGGACGGCGGTGCTGGGGGCGGATGAGACCCAGGTGAAGCTCTCGGGCAATGGGGTGACGCTGGGGTATCTCACCGATCCCAACAGCGGCGAGATCGTGGGCCTGGAGATCCTGACCAGCCGGGAAGGCGAGGAGCTGGGCCGCTGGCTGGTAGAGGCGGCAAAGCGCTTTGGAGCCAAAGCGCTGGTCTCAGACGAGCTGGAGTCCTACAAGCCGGCAGCGGAGAAAGCCGGCCTGGAGCACCAGCTCTGCCTGGCTCACTGGCGCAAGGCAGTGGCGCTCCGGCTCAACAAGATCAAGGGATATGAGGAAGAGCAGCAGCTGCTCCGCAACGCCCTCCAGCAACTGGATGAAGCTGGCCTGGAGGCGATCCGCTGGCTGCATCGGCAGTTTCGTCAGGCTCGCGGTCCCCGCAAGGGCGAGAAACAATCTCCCGAATACGCCCTGCGCATGCTCACCCTGGACATCCTGGAGAACTGGAATCGGCTGGTCTGTTATCAGCAGAGCCACGAGCGCTTCCGGGACAAGCTGGGCCGGCTGGTCCCCCGCAGCTACCAAGTGCCCTCCACCAATAACGCCACCGAGAACGCCATCGGCCGGGGCGGTAAGATCAGAGCCAAGCGCATGCGCGGCTTCAAGCGTGCCGATACCCTCCTGCCCATCATGTTCTTTCTCGCCTCCTTGGCTGGCGTGCTCGCCGGAGTCCCCTTCCACACCCTGATCTACTGACGAAACACCAAGGGGTTACTGTCTCTCCCACCGACCCCGCCCAAACACGCCCACTTCACCCCAATCCCGCTCTGAGTTACCT
>CAZWGV010000132.1:0-1859 GCA_964633595.1 uncultured Coriobacteriaceae bacterium | reverse complement strand
GCGTGAACAACGAGCTCTGCTCGAAGCGAGCCGACGTGATGTCCGCGATGAGTACGCACGGCGTGCGCACGCTGCAGTGCAGGAGTTCGTCAAGCGTGCCCTTGACCTCGGGCTACCCATGACGGCGACTGTAGAACCGGCCGCTGAGGCCCGAGTGCGCAATGTCCAGCCGCAATGGCGGACGGTACAACGCATTCAGGGGTGGAGCGTGCCAGGCTTGGTTCCCGCTGGCGTGTCCGGGGGCAAGGAGGTTGTCGGCATCATGGCGAACGGCGGCGTGATGTGGGAGAGCGCGTGGCGTAAGGACAACGACTTCGGGCCCGACACCGTGGGCGTCGACTACGGATACCTGCCATGGGAGACATGGGCGACCAAACCCAGCTTTACTAGCCTGGTCGCCACTCTCAGAGGCTACCTGGTAGCCGCGCAGCAGTAGGTCGCGTTTCGATTCGTGGTGGGCGAGCGCATGTCGAACAAGCGCTTCCAGCCGACGGCGCAAGGTATATGCTACGAAGAGAGGCGCTCGGCCGCGGCTGAAGCGCCACACGTTCGACCCAGCCCGCAGAACCGCCGCCTGGCCACGCCGTTGACGGTACGCTATACTGTACGTCCCGGCGTCCCGATACATCGGAGGTAGCCATGCCGCGGCTCCGCCCCTCGACCGACGTTCGCCCCGTGACCGAGTTCCGTGCGAACACCTCGGCTGTCATCGAGCAGATGCACTCCACCAAGCGGCCCGTCATCCTGACACAGCACGGCCGCAGCGCTGCAGTGCTGCTCGATCCAGTCGTCTACGAGCGCCTCGTTGACGAGATCGAGCTCTTGCGCGACCTGGCGCTCGCCGAGTCCCAGATCGCAGCGGGCAGGACGATCCCGCACGACGAGGTGGTCCGCCGCATGCGGGAGAAGTTCGCCCTGTGAGAGTCGAGTGGACCGAACTCGCCTTCGCCCAGCTCGACGAGGCTATGGCGTTCATCGCGCATGACCGCCCGGAGACCGCCGCTCGCTGGCTGGATGCGATGCTCGATGAGGCTCAGCGCCCAGCGCAGTTCCCGGACTCGGGGCGCGTGGTACCGGAGGCCTCCCGCGACGATATCCGTGAGCTTGTGGTGAGTCCGTACCGCATCGTCTACCGGCGGGATCCCGACGCGGTGTTCATCACTATGTTCTTGCACGAGCGCCAGCTCGTCGATGAGGACGACATCTTGGGCGGGTGAGTCGAACAAGCGCGTCCAGCAGACAAGCCGCCTCGGGAGGTATGCTCGGCAGTGAAGCGCGCGCCGGCGCCTTGCAGCTGACGCGCTGAGCGTTAGGTGCAGCAGGCTAGCGGATGAGGTCTGATGGGGAAACGGATCGCGGCGGTCTGTGGAGTCACTGCGCTGCTTGCTCTGGTCGCGCTCGGTCAGCGAACCGTCCCCTCGATGCTGACTCGCGCCGTCACCCTGCTGGCTCTAGTCACCGCCGTGGGCGCTGCGGGTGTTCTGGTCTGGCACAACAAGGTTGCCCGCATCGCATTCGCACTCGTCGTGGGCGTGGTCGTTCTTCTCATGGTGGTGCCGCTGCCCCAGCGCTCGTCTGCTTCCGCGCTTGCGGGGGATTACGCAAGACATCTCAGGCGCTTCGACGGAGCGCCCTACGTGTGGGGCGGCGAATCCACGCGGGGGGTCGACTGTTCAGGTCTGGTTCGGCAGGCCTTCGCCCGGGCCTGCGTGAGCACGGGGATCGCTCGCCTCGACCCGGCCCTCGTCCGCCTGGCTGCTCGGGTGTGGTGGCAAGACGCGAACGCGGCTCGGCTCGGCGCTGGCTATGGCTCGTTGACCACCGTGGTCGGGAAAGCCGGCAGCCTGAACACGGTTGAC
>CAZWGV010000131.1:0-1871 GCA_964633595.1 uncultured Coriobacteriaceae bacterium | reverse complement strand
CTACTTCACGATGGTCACGAGCGACCGCGGCGACGTCGCCCTCCTCTGCGACGCCGCCGGCGCCGCCTTCGCCGCCTACCGCTACGACCCCTGGGGCGCGCCGCTCGGCGCCGGCAGCTACGCGACCGGCGTCTGGACGCAGGGCACGAGCCTCGTCAGCGCGACGCTGGCCGGCCAGATCGCCACGCGGCAGATCCTCAGGTACGCGGGCTACGCCTACGACTCAGAGAGCGGCCTCTACTACTGCTCGGCGCGCTACTACGACCCGGCCACGCGCCAGTGGACGAGCGCCGACCCGGCGAAGGCGGACGGGGAGGAGAGCGCCTACCGGTACTGCTCGGGGGATCCGGTGGGGGCGACGGATCCTACGGGGCTGAAGACCTACTACCGATCCATTGCCCACTGCACCAGTAGTAACAAGAACAGAACCTACGGCTACTACTTCTGGTACATAGGATACGTGAAGCCGCCTTGGGGGGCGACGAACGAGAAGCTGGCCCAAGTCGACTACCTCAAGTGCCGTAACGCTTCGGACACCCGGGCGGCAAAACGTATGAGAGTGAGAACTCGCGTCTTGGGACAGTGGAGAACCGTGGTCAACAAAGCCTTCTGGGTCGACGCTTGGAAGACGAAGAGGGTAGAGGTTGACCCGGATGCGTGCGCAATCCTAGGTGAGTCGCAGATACGCACGGACGGGTGGGGCAAGTCCAACTCGTCCACGCCGGAGGCGTTGCCTGGTCAGAACGGTTGGTTCGACTTGATAGAGGCCTGCGACAAGACGTTCACTCAGTAGTGGATTCGACTCGGGGGTGCGACCGTGATTGCTCGGCAGCACAAGTCCCTTGCGGCTCGCCGGCCGCACGAGAAGAGGCGATGGCCCTTAGCCTGCCGGCAGCACTGGACCGGCGCTCTTTGGCTGCTCGCCTTGGTTATTGGAACGCTCTTGGCCGGATGTGGCGGCGCGTCCGACGGAACCGCGGTCCCGAGTGGCTCTCCCGCGGCGGCTGATTCGGCGCAGCCCAAGGTCGAAGTGGGACAGATCTGGGTTCTGGCCTTTGACGGCGTCGTGGCGGCCAGCGCGGATGGTGCTCGCACGTGGTCCACTGGCCAGCTTCCGTCCTCGGAGGGATGGCGTGCCTTGGCCTTCGCTGACGCACGGCATGGTTGGGCAGTGTCTGCCAGGGGCGAAATCGCCGGCAGCACTGACGGCGGCGCCACATGGCACATGCAGCATGATGCTCCCGAGGGTGCCTCGGACTTCTTCCGAGCGGTCGCGGTGGTGGACTCCAGACGCGCATGTGCGGTTGGTGATTCGGGCGGGCAGCCGGTAGTACTCTCCACAGTCGATGGCGGGCGCTCGTGGCAGAGGGAGCAGCTTGACCTGACCGGTTCCGTCGGGGCTGTTGACATGCACTCCAGCGGCACGACCTGGGCCATTGTCAGCGATGGTGACAAGAGTACTATCGTGGTGTCGCCCAGTGGCTCGTCCGGCTGGAGGCCGGCGTACGAGACGAACCCCGGCACTCTGCTTGCAGACGTGGCTTTCGCAGACTCGCGCATCGGCTGGGCAGTCGGTACCGATAGTCGAGGTGCGAGTCCACGCGGGGTGATCGTCGCCACCACTGACGGTGGTGAAACGTGGGCGGTTCAAGAGCCCGCTGCGCTTGTAGGCTTATCGGAGGTTGGCGCCATCAGCACCTCGCATGCTTGGGCGGGAGGGGGTGACGGGCGAATCCTGACGACCGAGGACGGTGGTCGCTCATGGCTGCCCCGGGCCACGGGAGCCACCGGGTCGATCATCGGACTCGCCGCGGGGGGACCGCGATTGGGCTGGGGTTTGGCCGGCCATACGCGATTGGTGTCGACGTCGA
>CAZWGV010000130.1:0-1891 GCA_964633595.1 uncultured Coriobacteriaceae bacterium | reverse complement strand
CCTCACCTTGCAAGGGGGTAAGAGCAATCTCAGCCTCGCTCTCGGCCTGCTCGCCGTCTCCTCGATGCTCGCCGTCTTCCACAACCTGCGCTACGGCATGGCCATGCTCTACCTGCGCGGCCTCCTCTTTGTCCTGCTCCTCCTCGGCATCGCCGCCGGCGCCGGCATCATGGGACTGCGCCGCTTCGCCGCCGCCATCGCCGCCCGCTATTTTAAACCCGCTCATGCCGCCGGAGTCGGCTTCGCCGTCTCTCTCACCCTGGTCCTCGTCATCCTCGGCATTGCTCTCCCCCAGCGGCTCACTGAACCATACTACTTAATGGTCAACAGCCAGGACTACTATGATTATGCCTGGTGCCGTAATTTCGTTACCGTAAACAAATCCAGGGGCATCGTTGATCCCTGGCAGGGTACTGCTTTCAGCGCCGTTACCGGTTTTCCCGCTTATGCCCGGATTCTCGTTGCCCCCGGCGAAGACGCCCGCAAGGCCTCCTCTTTCCTCTCCGACAAGGCCCGCGAGACCCGGTTCCTTATTGCCAACGGCATTAACATTGTCTTGCTTCGGGACACTTCGCCCAACACCGACCTTATCCGTGTCCGTAATGGGGTTTATTTACTGAGGACTACTAAATAACGAAAGGTGTTATCTGGCATGATTTATCCTATTTGCTACCTGTTGTTGATCGGCACCGCGGAATTCCTGACCGTATATTTCAATCCGGTTTGGGGTGTAATCGCTCATCTCCTCATTCTCGCTGGCTTGATCATCCATTCCGCCCTTTCCCGGGACCAGAAATACCAGTACCTGTTCCTTTCCATAGCTCTCGTCCCGTTGATCCGGATTGTCAGCCTCTCCATACCCCTTTCCGCAGTCCCTCGCCTGTGGTGGTATCCTATCGTCTACGCGCCCCTGTTAGCCGCGGGGTTTGTCGTCATGCGCATTCAACGCCTCCCGCGCATCCAGGTCGGCCTTGTCTTACCGTTGAAACAAATTCCCGTCCAAGCACTCATTGCCATGACCGGCGTGGTCATCGGGATCGTAGAGTACTATATCCTCCGCCCCGACCCCTCCATTACCGCATTAACCTGGCAGGCGCTCTGGCTACCCACGTTGATTTTTATCCTGACAACCGGGTTTGTCGAAGAATTTCTTTTTCGCGGCATCATGCAGCGCAATGCGTTCGCCGCTGTCGGTTGGAAAGGGATTATCTTCATAGCCGCTATTTTTGCTATCGTTCACATGGGTTTCAAGTCATGGATCGATGTCGGCTTTGTTTTTATGGTAGCTTTAGGGTTTGGTTGGCTGGTAAAGAAAACAGGGTCACTTGTCGGTGTGACCCTGTCGCATGGCATCGCTAATTCGGTGCTTTATCTCATCGCACCCTTTATCTTAGGATAGAATTTCCACCACTTTGATAAAAGTAATCACAGCAAAGGTTATCGTCAGCGGCAGAATACCCACATCACAGAAGCGGGCGACCAGCTTGGAAGTTCCGGATTGACTGACCGAGGTGATTTCTTTGGCCATCAGTAACCAGATCAATGCGATGATCGAGCTGACTCCGATCGCGGTAATTAGCCCCATCGAGGCAGTCGTCACTGTGGAGACAGTGCTCACTGTTACTGTTGAAACCAACTCGCTAACCTCCAGAATTTATTTTTATAAGATAGCATATCAACAGTGAAGTGTCAACGGTGCCTTAAATAACGTTACTATTTTCTCATCTCAACCGTTGCGTTAGTCGTCCTGCATTTTGATCAGGATGGAAATAATGTCACTGCAACCGCTTGCCGCGTTGCGTTATAGGCAGGATATGCCGCTCCCTTGCTCGTAACCGGAATCCAATGAAGCTGGTGACCGCAGTGACGGCAAATATAAGTAAACCTATCA
>CAZWGV010000129.1:564-1908 GCA_964633595.1 uncultured Coriobacteriaceae bacterium | reverse complement strand
GACCCCTACGACAAGCTCAAGCGAGCACTCAAGGCGGAGATCAACGAGGAGGCGTGGGCATCGCTCTACTCGACCCGCAGCCGCCCGTTCGCAAGGCCGGAGACCGGGAAGATCGCGGTCAAGGTAATCAACCACTACGGGGACGAAGTCCTCAAGGTGTGTCAGGTCTAGCGCGAGACCCACAGCAGGCTAGTCAGGGAGCCCGCCCATGGATGTCATAAAGCTGGCGCACGAGTGGAAGGTAAGGGAGCCGCTGGCTCGTGGAGGATTCGCGAGCGTGTTCCTGGCCGAGGCTGAGGACGGATCGGACGCCGTCGTGAAGCTGATTCCCAAGGAACCGGGCGCAGAGCGAGAACTGCTGTTCGGCGACATACCCGAGGGTGTTCCGAATGTGCTGCCGATTCTCGACAAGGGCGAATGGGACGACAAGCTCGTTCTGGTCATGCCCCGCGCCGAACAATCCCTGAGGCAGCATCTTGGCGCGAGGGGTCAGCTTGCAGAGGACGAAGCGGTTGACGTTCTGCTTGACGTCGCCACAGCCCTCCAAGGTCTCCACGGCAAAGTGGTGCATCGGGACCTAAAGCCCGAGAACGTTCTGTTCTACGGAGGTCACTGGGTACTTGCCGACTTCGGCATCGCTAGGTACGCGGAAGCCTCCACCGCACCGGATACCCGCAAGCACGCGATGACCCCTGGTTATGCTGCCCCTGAACAGTGGAGGTCCGAGCACGCCACGTCCGCAACGGATGTCTACGCCTTCGGAGTCATGGCCTTTGAGCTAGTCGAGGGCAACCGACCCTTTGCCGGTCCTGGCGGTGCTGACTTCCGCCAGCAGCACCTGGAGCAGCGCGCGCCGGTGCCGACGAGCGTCTCACCGGCTCTGGCGAGCCTGATCGGCGAGTGTCTACGGAAGCCCCCTCAGGCTCGGCCTATTCCGGCGAACCTTTGTGCTCGTCTGGAGTCTGTTCGCCGACCGGCCTCGCCCGCGCAGGCCAGACTTCAACAGGTACAACAGAGCGTCGTCCAGGGTCAGCTTGAGAAGGATGCACACGAGTCGGCTCAGAAGACGGTGAAGGAGCAGCGACGCGAGCTTCTAGAGGTGGCCAAGACTTCGCTGGCTCGAATCGAGGAACTCCTCGCGGATCGGGTCAGGGAGAACGCTCCCTCGGCGACCGTCCGAATCGGCCAAGGCTCGTTGGAGATACGGCTTGGCAAGGGGTTGCTTGCGATAGACGCGCCGCAAGCTCAAGGGCCTCGGGTAATGGAGACCCGAGGATATGAGGCGGCGTTCGATGTCGTCGCATCGACCGCCATCGTGGCCAGACAACCCAAGGATCAGTACCA
>CAZWGV010000129.1:0-531 GCA_964633595.1 uncultured Coriobacteriaceae bacterium | reverse complement strand
TTGGTTCTGCGACGCCCAGACCGAAGGCGTCTACAGGTGGTACGAACTAGCCTTCATGGTCACGCCGGGACTCCGAGAGGGATATACCATCGAGCCATTCCCCATGGACCCTGGTGACGAACACGCCGCGATGTGCTTTGCGAACATCATGGACATCAGACAGCTTGACTGGCCCCCAGAGCCATTCGACCAGGGCGAAGAGGATCAGTTCATCGAAAGGTGGATAGGCTGGCTGGCGGACGCTGCCGAGGGCAAGCTCAGCCACCCACGCTCCATGCCGGAGAAGCCGGGTGGCAACTACCGTCGGGCGAAGGGCAAGCGGTAGGGAGGAGGCCCCCGTTGACGAAGTACAACACCAACCTCGCATCCGAGTTCTAGGTCCTGTCCTGCCTTCACCGGCTCGGCATGACCGCCAACCTCACCCTGGGCAACAAGAAGGGTGTGGACATCGTCGTGGCTCACGAAGCGGGCGACGTGGTCAAGGCCGAGGTCAAAGGGCTCGCGGGCAAGTATGAGTGGCCTATCGACAAT
>CAZWGV010000128.1:0-2032 GCA_964633595.1 uncultured Coriobacteriaceae bacterium | reverse complement strand
TCCCGCCGTGATCCACGTATATATGCGGATTCGGGCCGGCCATCTCATAGTGACTAGTCACAGCAAGACCTTGGTTTGGCCAGGGTATGGCGAGGGCGTATCATCTAGGCATGACCATGTCGGCAATCGACATCGAGAAGCTCGCCCCGGAGGAGCGCCTTCAGCTCATTGATGAGTTGTGGACGAGTCTCCGTGCGCGCCCCAAGGCAGTGCGCCTGACGGATGCGCAGCGCGACGAACTCGACCGTCGGCTCGACGCGCTCGATCGTGGCGAGGGTGAGGTCATCCCCTGGGACGAGGTCAAGCATCGTCTCCAGGGTGACCGCGAGTGAGCACAGCTCGCTTCTTCTCTGCGGCCTACGGCGACATCCGGGCCGCCATCGACTGGTACGAGTCCCAGCGCCCGGGCCTGGGCGCCGAGTACATCGAAGCCGTTGACCGCGCCATCGCTGCGGTCGTCGAGAATCCTCAAGCTTTTCCCGTTGTGTACCGCGACACAAGACGCTTCCTCGTCGAGCGTATCCCGTTCGGACTCTACTACCGGGTCGACTCCGACGGAGTGCTGGTGGTCGGGGTAATGCATGCCGCTCAGGATCCGGAGCGCTTCCGCAGTCGCTTGCGTGACTAACCAGCGGATTGAGCAGACTCGGGCGCCCGGACGCTAGACTAGCTAGCAAGCCGAGCCGAGCGCCCGGCAGCTCATCCGCTCAACGTTCGAACCAACACGGGCGGTGCCTGTGTCTGGCGGGCGAGGTAGAATGGTGGTTGCAGGTACGCTACAGCCGCGAGGTGCTCCATGACCGTCGACGAACTGATGCGTGAAGCGCTGAGGCTCAAGGCCGCTGAGCGCGCTTCCATGGCTCACGAGCTGCTGAACAGCCTCGAGTCGCTGTCCGAGGCTGAGATCGAGCAACTCTGGGTCGAGGAGGCGCTCCGCCGCAGCGCGGAGATCGACGCCGGAACTGTGGAGACGATCCCCGCGGACGAGGTCATCGCTGAGGCGAGGGCTCGCCTCAAGTGACCCGGGCGCTTCGGGTTCACCCAGACGCTCGTCGCGAATTCGATGACGCCGTCGACTACTACGAGCGCGAGAGTCCCGGCCTCGGAGTGATCTTCACCGACGAGGTGGACGCGGGGTTCGCGCGCATCCGGACCCATCCGGACGCCTCCCCGCAGGTCGCGTCCGGGGTTCGCAAGCTCGTGCTGGCGAAGTTCCCCTACTCCCTCATCTACGAGGTCCGAGACGACTTCATGCGGATTCTGGCAGTGGCCCATCAGCGCAAGCGTCCCTTCTACTGGCGTGGTCGTCGGTAGCTGGGCGTGCGGTTCGAACAAGCGGATCGAGCAGGCAATACGCCGCGGTCTGAGGTAGCCTCGGGTTGAGAGTCGGCGGGGCGGCGTATTGCAGCTCATCCGCAACAACATTGGGTGGATTGGGGGCGGTCTTCGATGCGCGATCGGCGAGCCATGGCTCACGTGGCCGTCAGCTTCCTGCTCCTAGTCCTTTGGACGGCAGCGCTCACCACGCTCCAGGGCTGCGTGAAGCCGCAGGTTTCGGCAACCTCGGGATCCTCGCCTGCTCCGGCCCGAACGATGCCCCCCACTGCTCAACAGAATATCGTCAAGAGCGTTGCTCTCCGGTGGTACAACGCTCGCGCCCCAAGCGCGACGATCGTGATTCCCGATCCCGTGCCAATCGAGTGCCCGAACGCGGCCACCAGCGGCTGGCGAGCGTATTGGGTTGTGGCGACCAGCAACGGCACGACACTGCCGCTCGTCGCCCTGCGCTACCAGGAAGGTCGGTGGAGCGAACTCCCGGCGAAGGCGCCATGCGTCGCCTGTCACGACCCCGACCTTCCGACCGAGCCCGCGCGGTGAACGCAACCACCCAACAACGGCTTCCAGACTGCCAACGCGCCGCGCAACGGGTAGGCTCGGGCAGGGAGGGCCTCGGCGGCGCGTTGCAGCTGATGCCGAACACGTTCGAACCACCGCCTTCGCGTGGCTCCGATGTCACTCCGGGGCGTATCAT
>CAZWGV010000127.1:0-2036 GCA_964633595.1 uncultured Coriobacteriaceae bacterium | reverse complement strand
CCTCCACACTACGCACCTGCGTGCACCCATGCTACTTGCAGGTTCAGCACGCCCGCGGCGGGCAGAAGCGAAGTGGGCGGGACCAACTCCTGGTTAGCCAGCGCTTCGCATTGCCCCCTCAAGGCTCAGGAGTGGTAATCGGGCATCTTGTCGGCCAGCTTTGCGATCTCGGGGTTATGGCGTCTGTACTCCACAAGGAACTTCTGCATGTCATCCCGGGACTCCTGGAGCTCCCTGAGGGCTATTCGCACCCCCGGCTGGTATCGGACATGAGATGGGAGAAGTGCGGCGACCGGGTCGTCGGGAGGTGGACCCCAACGACGCCTCAGTACCAATAGTCCCTTTGCAGCCAGATCCCGCTCAAGACGACGAAGAACGGTCAGGCGGGTTGGGCGGCAAGGGCCGGGAGGATGCAGGACTCGCGGAGCCTGAGGGCGGCGGCGATGACGCGTCGGCCGAGTCGGGTGGGGTAGTAGCGATAGGTGCCGCGTACCTTCTTGAGCAGGCGGTGCATGCGCAGGCGCTTGACCATTCGAGAGAGTTGGGGGCCGGACAGGTGCGAGAGGACGCGGCGCAGGTCGCGGACCTGGAAGCCGCGGATGTTGAACTCGCCACGCACGAGGGTGAGCAGGAGCTGGAGGTCGACGGCGTCGAAGAAGTTGAAGCCGCGGTAGCTCCGGTTCTTGTCGCGGGCGGGGCGGGAGAGGCGGTCGAGCTGGCGGCGGCCCTCACTGTCGTCGTCGAGGGTGGAGAGGAACTCGAGGTAGCGGCGGTTGGAGGCGGCGAGGAGCTCGGCGAGGACGCCGAGGCTGTAGAGGCTCTTCTTGACGGGGGCGAGGGCGGTGTCGCGGGAGCCGTCGCGGTGTTCCACCGTGCGGTGGTGCTTGAAGGCAGAGACGTCGTTGGTGACGGTCTCGATGCGCAGGACGTAGCCGAACTTGTCGTACATCTTGAGCGCGGAGCGGCCCATCTGATGCCTGATTCGGGTGCCCTGGATGCGGGTGCTGAAGTCGTTGCCGACCTCGCCGGTGTACCGAGGATCGAGCTTTTTCCCGAGGAAGGTCGCCACATCCTCGGCGCGCACGGCGTGAACCGACGTACGCACCAGCAGGTCGTAGAGGGCGGCCAGGTCCTGCTTGCTCTTGAAGACGATGTCCGTGGCGTACTCGACCTGCATGAGGCTCCAGTGGTAGCCGGCGGCGAACTCTGCCGCCACGGGGCAGAACTGGCGGACGTAGCGCTCGAGCCTGGCGTGCAGGGTCTTGGCTCTCATCCCGTCAGCGAACTCCTGGGCGCGCGCGAAGTCGTCGATGTGGACGAACGCGTTGTCGAGGAGTTGGTAGCTGATGCCGTCTCGCTTGAGCCGTGCGGCGAGCCAGTTGTGGCCGTTCAGGCAGAACTGGAGGCGGAACGGCGCCCAGGTGGGCACGCGCAGGTGGCACAGCCCCAGCTCGCGATCGATGAAGTAGAAGTAGTAGTGGAGGCAGCGGCCCGAATCGGGCTTGAGGAACGTCTTGCCCGTCTGCTTGTCGTGCCACGGCTTGAAGGACGTGCACGTCTCCATCGCGCTGAAGATGTGCACCAGCCCCGGGTGCGTGCCGCGCTCGGCCAGGATCTCTTGGACCCGATCCTCCTTGCGGAACGCCTTGATGTGGCGGATGAACTCGATCGTCAGGCCGTGCTTGACCGCCAGCCCGTCCGCATGCTCCCGGATCCGCTCACGCAGCGGTTGAGCGAACTGAGTGAAGTCGAAGATGCGAATGTGGCGCTTGGTGAGCTCCCGCGTCATCGCCTGAGCGTGGCAGATGTCGGGGAGCGTGCCCTGGAGCAGAATACGATCGAAACAGGAGATCACGCCGCGGATGACGCCGGCGTAGCGCGTGGTGAGCATCGCAGTCAATGGGGACGGAGGTTGATACCCAGCATCTCTCCCCTCCGACCCCCAGAGTCAAGACCCTGTTTGGTACCGGCTATGCCGGGTTAGGATGAGCGCCTTCTACCTGGAGGCGCGGAGGATGCTCAGGATGATCGACCGA
>CAZWGV010000126.1:0-2049 GCA_964633595.1 uncultured Coriobacteriaceae bacterium | reverse complement strand
ATCCGTAAGGTAGATCTGAGTTCGCCGCATGATGCACCTCCGTCGAATGTACATCGGGAGTATACATCATTCTGCGATGGTGCCCAGCTTCTTGTGTGTCGAACGTCGGGCGGATGAGCTGCAATACGCCGCCCTCTCCACGCCGACGTTGCGGCGCACCACAGACCAGTTCTTCTGCTCGACGAAACAGCCGTCGTTCTTGCGGCAGGCGCGGGAACGGGTGAAGGTGATCCGCTCGTCCTCGCAGTAGCGCTTGAGCTCGTGGTTGATGAACTCGCTGCCATCGTCGGAGTCGATCCCCCGAAGCGGGAAGGGAAGCGCTTCGCGGATCGACCTTATGGCCTCGAAGACATGGACCTGCGCTTTGTTGCACAAGGCTCTCGTCTCGGTCCATCCGGTCGCCACGTCGGTCACGTCGAGCGTCTGGCAGCACTCGCCCCGCAGCACGCCTCCCTCATGGCCGACCAGGTCGATCTCGACGAAACCGGGCCGCGCCCCGTCCCAGTCGGCGAAGGTGCGCACCGGTATCTGGTGCTCGAGCAGTGTGCCGGGTTCGTGCCCGTCCGGCCCCTGAGCTCGAGTCTGGCCCGGTCGGGCGCGAGCATCCGGTCGATCGTGGAGGCGGAGACCGCGAACAGCTTCTTGCGCACCTCAGACGAGACCGTCAGCTCCCCGCACCGCTCCATCACACCCACGATCTCGGGCAAGGCCGCGGCCAGCCGCTTGCCGCAGATTCCGTCGAGCGTGGCCCAGATCCGACGCAGTGCGAACAGCACGTCGGCGTCGTAGACGCGCAGGCGCACCCGCCGCCTTCTCAAAGCCTTCTTCGGCGGCGGACCGGCGCGCAGCAGCCTCGCGGCATGGTCCCTGCTGTAGCCCGTGATCTCGCAGATCGTATCCAACACCCGGCTCTTCTCGCCCTTGGCAGCCCTCCGGTATCGCTCCGAGAGCTTCCGTGTCACCGCATGCTTCTCACCCATCGATTAGCGACACCCGAACACGACATCCTCGGCATCGAGAGACTCCGACGAGGAGGAGGCTATGCCTTCGACGACATTCTTACGTGAGGCAACGTATCGGTTTGGACGACATTTCCGGTGAGGCAACTCGCCAGTGTGACAGATGAGGGGAGCAGGAGCGGAGACTCCTGTCTGGCACGGCATGAGGCTGGTACGATAGATGGGGAGCAAGATCGTTGATCGGGGGGATCACGATGACCGCACGTCTCATCTCGATGCGCCGCTCGGTAGCGCTCGTCCTGGCTCTGGTACTCGTCCTGGCGGTCGCCCAACCCGGCTTCGGCACCACGGTGCCGCCAGAACCTGACCCTGACGTGCTGTCACGCCTGCGGGCTGCAGAGACGCCGGGCGGAGAGGCGCTCCTCGTGGGCATGCCCGTCGAAGTGGGTATGGAGTGCCCCGAGCGTGTGTTCCTGCCGGTCGTGCTCTTCGATATGGGCGCGGGCCGGCCAGTCACGGTCCGTGAGGTCACGGTGACGAACCCCGACGGGGTCGTGCGCGCAGCGATGTGACCAGGCAAGCGTCTGCAGTCCGTCGCCGACGTCGCGAAGATGAGAGCGGGCGTCCTCTCGCAAATCGCTGGGCGCGACCAGGAGCGCGCCGCGCGCTTCCTCAAGCGCGGGTTCACCGCGTTCGAGGAGGGCATCCCCGTTGCCGACCTCGCGCTGGCTGACGGCACCACGACGACCTTCACCGTGTCGGCCACGCTCGACGCGGGCGGCAACGAGACGACTGTCGTTCTCCCACTCGAGGTCACGATCGCCGCACTTCCGGTACAGACATACTGGCACGCGGGGGACGGACATGTGCACTCAAAGACGTGGAGTGATCATTGGTACTACTCTCTGGACTCACAGGTCAGCTATGCCAAGAACGACGGGCAGAAGTTCATCATCATGACGGATCACTGGAAGGGAATCTGGGGCAGCGACAACGATGGCAACGCCAACTGGGCGCAATACCACGACGACTGCACGGCCAAGCAGAACACCTACGGCATCCCCGTGCTGCCTGGCGTGGAGATCATGAC
>CAZWGV010000125.1:0-2080 GCA_964633595.1 uncultured Coriobacteriaceae bacterium | reverse complement strand
CCGACCAACGTGTGGAACATGAACTTCGCGATCCTGCCCAAGCACATCTACGAAAAATCGGCCGCCGAGGATCCTACGCTGCGCACGAGCGCCTACCATCGCGATCAGGAACGGCACCCCGTAACCGGCGGCGAGTATGAAGTCGCACTTGTCTTGGGTGACCAAGTCGCCGGCTACCTGCGCGGCCCGGTTGCTGTCCGACTGGCTGTCTTCGACCGTGATGGTGATGGGGTGTTTCTTGCCGTCGCCGCACACCAGCCCGTCGGCGACGTACTCGCGCCAGCGCTCTGCGCAGTAGTTGCCGGCGACGCCGAAGTCGGCCAGGGATCCTGTAAGAGCGTCCACGAAACCGACCTTGATCTCGCGCCCGGCCTCGGCTCCCGCGCCGACGGTCGTGGCCGCCCCCCCGGTTGTCGTGGTGACAGCCTCTTCCTCATCTCCACAGGCCGCCAGTAGACCGCCCAAGCCGCCACCCAGACCGACGGCTGCGCCGGCGACGCCCGCCATCTTGAGAAAATCGCGGCGGCTTACGTTTGTGTTCTCGTTCGCCATGGCTTCCTCCATGTTCCAGGCACATATGCAGTCTCTTCTTCACACAAGGCCACCGGCACACTATGATGGTTCCCAGTAGCGATGCTAGCACACTATAGAGTGCGAGGCAAGAAAGACTATATAGTGCTTTGCGGAGTGAGGTGGTGACAGGCGACCATGAGGGTCCTGAGTACGCAATGAGAGCAGACTCCAAGGCGCAGACTGAGTCCGATGACGGGTCGGACCGACCATCGGTGCCGGCCTACATGCGTATCGCGGACCTGATCCGCGCGCGGATAGCCGACGGCATCTACGCACCGGGAAGCAAACTGCCCCCTGAGACGCAGTTCTCTGCCGAGTTCGGTGTCAGTCCGATGACCTTGCGGAAGGCCCTCGCGGTGCTGGCCAATCAAGGCTTGGTCTTCGCGGAAAAGGGCCGCGGCACATACACCCGCTCACTCGCGCTGTCCGACACGGTGTTCAGCCTAGAGCAGCTCGGCAGTGACTGGCTGCATGGCGCCGCGGACTCTGTGGAGATACGACTCCTGGGTGCGTCGACCGAAAAGGCGACCCCGCGGGTTGCGGAGATGCTCAAGGTGGCCGCGGGAGACCGGGTGGTCTACCTACGGCGTGTGATCTTCAAGAACGAGGTCCCTGGGATGTACCATGTGGAATACCTGGTGTCCGACGTCCGGAAGCCGATCATCGAGTCTCAGCTGCAGCTGACCTCACTCCAAGGAGTGCTCGATTCCGCCAGGGGACGAGCGTTCTCGCACGGCCGGGTGAGGCTTCGGGCTGAATGCCTCGACGAACAGGCCGCCGAGATCCTCGAAGTAGCACCCGGCTCGCCGGCCCTGCATCTCGAACATGTGTTTGAGGATGTCGACCGGCGGCCTATGAGCTGGGGTTGGTTCCTCATGAGAGGGGACCTGTTTCACCTCACCGGATGCCTGGGCCCGGAATGAGACTGGAGAGCGACATGACGGAACTCGAGTCACTCGCCGACGCTCTGGTCGAGCTCGACGAAGAGGCCACGCTCGCCATCGCACGTAGGATCGTCGAGGCCGGGGATGTCCCCGCCCTGTCGGTGCTGAACGTGTGCCAGCAGGCCATGCGTGTGGTCGGTGAACGATACGAACGCCAGGAGTACTACCTTGAAGCCCTGATCGTCTCCGGGGAGATCTTCAAGGAGGTCGTGGAACTCGTGCGCCCGGACGAGACGTTGGGCTCATCAGAGGAGACCGCTGGCACGATCGTGCTGGCGACGGTGCGAGGGGACATTCAGGCAAGAACCTCTTTGCGTCTTCCCTGCGCGGTAACGGCTTCAGGGTCTCCGATCTAGGGGTGGATGTCACGCCGGCTAAGATTCTGGTCGAGGTGTCGCGGGTCCGGCCGGACGTGGTGTGCCTTTCCGGCCTCATCACCACCGCGTTTCACAGTATGAAGGCGACGGTGGAGCTTCTACGCGAGAACGCCAGGGAGCTGGGTTATGCTCCCCCGATCGTCCTGGGTGGGGGAACGGTGGTGGAACGCGTGCGCCAATACGCGG
>CAZWGV010000124.1:0-2133 GCA_964633595.1 uncultured Coriobacteriaceae bacterium | reverse complement strand
CCCACGGGGCATCATCTCCAATCTGAGAATCAGATTACATGATGTCAGCGACCGCTCAGCAAGGTCAGAGAGCACCGGTACACTATCGTCCCATGTCGTGAACAAGCCAGCCGCTGTCCGCAGAAGGGCGAATCAGCACGACATCAAGATCGGTCTCTTGACCATCCCTGGGGGCCGATGGTCGTGCAGCAACCACGTGAAACACCGCGACTTGATACGGCAGGCGTCCCAAGGCTTCGCGGCAGACCTGCCGCATGGCCTCGTCGCCCAGATACTGTCCCGGCGTTGCCACCGAGACAACCTTGAGCCCAGCCCAAGACCGCGCCTGATCTGGCCAAGAGGACTGGGTGAAGATGTGGCGCCGGTACTCGGGCGAGGTTTCGAGCAGCACTTGTGTGTCGCCAGCGGACAGCGCTTCGAGGTGACGCATGAGTACGGTCTTGGCAGACGCGATCTCCCGCTGACTCACAACGGCCGTTACCTCCGTCGACTGCGAAGACCCATTCTCGCTCGCTACCCCCCCAGTTCGTTGTGTAGCGGGTGAGCATCCGGCGAGGGTCGCGGCCAAGACAGCAGTGACAAATGGCAGGCTCATTGTTCGCATGTTGCCCACTCGGTTCTCCAGTCTTCTACTTGTCGAAAGTCCCAGCTCCGAAGGCCAGTCTTGGAGATGAGCGGCGAACGAAGTGAGTCCGATCTCCGGGTTAGCCACGTCTGCTATCCCCCGACGAACTCGCCGAGGCGTCTCCGGAGCGTAGCGTCATCCCCAGTTCACACTCCCAGACTATCAGTACAGCCCAGCCGCGTGCTTCGAGTGCAAAGACATTCTCCTCATCCCGCTCCCGGTTGCGTTGAACCTTGGGCAACCAATAGTCGACGTTCGACCTGGGCGATCGAGCTCCCTCAGCGCAATCGTGGTCGTGCCAGAAGCAGCCGTGAACGAAGATCGCCTTCTTCCTGCCGACGAACGCCACGTCCGGCCGTCCTGGCAGATCAGACCGGTGCAGCCGGTATCCAACATATGGCCGAGCTGTCGAAGTGCTGCACGTACGACAAGTTCGGGCGCGGTATCGCGGCACCGAATGCGCCGCATGTTCTCGCTGCGGCTGATTCCCATTTCAGTCCTAGACGGCGAGATCGAGGGGGAGATGGGAGATGTCCTTGAGACGGTCCCCGTTTACCATTACCGCGAGCATGTCTGCAGCATCAGTCATGTTCAGTTCCTCCAGAGTCTCCTGGAGTTCATACAGCGCGAAATGGTAGACGCAACGGTTGAGGGATGAGCGGCCGGCGGAGAGCCGGTCCGCTCCATCCCTTGGTTGGGCATGACGCCTACAGCTCGTCGCCCTCGTCAGGCTCTGCGTCGCGGACCTTCGCGAGCACGGCGTCGTACGTTGCACGATCGCCGAGAGCGCCGCGCTCACGCAAGTAGTCCACAGTCATGAGCGCCGACATCTTCTCCGCCAGCGCCGTGGTGATCAGCTGGTTGATCGAGACATCCTCCGCCTTGGCCAGCTCACGGACCTTGCGATGTAGCGACTCCGGGAGCCGCAGACTTATGGTGCTCATGATGTGACTCCTATCCTTCTCAGGAACTCACCGGGCCTGACGGCCTCGATGCCCCACGTGCCCGATGGCGCGAAGTCCCGAACGTTGTGGGTGACGACCAGACCGCACCCCGCGGCCACGGCGAGTTCGAGCACGTGGTCGTCTCTCGGGTCCCGCAGCACCGGACGCCACAGGAAGTGGATCTCCTGCAGGTGCGCCACGCTGCACCAGTACTGGACGAGCGCGTCGACATCGTCATCCCCGAGTCCGAGTGCCCGGCTCTCTCGCTTGAGCACGGCTTCGTACTCAAGGGCAAGCGGGACCGACAGCGCGAACTCGAAGGCCGACGTTCCGACGAGCTCAAGTACGCGGAACGAGGCACCGCGCGGACTCCGAAGCCCGGACACGAGAACGTTGGTGTCGATGACGGCGCGCTCTCCCATGTCGGTATCGTCGATGATACCACATGCGACGTCAACGAGCGACGGTCCAGGCGTGTCTATGCCCAACGTGCGTGTTGGCGCATAAGCTGCGCGCCACGTGCTTCCGGGTCGATTCTACATCGTGCGCGTCAGCTGTTGCGCT
>CAZWGV010000123.1:0-2143 GCA_964633595.1 uncultured Coriobacteriaceae bacterium | reverse complement strand
ACTAACAAGCAGTTCGAGCGGACTCACTTCGTTCGCCGCTCAACTGCCGGACGTTAGGGCCACACGGGAGTTCGGCGAATGAAGCGGTTCTCCTCAATCGCTATCGGGCTAGTCGGTCTCTCACTGATGGTGGCCGGCTGCTCTCCGAACGGAGGACCCTGGCCAGACCGACCTGGCGGGTCGGCTGGAATCACGACCCCTCCGGAAGCAGCGAAGCCCGCCGTCGCCAGCGACGCCTCCAGCGCGACTTCGGTCCCTGACCCGCTGTCTATTGCGCGACGCGTGCAGGCCGGCGTCGTCGAGACGACAGCTCCGAGCGTGATAGATGCGAGGGAAGCGATCACCGCCGCCTCCCTCAGGTGGACCGACTCTGACATGTCCACTGCCACCATTGTCGTGCGCAAGGTCTTCTACTCACGCGACACGATCAGGGGCCGCCTCGCGTGGCTCGTGGGCGTAACCCCGGCGCCGATAGCCGTGCACGGAGTCGATCCCTTCAGCCCCGTTCCAGCGCAGACCCTCTTCGTGATCGATGCAGACACGGGTAACGTCATCGACACCTGGAGCGGTCCTTTGGGCGATGACCCGTAGGCCCTAACCCGCGCATCTGCAGCCTCGGCACCTCGCAAGGTAGACTCGGCAGCGAAGTGTGCGCGGCGCCTCGCAGCTGATGCGCCAAGCGTTGGACGTACACATGCCGCTGCCGCCCCGCTTCTCGAGCGCGTTGACCCTCGCCCCTGGCCGGTGTTACAATCAGCACCAGAGTAGTGGTGTCGATTGGAGGCCATCGTGACCCAGGCCGTGAAGTTCTCTCAAGACGTCGTCCCCCTCGGGGACCTGAAGGTCAATCCCGGCAAGGTCGTGCGCCGCGTCGATGAGACGCGTCGGCCCGTGCTCCTCACGAGTCACGGCCGCGGTGTCGCTGTCGTCCAGTCGCTCTCGGATTTCGAGGCAGCTCAAGAGGAACGCGACTTCATGCGTGCCGTGGTCGTCGGACTCGCTGACATCGACGCCGGCCGCGTCGTGCCGCTGTCTGATGTGATACGCGAACTGGGCCTATAGGTGAACACGCCGGTCCGCATCGACTTCGCTCTTTCGGCGCGCGACGACCTGATCGGCATCCGCGAGTGGTACGCATCGCAACTGGTCCCGGAGGTCGGTGTGCGTCAGGTCGGCGCCATCATCGAGCGCGTCGAGCAGCTCTCGGCGTTCCCGGACAGCGGCAAGATGGTGCCGGAGTTCGAGGTCGTCTGGCTGCGGGAACTCGAACTGCCGCCGTATCGCATCGTCTACCGGCGCGATCCCGATGTCGTGACCATCGTGCGCGTGCTCCGCAGCGAGCGGCTCATGGATCCGGACCTCGCGTGACGTCCAACAAAGGCATCCAGCGGACGGCGTGAGCTACACTCAGACGCGAAGCGTGTCGGCCGCCGCTGATGCCCAACACGACTAGGCATCCCCGGAATCCGCGTGCTAGAGTGTGCGGTGGAGGTCGAGATACGTGAAGCTGCAGTTCACCGCCGTGTTCGAACAGGTGCCGGAAGGCTATATCGGCTATATCGAGGAGCTCCCGGGCACCAACACCCAGGGCGAAACGCTAGATGAAGCACGCGCGAACCTGGTCGAGGCCGTAGAGCTCGTTCTCGAAGCGAACCGTGCGCTCACGGAGGAGCGACTCGGCACACGCAAGGTCATTCGCGAGCCCCTCAGCATCAGCGCGTGAAACGAACCGACTTCGTCCGTCACCTGCGGGCGCGGGGATGTGAGCTGCTGCGCGAGGGCGGGAACCACTCCGTGTACGTAAACCGGAGCGCCGGCAAGGTGTCGTCCGTTCCACGGCACCGTGAGATCAACGACTTCCTGGCGCGCAAGATTTGTCGGGATCTTGAGATCGTCGAGCCGTGATGCCTAACCAGCGCATCCTGCAGCCTCAGTGCCTCGCGAGGTAGACTCGGCAGTGAAGTGATCGCTGCGCTCGCAGGTTATCCGTCAGACGTTGGGACTACCCTCCTCACCGCGTCCGCCAATCTCACTTGTCCTCGGCAGTACCATTTGTGGTACAGTCCACGTATGACCAAGTCCCGCGATAGGAGGCCGGTACTCGACGTGCGCTTCTACGCGTCGGCATCGGGCAGCGAGCCGG
>CAZWGV010000122.1:0-2160 GCA_964633595.1 uncultured Coriobacteriaceae bacterium | reverse complement strand
CGTCGCGCCCACACTCGTCTTCGATTCGCGGTTCACCACCACCGTGCAACTCGCCCGGCTCGACCAGCAGCGGATCCGCTTCATCACGCTCCGCCGGCGTGGCCCCAAGCTCATTCGCAACGCTCTCGCCCAGCCGCATTCCGCTTGGGTGCAGGTGACCATCCCGCACGAGAAGCGCAAGTACCCGCGCCCGTGGGTCCTCGAGTCGCACATCACGCTGCGCCACTACCCCCGACCGCTACGCCAGATCATCATGCGCGGCACCGGACACGAGAAGCCCACGTTCCTCGTCACCAACGACTTCAAGGCGCCCGTCGAACTGATCATTGGCCGCTACGCTCGCCGCTGGAACGTCGAGAACGTCATCGCCGAGGCCGTCAAGTTCTTCCACCTCAACGCCCTCTCCTCGCCGATCCTCGTCAAGGTGCACTTCGACGTGCTGCTGACCGCGATCGCCGACACCCTGTACTACCTCCTGGCGCAACGCCTACGCGGCTTCGAGGAGTGCAACGCACCGCAGATCTTCCGCCACTTCATCCGCGGCAAGGGCCAAGTGACCGTCACCGGCGACGAGATCCTCGTCCGCTACCCCCGGCGCGCCCACAACCCCCTGCTTCGCGCCGTTCCCTGGAACACGCTCCCCGAACGGGTGAGCTGGCTCGGAAACCGACGCCTGCGCTTGGCGTGGCAGTAGCCGCCGCACCCCGAGGAGTCTTATCGATATCTGTCGCTGATGCCTCCGCGAAAATCGGTGCTGAGCAGCCGGGCGACTGTCTTGGGAGAAGCAGCGATTCCCGCGCGGGCCAGTTCTCGGCTGATCTTCACCGTCGTCTTGTGGGTCCACCTCAGGCCCGTGATCGGGTCGCCTGCCGTGTGGTGTTCCATCAACGTCTGGATCGCCGTGACGAGGTCCGGCGTTTTTTTTCCAGACTCGGCCGGCCTGCTCCCGGACGTCGCACGCGGTCCACCTGCACGTCGCGCTGAAGAAGTTCGACTCTTCCCCTGGCGATCGTGTGGACATCCAGTCCCGTCAACTCGGCCAACCGGCTGTCGCCCCCATGTCCGAGTCGAAGGGACTCCAGTCCGACGTAGAGCCGGCGTTGCCGCTCGTCCAGCGTGCTCAAGAAGAGGATGACCGCCGCCTTCGTATCGTCGGACACCGGGGCCAGCGCGTCTCGCGTGAAGGGGAGCGCTTCCGCCGTTCCGACAACGCTTCGCTGCCGCACCTGGTCCTTTCGCTTCGAGGGGTCCGCCGCACAGTACAGGTATTGACCGGACATCTCGACTCGCGTGAGACGTCGCGCCTGGACAAGCGTGAGCAGTGGCTCCTTGGTCTGCACCTTCAGCTCGCCCGCGAGCTCCGCAGCAAAGAAGCCGCGTTCCGCGCGGGACACGAACTGCTCGACGGTATCGATCAGGGAGCCGAAGCGCGAAAAGCGCACATCCCGATAGGTCCACAGACCTCGCTCGTCGAACTCCGCCGACGCCATGAGTGCGTAGAACATCCCCCGATGCGAGTAGCTCGACAAGTAGTCGATCTCCCGCAACTTGCGAAAGACCGTCACATCTACGTCCGTACCCAGCGCAGCCTTCAACTCCTTCATGGTTGCAATGCGGCGCCGGCGGAACAGGGCGATGAGCGCGTCGGATCGATACATCTGGGTGCGCATAATGTTCTACGTCCGCCTCCATCGGCTGACGTATAACATTCTGGGCCGGGCTCGTCAAGTTCCGCCAGCACTCTGGCGGACCCTTGCGTACGGATATCCGCGACGTACCAGGCGTTCCGCGATCCCTGCGGCCGATTGTAGGGATTACGCCCTAACCTGCGCAGTTATTCTTGCGCGGGCCCTTGGGGACGACGCGGATCCTGATGAGGGGCAGCGGCGACGAGTACCGCGCCACGCTCTTGCCGTCGATCCTCGGCATCTACATCTACCGGGCGGACCGCGGCCCGGCGGGAAGTCCGTGGATCGCGAGGGGCCTGTCGCAGAGCCTCACCGTCGACCTCACGGCCGACATCGGGCAGCCGGCCTCCTCGGGCTGGGCCCTCGCGGGCATGCCGGAGGACGCGTACCTCTACGTCGGACTCGCGGGGCCGTTCATTGACCAGTTGCACTTCCAGATCGACACGGCCAGCAGCGTGCAGGGGCAGGACCC
>CAZWGV010000121.1:0-2210 GCA_964633595.1 uncultured Coriobacteriaceae bacterium | reverse complement strand
GTACGAGTGCGTGATGTGCGACATGAGGAACTCGGCGGACAACACAAGGTTGCGGATGTGGACCGCCTTGGCCGGGATACCCCTGTTCGCCGGCGTATTGGCTGGCGTCGAATCCATGCCGTTATCGCCGCCCCACTTGCCGCCCTGCGACGCCTGTACCCAGGTCTGGAACCCGTCGCTGTAGCCCAGTGCCGCGTCGGCGGCGAATGTTGCCGCCTGACCGTGAGGCACAGGGCATACGCCGCAGATACGCTGCGTGAAGGTGATGGCGTCGTTGACAGCGCGCCCGATGAGGAAGTTCTCAAAGCCGCGCCACAGGTTGCCGTGCGCCTCCGCGCTCTTAACCACGCCTGCCTTGACGTTGAGCTTGACGCCCAAGTGGCCTTCGATGCGAGAGATCGGGTCGACTTCGAGCGTCCCCGTGCCGGTGTTCGGATCATACGTGAGAGTCGTAGACATCTATCGTTTCCCTCCTTCCTGTGCCTCTAGCGGACGACGAACGGTAGGAACGCGTCCGGATAGCCCTTCTCGGTACATGCCATGCACGGATGGCCGGCCGCGACACAGTTGCCGCCCCTGCCGCCGCCCGTAGCGTTCTGGATGGTGCCGACGCCGTAGTCCAGATTGGCGTCCCACTCCGCGTTGCGAGGGTTCTGGCCGTTCCAGCCCTGCGCGCCGCAGAGTGTCATGGTCGAAAGACCCTTGCAGCCAATAAGCGCAAGGCAGCCAGGGTCGCCCGGCTTCTTCGCGAAGATCCCTTGGCCGTGCGCGGCCGCCCGCGTGCACAACGAGTGCAGCGGCGTACCGTAGACCGCCTTCAGGCGGCGGGTGTTGTCGACGGCCGCGGGGTTCACGCTGATGGCGGTCGCCGAGCCGCCCCGGTTCAGGATCTTGAGGGGGCCGGTGCCGTTTTGCGGCGCGTTCACGAAGTCGACGAGCCACGCGACGACCGTCAGCACGAACCACCACGGATTCGTGGGGCAGCCGGGTACATTGATGACCTTGTCGGCGGCGGTTGGCGCGCACGCCGTCAGGAAGTCGCCGGTGCCCATCGCACCCGTCATATCCCCCTTGAGCACCGGCGACACGCACGCCGGGTACCCGCCGAAGCACGCGCACTGGCCGATGGGGATGACCGCGAGGCACTCCGGATGCAACGCGAGCTTCTTCACGACGTCGTCAAACGCGAGTTCGCCGCTCGTCTCGCCCATTCCGATCGAGCACCACGGCACGTCGCCGTCCGCGTTGAAGAAGCCGTTCTTGTCCGTGGGCTGGATCGCGCCCTCGACAACGAGCACGAACGGCGCAGAAGTCCGACCTGACGTCTTCACGCTGTCGGCGATGAGGTCGCTGAGCCACTGGTACGCAAGGTCGCCGCCCATGCCCATGACCGTCTCGTGATACTGCAGGTCGATGAAGTCGATGAGCACGTCGGCGATGGTCGCGACGTAGGGCGACTCGAAGTTCGAGCCGGTCGCGACATCGGACTCGAAGAGCGTCCGATGACCGTATGGATGAAGGGTGTCGTCGGTCTCCTTCGTGATGGTCAACACGCCAGCGGTCGCCGCCCCTGCGACGTGACCGCCGTTGCCGTCGCCACCGACGGCAAGGTCCAGAGCGGCGAGGGTAGAAATGTTCGTGCCCTCAACCGCCTTGCCCCTGACGTCCTGGAACAGGCTCAGGAGCGATGTGGAGCAGCCTGTGCATTCGGCGCCGTGGACCCATACCACCTTCGGCTTGTTGGTCCATGCGCCGGGCCACACTCCGGAGGTCACGTTCGCATGAGCGAAAGCCTCAACGACCTTCGCCAGGTCGGCTTGACTCGCGCCCATGGCCGCGGCCAGGGTGCCCACACGGGTTACAAACTGTCGTCTCGTGATAGCCATTCTGATTCCTTACCTCCTTCACGCACTCGAGGTGCCAGCAGTTCTCGTCGAGACGGGGCACAAAAAAGGTCACCTCCTTCAGTCCCATCTCGAGGTGAGTTGAAGAAGGCGACCGCGCTCTTCGTTCGACAGAGAGTACGAAACGACCGACACCCGCGCTTACCCCGCCGCGGTTGTCGGATGCCGTCCGTCGGGCGATGATTGCCGGCTCCAACCCGTCGTGCTCGCTATGTGGATATGTGAACTTACTGTGTGCTTGTAACGTCTGTTACATCACACCGCATGCATCGTAGCGAAGGACGCTGCCGAAGTCAACCACACATT
>CAZWGV010000120.1:0-2216 GCA_964633595.1 uncultured Coriobacteriaceae bacterium | reverse complement strand
GCGGTCGGAAGCCGCCATCCAGATGCGGGCAGCGAGGTGCTCGAAGGGCTGCTGCGAAGACGAGTTGCCGTCGGACTCCATCGAGGTCACTCGCCGCCGAGCGACTCGATGAGGTTCTCGACCGCCTCGACCTCCATCTGGAGGCGGGACTCGCGCGTGAGCGTGGCCACGTGCGGTGTCAGGACGACGTCTGGCAGGTCGCAGAGCTTGCCCGAGTAGGGCTCCTCTGGGAACACGTCCAGACCCGCTCCAGCGAGTCGGCCACCTGCTAGCGCCTGGTGGAGGGCGTCTTCGTCGACGTACCGCCCGCGCGCCAGGTTGAGCAGTATGGCGCCATCGCGCATGAGCGACAACTCCTCGACGCCCAGCACGAAGTCCTCCGCTGTGAGATGCAGCGACACCACGTCGGAGGCCGCGAGCAGCTCGCCCAGCTCCACGACGCGAACACCAGCTGCTGTGGCCCACCGGGCGTCCGCGAAGGGATCGCAGCCTATGACTTGCGCGCCGAGCGCCACGAATAGCTCAGCGGTCCGTCGACCGATGCGCCCCAGTCCCACTACTCCCACGGTCGAACCAGAGAGAAGGCGGCCCGAGTGCTTCTCCCATGCACGCGCCCTCAGCGATTCCGTCGACCGTGTGAGACGCCGCATCAGCGACATCGCCATCGCGACTGCCATCTCGGCAACCGGCTGTATGACCACGTCAGGCGTGTTGCGTACTACGACGCCACGCGCGTCGGCAGCGTTCCTGTCAACGTTGTCCGTGCCTACTCCCGCTCTGCTGATCACCCGCAACTTCGGCATACGCTCGATCACCCACGCATCGTAGGGCTCAACGCCCGCTAGAACTCCCTCGGCCGATGCGCCCAACTCCACGATCTCATCGCGGACCAGCCGACGGCCGTGCGGGTTGTAGACGACATCCCACCCCGTGGACTCGAGCAGTCGACTGGGCTCCTCGCCGCAATCCCCAAAGGTAGAGAGCGCCATGAGCACGCGCGTCATCGGGCGATCCTCTCGTGGAGGGTTCTCTGGAGCGGGTCGGCCGAAAGAGCCCGCTCGATCGCCTCGACATCGTCCGGGCGGTCAACGCCCACGGTCTCGCGACTCCAGACAACCCCGAGCACACTGTGGCCGTGTTCGAGGATGCGCAGGAAGTCGACCGACTCGGCGACCTCGAGCGGTGTGGGCTCTAGGGCACTGAAGGTGTCCAGAAACCCCCGGCGGAAGGCCGAGAGCCCAGTCTGCCGGTACATGGGCGTCTCGACAAAACGCACGCGCCGGAAGGGAACGGGAGATCTGGAGTAGTACATCACCCGACCCGATAGGTCGCACACCGCCTTCACGACATCCTCGTCGATGAGGTCCTTCTCGTCACGGATCACTGAGAGGAGGTTCGTCACCTCGACGGCCGGATCATCGATCATTGGATCGACCAGCATCTCGATGACCTCCGGGTCGAACAGCGGCTCATCGCCCTGGACGATGACAACGATGTCCGCCTCGATCGTCCCGACTGCCTCCTGGACGCGATCCGTACACCGCTCGTGCGTATCGGCCGTCATGATGGCCGAGCCGCCGAAGCTACCTACCACGTCCGCAATGCAGGTATCGCATGTCGCAACAACCACTTCGTCCACGCGATCCGAGAGCGCGGCTCGCCGGCGCACCATCTCCACCATCGGCAATCCAGCTATCTCGACGAGTGGCTTGCCTGGGAAGCGGGATGCGCCCATGCGCGCCGGGATGACCACAGCGACGCGGGGACGCGCACTGGCGGCTCCTACCACGGCAACACTCCGCAGTCCACGTGCAGGGACTGCCCTGTCACGGCTGACGCCGAATCGGACGCGAGCCACACGCAGGTCGCCGCAACCTCCTCCGCCCGCGGCAATCGCCGAAGGGCGGCCTGCTCCTCCGCGAATCTCGTCAGGTACTCGTCTACATCGCTCCCGCCTGCCGGAGAGCGCGGGTCGGCAAGGGCTTCCATCAGGCCCGCAGTCTCCACGTACACCGGGCAGACGGCGTTCACACGAATGCCTCGCGGACCAAGCTCCTTGGCGAGCGCCTGCGTGACACCCGTAACACCGAACTTGCTGGCGCAGTAGACCGAGTTGTTCGCGCTGCCCCGCCTCCCGGCGAGGGACGAGATGTTCACGATCGAGCCACCCTTGGACATGTGCGCGGCAGCGGCACGACAGCCAAAGAACGTGCCCT
>CAZWGV010000119.1:0-2219 GCA_964633595.1 uncultured Coriobacteriaceae bacterium | reverse complement strand
GCGGGCTGCTTCGGTGATCGCCGTCACGCAAGGATGGGTGATGCGACGCTCGACGGTGATCGCGAAGAACTCCTCGATCACGTCGGGGGCGGCGCCAAAGGCGCGCACGCCGTACTGTTGTTCGATCTCGGCCTCCAGAACCGTTGGCCCCACGAAGACGCCCAGGCCGCCTCGACCGAAGGCCTTGGCCAGTGCACTGTCGTCGCACTCTGCGACCACACGCGGACCAAGCGACCGCGACTTCAACCAGCTACGCATCCGCTGGCCCAGGGCTGACTCCTCGGTTGGCAGTATCAGGGGCTTCCCTTCGAGACAGGCAGGGAAGGGGCCCTTGCATGTCGCCAGTACACCAGGTGATGCAAAGAAGCTTGTGCCGCTGCTGCCCAATCGGTGATTGAAGGCCCGCACGCTGATCGACGGTGGTATCGGGGCGTCGGCAATCACCACATCAAGCCGATGCAGGGCAAGCTCGCCGAGAAGCGTATCCAGCTTCCATTCGCGGCAGACGATGCGCACGGGTTGCCCGATCTGCGTGGCCGGCTCGATCAAGCGGCATGCAATGGACTTGGGCACGGCGTCGGCCACACCCACCCGAAGCTCCAGGGGTCTGCCGAGTCGCGGATAGTCGCGCACGGCCTCCTCGATTTCAGCTCCGATGGAGAAGATGTCCTCGGCATAGCTGAGTACCACGCGCCCGACCTCAGTCAGCGCCAGGCCACGGCCGCTCTTGATGAACAGCTTGCTGCCAAGCGAATTCTCCAGCAACTGGATCTGGCCGCTGATGGTCTGCGGCGACAAGTGCAAGTGCTCGCTGGCTCGCGACACGCCCCCGAGCTTGGGGACCTGAAGGAAGTAGTGCAGGTGCTTGTAGTTCACGCCTGGGAGGGTATCGCGGTCCGTGGGGCAGTCGCTGATTATCTGTTTTTCTCGAAGTTTGGTCTCCGAACAATCTGATTTTCAGACCTTGCTCGAGCCACTAGATTTGCGTGATCAGCGATCACTCGGCAGTCTGCGTCTGCATGCCACGGTCGAGGGATTCGTTTCAGGAGGTCCGTTCGTGCGACGGTCGCGGGTCGGCATGGCCCGTGGCCGCCTCGCGTACGGGCAGCCCGATGTGTCTGGGAGGCCACGCCATGTCGACGCTTCTACTGCCCTGCAACGGCTCGAGCGAAAGCCTTGTTGCCGTGCGCCATGTCATCAAGGCAAGGGGCAGGGACGCGATATCGCGGATCCATCTCGTCAACGTGCAGCCATCCTTCAGCGCGCACATTGCGCAGCACGTGGACCGCGAGGCGCGAATGGACTTTCACCGCGAGCGGGCCGATACAGCACTGGCCAAGGCCAGGGAGCTTCTGGACGCTGCCGGTGTGGCATACCACGTGCACACCGAGGTCGGTGACAGGGCCCGTTGCATTGCCGGCATGGCCAGGCGTCTGCGATGCGACCGCATCGTCCTTGGGACCGCGCGCAAGAGCGGCCTTGTACGGGCGATCAAGAACTCGCTGACCAGCCGCATTCTCGAGCACAGCTCGGTGCCCGTCGAGGTCATCACGGCCGACCGCGCCAGTGCACTCGAGCGAATTGGTATCCCGGCCAGCGTGGGGGCGGGGCTGACGCTGCTTTGGATGAACTGAGCATGACCTTCGCCACACCTGACCGCCGGTCGGGCTCGCCCGTCACGCGGGCACGCAGACCAGATGTGATCCGCCCCAAGTGGTGGCCACTGGAGGTCTCAGCCGGAATCGTCGAGGCGCCCCGGCCACTGTCTTGGACGCAAACGTCCTGGTACCGGGTTGACGCGTCGTCCGCTCTGCGCGCCGAGCCGGCCGAGCCATGACGGTCGACTCCTTCGCGACCGGTCCGATGTGGGCCGGCTTCATCGTGTTCGTGCTGGCGATGCTGGCACTGGACTTGTTCGTTCTCGGGGGCAACAAGGCCCATCGCGTCTCGGTGCGGGAGGCCGGCAGCTGGGTGGCAGCCTGGGTCACGCTCGCATTCAGCTTCGCTGCTCTGCTGTGGTGGTACCTGGATGCTCACGCAGGCAGGGAGGTGGCCAACCGCAAGGCGCTGGAATTCATCACCGGCTATCTCATTGAGCAGTCGTTGTCCGTGGACAACATGTTCGTCTTCGTGATGATCTTCACCTACTTCGCGGTGCCGCCGGAATTGCAGCGCCGTGTTCTGCTCTATGGCGTGCTGGGGGCGATCATCATGCGCGC
>CAZWGV010000118.1:0-2238 GCA_964633595.1 uncultured Coriobacteriaceae bacterium | reverse complement strand
CTAGGCCCGCCGATCCACGCGTGCGAACCTGCGACGGATCCCGTGCCGGAACCTGGACTCAGGGTGACCCACGATGAGCGCGATCCCCATCTGCACTCGCTCCGAGACCCCCCACTTCCTGCGCAGCCTTCGGCTGTAGCGGATGGGGTAGGCGCCGAAGCCGAGCATGCAGCTCCCGAGCCCAAGGGACTCGGCCGCGATCATCGCGTACGTTGCGGCGATGTAGGGATCGGCCGGATCGCACGCGCCGCATCCGTAGAAGATGAGGGCGAGGGGAGCATCGTAGAAGAACCAGTCACGCTCTGGGTCCTGGTAGATATCGACCACGGGGAGGACGAAGTCGCGCATCAGCGCGTAGTCGTCCTTTCGCATGAATGGTCGCCAGAGAAGGAGCGTCGGCTTGAGCCAGCGTCGCGTGCTCACCAGCCAGTCCATCGCGTCGCTGCGGTACTCCTGTACGCGCTCGCGACCCTCCAGCACCAGCACGCCGACATCGGAGGGCGGTACGCCCATTGGAGCCGTGGAGGCGGCCTCAAGTATGCGCTCGAGATCGGCCGAGTCTACCTCGGCAGATGAGTACTCGCGCACACTGCGACGATGGCGGAGTAGCGCGAGCAACTCGTCGTAGGAAGCTCGCTCGTCGGGCCGACCCAGCGGGAGGACGTCCTCCCGGCTAAGATCCCGGCCCTCCACCGCGATAGCCCCGGTTGGACAGACCGCCATGCACGCGCCGCACCCGACACACCCAAAGAACCTCGACTGATCTACCACCACTTTGCCGTCGGCCATGGTGAGGGGCGCGCCAGCACAGACTCGCACACAGGCGCCGCACGTCTGACACATGGCCTCATCGATCGTGACAGCGGCGACGCCGGACGCGCGACTGGTCCTAATGCTCATGGCTTCATCGTACATCGCAACCGATAGGACATGGCGTGGTGGACCCTCGAATCGCACCGATCCCGGCAGCGGGCAGACGCTCTGGAGATGGTGCATGGGAATGGGGCTGGCTCGGGCCACTTATCTGCTGAAGCGCCGCACATGGCCCTGCAGTGCGAGCGTGAGTCCAATGGCCACGGCGGTTGGCGCGACCGCACCTAGCGTCTGCAGTGCGACGAACCAGGGCGAGGTGACCAGGGTGTCCGGATCACCAGCGTCGGCGAAGATGAAGGCGGACGGTATCCAGAAGGCCCAGGCGAGCAGGAAGGTGAGCGCGAAGAGCGCCGTAAACTTATGGCATCTGGCCCACTCGGTCATGCTCTGCCCCGCCAGCCCCGGGATACGCGACCGAGTGCTCCCGATGGCAACAACGGCACCGCGATGCGGCCTGTCCGCATGGCGCCCCCTCCCCGACGAGCTCGATGCTCAGGAGAGTACACACAAGTGGTTGCTGTGGCGACGGTTGGGCATGAACCCTTGGTGGAAACCAATGCGTGACAACCTGCGAGGACTGCGAGAGAGGAGCCTCCGGTGAGCCAGGAGAAGAAGACGAGAAAGGCCGACTCGAAGTCGACTGCGGGCGACAGGAAGTCCGGGGGATTCTCGGCCGAAGAGCGAGCTGCGATGAAGGAGCGTGCCGACGAGCTGAGGGCGGAGTCGCGTCGCGGGACACTCTCGAAGAAGGGCGGAGAGGGCGACGTCCTGGCTAAGATCGCCGAGATGCCCGAGCCGGACCGGCGGATGGCCTCGAGGATCCATGAGATCGTGACGGCCAGCGCCCCTGCTCTGTCGCCCAGAACCTGGTATGGGATGCCCGCCTACGCACTGGATGGCAAGGTCGTCTGCTTCTTTCAGGGAGCGAGGAAGTTCGACTCGAGGTATGCGACTCTCGGATTCAACGACACCGCGAACCTGGATGAGGGTGACATGTGGCCAACCGCCTTCGCGGTCGCGAAGCTGACGTCCTCCGTGGAGAAGCGGATCGCTACGCTGGTCAAGAAGGCTGTCGGTTGATCTGCTCCTCGCCACTGGTACGCAAGATGCTTGCATATCGGCGGGCCCGTGAAAGTGTCCCTTGCAGCTACTCGAAACCGCAGACGATCACGGAGGGCCGAGCAATGGCGGGACTTGAGTGCAAGTGGCTGAACGACACGACCCCTTCTTCAGCGATCCGGTGGGATACTCGCCGAAGCTGGGCACCCTGTTCGTGGGGCGGTTCTGCCGTAGAGAACCCTGGACGTTTGCCCAGGTACATCGGGAGGACGGTCATGGGCGACGGAACCGTGCCGGATGAGATGC
>CAZWGV010000117.1:0-2241 GCA_964633595.1 uncultured Coriobacteriaceae bacterium | reverse complement strand
GGGCCATGTCGGAACTCCGGTGGGCGGCTGTGGCTGACGGGGTGTTCGTTCTAATGGTAGGTGAGGGGCTCGCACCGGAACTCGAGGAGCAGTTCGCTGCTGCCGAACGTCTGTCCTGGGAGATGCGTGGGCTCATCCAACTCCAGAACGGCGAGACGAGGCTTGACCTCGAGTTGGTGCAGGAGTGGCTCGATGCTGCCACTCTCGGTGGGGGTGCTTCGACGATCAAGGTTGACGGACTCGAGCTGGCTCCTTTGGTGGAGGCCTCAGGCGACGACATCCTCAGTCTCTGCGCAATGGCGGAGGCTGCCATCCGCAGCGCGGCTCAGCGCAGCGTCGGCGAGCTCGACCAGTTAGCGGTGGAGGCCGGACTCGCTGCTCGCCTGTGAACCGCTCGGCGGTCGGTGTCGTCTCTCAAAGCAGTGGGATGCACGCGGAGCAGTGATGATGAAGGGTCGGTCTTGAGCCTGTTCGAGATTATGAGGAACGCGTTTCGCGGCCTGAAGGCGCGGCCAGTCTTGGCAGGCGCAGTTGGCATTGTGGCGCTCGCCCTCGTGATCCTTGTGTCGGCAGCGCTGTCCGAGCCGCGGAGCGGAGTCTCCACGCGCCCAGTGGCCGATTCTGGCGCGAACTCCGAGAACGATACACCGGACCACGTCAGCGATAGCGAACGATACGTACGGCAAGCTGAGGCTGCGCTGGCATCGGGGGATGAGTCTGCTGCGATCGACCT
This sequence comes from uncultured Coriobacteriaceae bacterium, assembly GCA_964633595.1. Taxonomy (GTDB): domain Bacteria; phylum Actinomycetota; class Coriobacteriia; order Anaerosomatales; family CAZWGV01; genus CAZWGV01. The sequence continues at coordinate 1,508 of CAZWGV010000117.1, read as the reverse complement.
GTTGCGGTCGGCGGTTGAGGCCGACCCGGCCAACGTCTCAGCTCGGCGGCTGTTGACCGAGCTGACGGTCGTTGCGGTGACCGACGACACTGCGGAACCGGGCACGCAGTCGGGCGACAGTAGCGGCGGGTCGTCACAGTCGGGCGCGACGGATACTCCGCCAGTGGTACCGCCTGCATCGAGTGTCTACGACAAGCCCGTCACCGAAATGGTCGCGCTGCTTCCCTCGTCGGTAGCCAACTACACGCAGGCATCGGTTGAGCGGGGTCTGCAAGAGGCCATCCTGGCGTTGCGTCCCACTCGGACCGGTCCGGCTATCGGTCGCGTGTCGATCGCCGTGCTAACGGCGTACGACAGAGGATCGAGCTCCGCTGCCCGCGATTTTGTCACCGGCATAGGCAAGGCGTATCCAGATGACCGTTCCTCGGTGAGGATCGGGAGTCAGACGGGCGCTTTTGGCACGGACGGCGCCAGGTTAGCCTCAGTTGCCTTCTCGCGGGGCCGCTTCGCTTTCGAAGCGGTACTGACCGCCGAGGTCGGGGTGGATTCGGCGACCTTGAAGAGTGCGACAGTAGGAGTTGCCGCCGCGTTTCCGGCGGCGAAGTGATCATGTCTGGGAGGGGTAAGGGTATGCGTCGAGGATTCGTCACTATAGGGCTGCTCGCCCTCTTATCATTGCTGGTAGGACCCAACGCTGCCGGTGCCGATGCAGGGCCGCAGGCTGGCCCCGCCACTATTCGCTCCGAGGGGTTCGAGTCCATCCCCTACTCTAGCGATCTGTCCATCGGCCCACTGACGCTGATCCCACCAGCTACCGCATGGTGGGGCAGGGTGACTCAAAGGCGAGCCACGGGTTCTTACGGCTTGTGGTGTGCGGGGTCCAGTGGCTGGGCAGGCCAGTACCCCATGTACTCCTACGGACACGCCACCTTCGATCTGCCGTCGCTGGCGAGCTACTACTCCTCCACGCTCTCCTACAAGTACACGATGCCCTCACTCGGTGGGTCCGATGGGTTCTCGTTCGTGGTGGCGTGGTACCGTCCTGCGGTGCTGCGGGACTCCCGGTACGGACTTCCACTCACCGCGGTTGGCGCCTGGCGGACCAACGCCCACCCCATGACCTCTCCTTCGAATGCCGTGAACCTCTCTCGGACAAGCGGGTCCGTCATCTTCCAGTGGGCCGACCTCGTTGAAGGCTTCGGAGAAAGCCCATTTACCGCCGAGGGCGTCACCATCGACGATGTGCTCATCACCGGCTACAAGTTCGGACCGGTCCGCAGTCTCTCGGTCACTCGCTCCGGCGACGCCTTCCAGCTCGACTGGCAGCTGCCTCACCGCTCCACTCACGCCACGTCCACCGAGGAGCGCCCGATCGCCTATCGCGTGTGGCGCTCGCCCGCGATCCAAACGCCGCCGCAGTGGACTGAGGTCACGGCCAGCGGCAGGGTGACGTCACGATCCCTCACGGATGCACCTCCTGCGATGGTTGGAGGGTACAAGTACGCCGT
>CAZWGV010000116.1:0-2263 GCA_964633595.1 uncultured Coriobacteriaceae bacterium | reverse complement strand
ATGTGTAGGTGATGGATGCTGCGGTGCTGCGCTCGGCGATGCGACGGCCGAGGGCTCGGAAGTGGGATGGCCGAGGGTAGGCCTTTGGCCAGAGTCAGTCCGGCGGTCCCACGTCGACTCCCACGACAGGTATCGGTGAGTCGGTCTCCACAGTCACCTTCTGCACGAATGGGCGATACCAGTCGGCGGATACTCGCCCCTCCCACCAGCTCAGGTTCTCCTCGGCGTCTTCGCTACCGACATATGCCTCTGCCAGGATCAAGTCGCCCGGGGCAAGCGGTGGAAGAGACTCCGAGGCGAGTACGACGAAGTAGTTGGCGACATCGCCGAAGTAAGGTGTCGCTTGCCTGAGGCGGCCCCACAAGACACCCTCGCTCGTGTCGCGCGTGATCACCACCAGATATAGCGTCTCGCCGCAATGCGGCCTGCCGCCAAGCTCTCTGGCGTAGCTGACAGCCTCTGAGCTGAGCGTCGAGACTGAGGGTCGCAGGGAACCATCGTCCAAGCGACCATCGGCTGGCACTCCGCCACGACGGCTGCAACCCGCCGACACGATCACAGCGCAGAGCAGGATGCCCACAAGCGCCCAGCCCCACCGAGCGTACCTGGTCATCCGTTTCTCCCCCCGAGGCTCGGGCTAGGACTCGCGGTGCATCGCAACCGGTGTAGCATGAGGCGCGACCCCTAGGGCGAGTAGTGGGAGACCAGGCTGCTGATCTCGCCGTCGACAACGGCGATGTACGCTCCCACACCTGACAGCTCCTCGCGCAGCAGTGCGTCCTCGTGGAACACCCTGGCGAGATCGGCAGGTTCGAGCAGGGCAAGGGAGGGGCGGTAGCCCGCGGGAGAGACGGTCGCCGTCGCGAGCCGAGAAGGGTAGACGATTATCGTGGCATCTTCGCGAAACGTCAGAGTGAGGGTGCGGGACGATGCGTTCCGATATGGACTCCCGAATTCACCCTGAGGAACTCCGGTGCTCGGCGAACCCACGGGGTCAACTTCAACTGCCGGCGGATTCGTCTGGGCTCCCACGACCAACGCAGTGAACCCGCCCACTCTCGGAGGAGTCGTCTCCACCGAGCTCGAGCAGGCAACAAGATCCTGTACCGCGGCCCCCAGGGCACTTGCTCGCTGCTGCCACAGTTGCTCGGCCGAACCGCTGGACCTAGCCTCATCGAGATGACTCGACCTCGGCGGTTGCACGGCGCATCCCACGAGTACCAACCCAAACAGCGAGCCCCCGATCGCCCACACCAAACGCTGACGTCTCACGTCGGCTCCTCCCGAGTCGCAACCAAGGCCGGGATTGTCGTCCCTCGCTCGTGGTCCATCTACCGCAGGACTTGCTGGGACATCGTGATGAAGAACCAGCCGCCATGTGGTGGCTTCCACGATCGGCTCTGGCACGGCTCGGCGGTACCGTCCACCCCATCGAGCGCTATGGCGCGACGACAGTCGCGCTCGACGACCGACCGTCCTCGAAACTCACCTCCAAGTACCAGTTCCGGCGCAGCGAGTAGACGTAGAACCCGTCACCCCCGGGTGCGACATCCGACTCTCCCATGTCCGGCGATCCAAGGAGCACAGTCACCTCGGTCGTCGTCTTAGAGTCGAGCAAGCCGCGACGCACGATATCGTAGCCCATGCCGACGGGACGCTGCTGTCGGCCAGCCTTCCAGAGCGCCGGATCGAAGGGGATGCTGTCCTGGGAAGCGCAGCCCAGCAGCAGTAGTCCGGTGACTGCGAACGCCACCAGCAGCACACCCGAGATGGAGCGATGCCACCCAGACAGCTGTGAAGCAGCTGCCGACAGAGTTGCACCTACGCTCCGTCGCATAGAGCGCCACCCCTCTCGAATCGAAGCCCTCGACGCGCCCCGCAGCAACCGAGCGGTGCATCCTACCGAGGCACTACGAGCAGAGTCCCCACGAGATACAGCGCGGCGAAGAAGGCAGCTGAGGTCACCAGCGCCACGAGCGCGAACCGGCCAGGGCGAGGGTTTGGAGACCTGGCGAGGTACGCCGAACTGGCGATCAGCGGAGCGAGAACCAGCACACGCCAGTGACTCGCGACAAGATGCTTGAGGTTGTCGAGCCACGGTTCGTCGTAGATGATACCGGTCGCGAGCGGAACCACCGATGCGGCACCGATCCCGGCGACAGTAGCCACGAACAGCCGACTTCGCTTCCTCCACAACAGCCAAAGCACAACGAGACCTGCACCAAGTGAGACGGCAACGAACGAGACTGTGGATACGGCATCT
>CAZWGV010000115.1:0-2412 GCA_964633595.1 uncultured Coriobacteriaceae bacterium | reverse complement strand
AGTCCACCTCCTGTGCACGACGGAGGGTGCCATCAGTGGCTCCGCCATCCCTGAGACATGCGAACCGAATCTGCCCAGACCAACATGCGACCATCCGTCCCGGGTGACACAAGCTTGGCCGACTGGAAGGTGCAGGGCAGTCATGACTACCTGGTTAGCTTGGCCTCGATCACAGCGAGCGGGGCGTCCTTGCGCGGATCGCGGTTCTCCGCGATGCCGGTCTTGTCGTTGATCCGGTACTTGCCCTGGAATAGCTGTACTATCTCGTACCGGTCGGCAGACACCCCTTCCCCGGATTGCGACGAGAATCTTCCGAGGAACAGCAGTGCCTTCTCGCCCTCAGCAAGGTCGGCTTCAGCCTCGTACTCGGTTCCTTGCCCGGCCAACACGCCGCCCTTCAGCGCAACTCGGATCGGTTCGCCCTTGGTGACGTACCCGTCGGTCTTGTACAGCTTGAGGGGTATGACACTCCAGTCGGTGAAGACCCACGCCGTAGTCGAACCCGGGCGCCGATCGTCGCCAGACGGCTCATTCACCACGAATGGACCTAGTCTCCGTTGGATCTTGGCAACAACAACCACCTCTGAGATGGCTTCGAGCTCCTCCACGGACATCTCAAGAACCAGCGGGCTCACCGTCTTCATCTGCCCTCTCGGCTGTTGGCTGTCGCCTGCGGACGAGCTCCGGGTCCGGGCATCCCGCGAGGCACCGCCACTGCACCCGACGGCAAGCACGAGGGCCGCAAGAGTCAGCGCGAGACTGTGCGACGCCGCCCGAAACGCACTGCTTCTGCGCATGATCTTCTCCCCCAACCGGAACCGCTACGGGTACAGGTGCCTGACGCCAGCGATGTCGTCGCTCTCGAGTGTTCGCTTCTTCGTCTCTCCATAGGCAGTGGAACCGTACATGGTCTTCTCCGTGTCTCCGGCACCGTAGAGGTCGCCCAGGAGAAGCCAGTGACCGAGCTCGTGGGTGGCGATATTCTGGACGTCGAGCTTCCCGGCCTCTCCCGAGGTCGACCAGCCCCAGGAGGTGTTGAAGCGCACGCGGCAGTCGGTGTGGAGCTTCGGCTCCAACCTGTATGGGTGCTTCTCATGCCACGCCTCGGCAGGGACATTCGAGGGGCCCATGTTGGCACCGTACACTCACAACACTCTAGATGAATCGGTGAACGAGGGAGAAGAACCGAGCTAGTTGGTGAGTAGTAGCGACTCCAGTTCCTTCAAAGGAACCGTCTTGTTCACCGGGTTCTCCGCTCGGCCCGTCGAGTCGTCAACATGGTATTTCCCCTGGGCCAGAGTCAGTATCCCGTAGCGGCCCTCTTCAATCGCCTCCGGCGATATCTCCCGGGTAAGGAAGAGGACCACCGTCTCGCCGGCGGTAAGATCGACCTCGTCGGCTGCGATCTGCTTGACGCCATCAGCTTCTCCGCCAAAGAGCGCGACACGAATGGGACTCCCCTGCGACACCCGACCGTCGGTCTTGTAGACCCTCAGTGGCATCACTTCCCAATCGGTGAACACTCGCGTCATGGTGCTTCCATCGTCGCCCGCTGGTTCTTGCACGCTGAATGGCCCCACCCGGCGTACCACTCTGGCCTTGACGATCACTTGGGCGCGCAACTTCAGCTCCGCTGGCGACATCTTGATCACCGTGGAGAAGATTGGGCTTGTGATGACTGAGCGATTGCCCTCGCGGGCAGAAGCACGGCTGGCCGAGGCCGTACTACGGTCAGCCGTGCAGCCCGACACGGATACCGCAGCAATCAGAACCACGCAACATCCGGCCAAGGCCAGCTTGATCCTGCTCATGGTGTCTGCCTTCCTCGAGTGATGCTACGGCGTACCGTAGACTGCTCGAATCCCGACGATGTCATCCCAGTGGAGTATTCGCTTCTTCGTCTCCCCAGGATCGATGTAGCCGTACATCGTCTTGTCGCTATCAGCGGGCGAGTAGAGGTCGAGGAGCCCACCCCAGTGACCCATCTCATGCGTCGCCGTGTTCTGCACGTCGAACTTGCCCGACTCCCCAGAGAGCGACCACAGGTAGTACGTATTGAACCGAAGCCGCCCGTCAGTCGGGTAGCTCGGCCACCATCCTGCCTGGGCGATGATGCCGTAGTACACTCCCATGTTGGCACCATACGCGTAGTTGTTCTGAGGAGCCGCGCCCCACCACATTCGGTACCTGGATCCCGCCGTGTTCCAAGTGGATCGCGCGGCATCCAGCGCATACCTCCACGGCCATACACTCGTCGCGTAGTACATGGTGTTGACGTCATTTGTGAACCGATAGCCCGAAGCCAAGTATGCCGACGCTGTCGCGGGAAGAAGCAGCGCAATCACCGAGAGCGCAGCCATCGCGACACATACCCTCGACACTACTCGAAACCGTCTTGGCGTGAACATCCGC
>CAZWGV010000114.1:0-2439 GCA_964633595.1 uncultured Coriobacteriaceae bacterium | reverse complement strand
CGATCCGGACCCCGGTAGGGCGTCCAGACACCCTTCGTGAAAGATCGAGGCTAGGAACTCCGGACGCCGGGACAGGTGCTCCTCGACCTTGACCGTGAGCGCCCAAGTGCCGCCCGCTATCCAGATCGGCCAGCACCAAAAGTCGGTCCCGGTCAGGACGTTGAGTAGGAATGTCCCGAACCCGACGCCCGCCCACACCAGTAGCGCCTTGCGGAACCGTGTGTTGTACACGAGGTCACGAGTCTCGACAGACTCCGGGAATCCCGCGTAGCGCTTGTACGCATCCCGAACCCACCACATTCCAAGTCCGAGCATCGCCAGCAGCGAGAAGCCCGCACCGGGATGGACCAGTTCGGTCCAGGCTCCCAGGGCAGCGCTGCCGACCATCACCGCAGCGCCGATGCCGGCGCTGATGGCGATCACGTGCAGGTCCAGGCGCGTGGCCCAAACCGTCGCCGTGGGCACGAACTCGGTTGACTCCGCCTCGGATTCAAATTCCGCGACGAGTGCCGACAGGTCACCCACAGATGCGATTGCCACTCCGAGCGCCTCCTGCTCGGATTTGCCTTCGGCGACGAGATCCGCGACCTTCGCCGTAAGGTCGGCGATGAGTTCCTCTTGCTGCTCGAGCACCTCGGACGTGACCTTCACGCCTTGGAATGCGCCCATCACGTAGTACCTGATTGCCTCCATGATTACTTCCTCTCGGCTTCGCCTGAGACGAGGCGGTCGATGAGCGTGCGTGCGCGCTTCCAGTCGGCTAGGTTCTGCTGGTAGGCCTGTCTGCCGTCAGGCGTGACCGCGTAGTACTTGCGGCGCCCCCCCTGCGATTCCTCGCCCCAGTAGGAGCGGATGAGGCCTTGCCCTTCCAGGCGTCGTGCGGCTGAATACAGGGTCGGTTCCTTGAGCTCGTACTCGCCGTCCGAGAGAAGTGACACCTGCTTGCAGATGTCGTAGCCGTACCGGTCGCCAGCACTCAAGAGGCCAAGCACTATGGTTTCGATGTGACCTCTGATGAGATCGCTGCTGATTGGCGTCTTGCCCATGCATTGCACCTCCCTCTGGAAGCAACATGCCGCACAATACTATGGCTGTCAAGGTATTATTCATGGCAGGACCAAACTGCGAGATCTCTGGCGAGTGAGGTCTAACAAGCGCTTCCAGCAGAAAGCGCCGTCCCATGTGCGCTATGTGTCGCCGGAGGTAGGTCAGGATAGGCGGCGCTTCAGCTGAAGCGCATCAACGTTCGACACAGACCGGAAAGGGGTGTCGTGGTCTCGATTGGAGCGGGGGGATTCGTCGCCATCGCGTGCTTGGTCTTCGGCGCGTGGCGAGTCGTGCGCTGGCGCTCTTCGGGCGGCGACACGACCAGAGAGCGCATAGTGGTCGTCCTCTTCATCTACTTGATCGCTGTCGCGGTTATCACGTTCTTCCCGATGACCATCATCTTCTACGACTGGCATGGCCGGTTCAGCTTCGTGCCGTTCGCCAGCATCATGCAGCTCGTGCAACAGACTGAAAGAGCTACAGCGCTGAAGAACATCGCTGGCAACATCGTCATGTTCGCACCGCTGGGCCTGTTGCTTCCGTTGCTGTTCCGGAGGCTGCGTTCTGCCGGTGCGCTTGCGTGGCGTGCGGCGCTAGTTTCGATCGCGATCGAAGTCCTGCAGCTCCCGACCCGTATACGAGCCACCGACGTGGACGACGTCTTCCTGAACGTCGCCGGCGCCCTCATCGGCTACTCGGTGTTCCTGCTGTTGCAGCGTTCAGCGCCACGATTGTCGCGCTTGTCGACCTACTTGAATGCCTCGGGCTCTGACGCGAGGGGGGAGCCGCTGCTGGCGGCGTGGCTCCCGGTGTCCGTGACGATCGCGCTGACACTCAGCATGATCGTTCCACAGGTTCTTTCCGGCACCTTGAGTGAGAGCGCGATATACGAGGAGGCGACCTCGGGCATGACAGCCGGGTCCGCTGTGGCACGCGCTGATTCCGGCAACTTCGAGGTGCTAGTCGCGAAGTCGGACGAAGGTGCCTCTGAAGTGCACCAGCACGTGGAGTTCGAGCGGGTCCTTCCTGGTCGCTATACGAAGCTTAGCTGGAGCGATCCGGTCAGCGGCGCAGACTCACGTTATACGGTTCGCGCAACGGCCTACAACCCCGCTGCGGGTGAATCGCCGGTGGTCTACGTCGTCGGGAGGAACGGAGCCGGCGCCTCGACCGTCAGTCTCAGAGCGAAGACCGGAGGCACCGTCTTCGAGGGGCCGATCGACCGGTACTTCGCGGTCGTCGTACCCCCAAGCGCAGGGCTGGAAGGCTCGGACTTCGACGTAGTCTTCCGTGCTGCAAATGGCCGCGACGTTACTGACGCCTTCTGCACTGACTGAAGCGCGTGGAATCGGGTCATGTCGAACAAGCGGATCGAGCAGTCAATACGCCGCG
>CAZWGV010000113.1:0-2455 GCA_964633595.1 uncultured Coriobacteriaceae bacterium | reverse complement strand
ACTCGAAGACTAGATCGTGTCGTGGCCGAACCTTCGTTCTGTTGATCGCTTCTCCCATTAGCAGGTTCTCGCCGACCGTTAGTTCGGGAAAGATGTCCCTCCCCTGAGGCACATACCCAATGCCGAGCGCGGCTCGCTGATCGGGCCGCATCGGCCCCAGTTCGGCACCTCGGAACCGTATCGTCCCGCTCGTCGCCGGGAGGAGGCCGATGATAGCCTTCATCAGCGTCGACTTGCCCACCCCATTACGCCCGATCGTTGCGACCCGATCGCCGGAGTGGATCGCGAGGGTCACTCCTTGTAAGATCTGGCCGCTCCCGTAGCCGGCCGTCAGATCTTTGACGTCAAGGAGCGGCTGGTCCACTTTCACTCCTCCCCGAGGTAAATCCGGCGGACATTTCGATCCGCTTCGATCTCAGCGAGCGTCCCTTCGGCGAAGATCCGTCCGTAGTGCAGCACTGTAACCCGCCGGGCGATGTATCGCACAAACGCCATGTCGTGTTCCACGACGAGCACCGTCACGCCCTGGGTGTTGAGGTCGGCCACGAACCGGGCGGTTAAGGCGGTCTCCTCCGGAGTCATACCTGCCGTCGGCTCGTCAAGTAGCAGAAGATCGGGCTCCGTGGCCAGTGCGAGGCAGATCTCGAGCCATTGCTGCAAGCTGTGTGGGAGCTCTCCCGCAGGACGGCTGAGTTGTGAGGCTAGTCCAAGCGTCTGTAGCGCCCAGGTGAGGCGTCCGTTCGCGTGACCTCTCGATGGCCGGGGTATGGCTAGGTTCTGAGCAACGGTCAGGGTGCGATAGATTCGGGTGGTTTGAAACTTCTCGCAGATCCCACGCTGCACGCGGCGGAAGGGCGCAAGATGTGTGATGTCTTCGCCGCGAAATTGAATGCGGCCGGCGTCAACTCGGTACAGACCCGTCAGTAAGCTGAACAGCGTCGACTTCCCTGCGCCGTTTGGGCCAATAATGCACCGCAGCTCGCCGCGCTCAACAGTCAGATCCAATCGGTCGACCGCCTTGATCCCTCCGAACGCCTTCGAGAGCCGGACGGTCCGTAGCATGATGTCAGCCGAAGGTGCCTTGGCCATCAGCATCAGCCCTGTTGCTGCGCCGGCCGCTCGCCGCCAAGGGGGGGTAGCGGGCTCCTCCCCCTCCACCAGCGCGCCACCGAAACGACAATACCCGCGGGGAAGAAGACCATAGTGACCAGCAATAGCGCGCCCATGATGAGGAATGCGTACTCTCCACCACGCACGGCCAAGGTGTCGGCGAGCGCCCGAAGCGACACGGTCGATAGGAACACCGCGACGAGGCTAGTGCGACCTCCCACCGCAGCCCAGATCACGGGCAGGGTCGCGGCAAGCAGCCCCATGTTCGCAGGATTCATGTAGTTGCCCCAAGATGCGTACAGGATCCCGCTGATCCCTGCAAGCATGGCTGCCAGCGTGAAGACCTGCACTTGAATGAAGGCCGCGTTGTGTCCGAGCATGCCGGTCCGCTCCACGTCGTCACGAATGCCCAGCAGCACAACGCCGTATCGGGACCGGACCAGCCTGCGCAACCCGAGATAGGCGCCAAGGCTGGAGATTACCACGAGCAGGTAGAACGCCGTAGTCGGCCCCGACAACTCGAGGGAGCCGACCCTGAGCGAGGGGACGTTGGTCATCCCATTGTAACCGCCAAACAGCACCCTGCCGATGCGCCACTGTAACCCAGCGGTCTGCCCCATGAACGTCTCCAAGATCAGCGACAAGACAAGGGTCAGCAGTGGGATGATCCAAGCGCTCACCTGACCGTAGAACACGAAGTACGCAAATGCCGCCGCCACAAGCCCAGCCGCGGTGAGTCCTCCAGCGGCCGCAAGGAGCGTGCCGCCAGCCATCTCGGCAAGGTTTCCCGCGATGAAGCCGTACGTGTACGCGGCGATCCCAAAGAACGCCGCTTGCCCGAAACTAAGGACGCCGCCGTACCCCCAGAGCAGGCCGAGTCCAAGGCCCATGGGGACGTACAGTAGGAAGTTCGCCAAGTTTGACAGGGCGAAGACCGAGCCCACCGCGGCGTACCCAAGGAGGCCGATTGCCACCGCCGTGAAAGCCCAGTCGCGCGACAGCCTCGAGAGCGGCGAACCGTCCGGCTGCTCGTGGAACCGTAGGTATCTCATGTGGCCATTTCGGCCATTCGCCGCCGCTGCACGTCACGGAGATACCCGGAGAACCCGCGCGGGAGGAACCTGATGATGACGAGCGCAGCAATAAGGAGACCGATGCGCCCTATGAAGGTGCCAAGCACACTGGAAAGAGGGGTTGCGATCATGGAGAGCACCGCTGCGCTCGTCAGCGCACCAATCACAGGATTGGCCCCGCCGCCTACAACGACTGTAATGAAGGCCACGTCAACAAACGTCGTTCCCATCAACGGTACGATGGTAGTAGTGGGAGCGTACAGCGCCCCAGT
>CAZWGV010000112.1:0-2552 GCA_964633595.1 uncultured Coriobacteriaceae bacterium | reverse complement strand
GAGAAAGTTTCGTCTTCCTCGCCGCAACAAAGGGTTCGAGTCAGGTCACTACAATAACCATTCACTCGAGCGCCCAGATCTATTATCACTGGCTCGGAACGATTAATAACTCTTTGGGATGGCTTTGCATGAGGTAATGCTGCATTTGGCCCAGAAGCTACAATAATGTCGAAAGGAAGTATCTCACTGCCATTTTCCCGAAGCCACTTTTCCATTTCCCAGGCAACTTGTTTTTCTGTCATGCCAGGGCGGATGAATGTTCTGGTATATTCGCATACGGCGTCAGCTAATACTGCTGCCTGAATAATATACTCTAATTCTTGAGGTTCTTTTATGGCGCGACTTGATTCAACAAGATTGGTCGTTGGAATGAGTTTGAATTGATGCTTGTCTTTCAGTATATCACATAACTGATTGAAGATGCTGTAGGAAATGTCATCGGCTTCGAAACCGATAGTCCTGTAGTTCAGTCTCGAAATCAAATCTGGTAACCAGTTTGCCAGTCTTCCCCTGATATAAAGTGTTTCAAATTCCGATGCCTCCATCTTAGTTTGCTCAACGTAGCGGAAGTCAACAGCTAAGCAGGCAACATTCTTCGAAACAAGCAGCCACCCGTCTGAACCAGTAAATCCTGAAAGATAACGTCTGTTTTCACCCCGTGAAACTAGGAGCGCGTCTAGCTTTTGTTGCTCTAATTCATGTCGTATCTTGATAAGCTGGCTTAGTCCCAAGAGTCTCCTTCTAACTCTCCCACCAGTATTCGCAATGCTGAGATATAGCCACGCCAGCCTAAACCAGTAATCTGCCCTTTGGCAATCGGGGCAATTATCGATTTTGCTCTCCAATCCTCACGCGCATAAATATTCGATAGATGCACTTCAATGACAGGTAAACCAGTATCAGTTAGAGCATCACGCAGGGAAAGCCCATAATGAGTGAGCGCACCGGGATTAATAATGATGCCATTAGCTTGAATATAATTCCTCTGAATAAAATCGATAAGTTCCCCCTCGCTATTAGATTGAAAGGTGATTACGTCTACTTTGAGCTTTTCACCTGCCTTTTTCAGCATGCTATTAATTCTCGCTAATGTTTTATCACCGTAAAGAGATTTATCACGCTTGCCCAGCATGTTAAGGTTTGGTCCGTTAACAACTAATATTTTCATGTTCACACCCCCGATAGTTCCAATTCAGATAGATCACCCTTATATCCGCAGTCTGTGCATTTTGCTGCATTGCCACGATAGTGAACCATTAGTTTGCCACATTGTGGGCAGGGCTGAGGGATAGGTTTCTGCCTGATTGTAAATTTGCATTGAGGATAACGATTACAACCATAAAAACGGCGTTTTTTCTTACTTATTCTTTCGACCAGATCACCCCCATCGCTTGCCCCACAGTCAGGACAAGGCACACCAATTTTAATCAATAAAGGCATTGTCCTCTTACATTCAGGATAGCCGCTACAGGCCAGAAATTTGCCAAAACGTCCGTTCTTAATGACCATAGGCTTAGCGCAATCAGGGCATACCTCGTCACTGGCTTCATCAGTATTAATTCTTTCCAGGGTTTCCGAAGCTTTTTTTAGCGTCTCACTGAATGGTGTATAAAAATTCCGTAGAACCGATACCCATTCCTCTTGTCCTCTGGCAATTTCATCTAAACTCTCTTCCATTTGCGCCGTAAAACCGAGGTCAACAACACTGGTGAAATTGGCAACGAGCAGGTCATTAACAATTTTTCCAATACAGGCAGGACGAAATCTGCCTTGTTCTTTATATACATAACCTCTCTCTTGTATTGTAGATAATATTGGGGCATAGGTACTGGGGCGGCCAATAGCCTTTTGTTCCAAAGCTTTTATTAATGTGGCTTCGTTATAGCGCAATGGTGGCTGAGTGAATCGCTGCTCTAGAATCACATCAAGCAGTGTTAAGTTATCTCCCACTTTCAGTTCAGGGATCCGAATAGTTTTCTCTTTCTCTGAATCCTCGTCTTTACCCTCGCTATAGAGCACCATAAAACCAGGAAATTTAGTTACTGAACTCGTCGTTCTCAGGAGATACTCTTTTTGAGATTGCGAACATTTGGCTATAATATCTACAGTTTTAGTATCAAACACAGCAGCAGACATCTGGCTGGCAACCATACGTTTCCATATAAGCTCATAAAGTTTAATCTGTTCGGGCTTAAGATACGAGCGAAGTTGTTCAGGTTCCCGGTATATCTTTGTAGGTCTAATAGCTTCATGCGCTTCTTGTATCCACTTACCTTTTTTGCCAAAGGAGCGTGACTGGGTGGGCAGGAAATCATCTCCAATTTTACCCTTGATAAATTCTCTTGTTTCGGTAATAGCACTGGCAGTGACATGGGTAGAATCCGTACGCATGTAGGTAATGAGTCCAATCGAGCCTTCCTCACCAATCGTTACTCCCTCATAAAGCTGCTGGGCAATCACCATAGTACGCTTTGCAGTAAAATGCAATCTCCTCCATGCTTCTTGTTGTAAAGTACTTGTAGTAAAAGGCGGTGCTGGTGTTCGGGATATAT
>CAZWGV010000111.1:0-2561 GCA_964633595.1 uncultured Coriobacteriaceae bacterium | reverse complement strand
CGCACTCTTTTTGGGGTAAGATCATTCCTCGGCTTTCTGCCGAAAGCCGCTACGGTTCACGCCAAGGCCGGCCAGTTTGATAAGCCTCCAGACGTTTGCGAATCTCGCCGGTCAGTTTTTCATTTCCAGACTCACCCGCCAGTTCCAACGCTTTTTGGGCGGTTTGGGCGGCCTCGGCAAACCGGCCATTCTCCGCATAGGCGGCGGCCAAAGTGTCCAGAACATCGAACCGCCGAAACCGCGTGAGGCGGGCTGCGCGCTCGGCCAGGGCCACCGCCTCCTGCCCGTTTCGGAACGAGGCTTCGCTGTCTGTGGCCAACACCCAGGCAAGGCTGTTCAACGGACTCAGCCAATCCGGCGAAAGCCGCGCCGCCGCGCGCCAATGCTCGAGCGCCCCGGCCTTGTCGCCCGTTTGCGCCAGCAGCAGGCCCAGTTGGAAATGAGCCGGGGCATAATTGGGCGCAAACCGCAGGGTCTCCTGAAATTGCCGAATGGCCTCGACGTTCCGTCCTTGCGACGCCAAAGCCCGGCCCAGGTTGTAGGCGGCCTCGATGAAATCCGGCTTCAGCCGGAGCGCGTGTTGATATTCCACAACCGCTTCGTCGAACCGGCCGCGGTCCAAATGGACGTTGCCAATGTTGTTGCGGACCGTCCACGGCGTGGAGATGTAGCGCAGGGCGGTGATAAAACTTTCGACGGCCTCGGCGTCGCGTCCTTGTGTAAACAGGGCAATGCCCAGGCAGTTGTAAGTGCTGCCGAAGTCCGGTTTGATGCGCAGCGATTCGCGGTAGCTGGCGATGGCTGCGTCCACACGCCCGGCGGCCATCTGCGCGATGCCGAGGTTGAGATGGGCGATGTAATTGTCGCGAGTGACGGCCAGCGCGTGGCGGAACAGCGTTTCGCTGTCCCGCCACAGGGCCAGTTGACCGCTGGTGCGCCACACGCAGGCGGCCAGCGCCAGGACGGCCAGCGTCGCAATCGCCAATTTCGGCAGCCGCCGGCCCGCAGCCCATTCGCCCGCAGTCCAGACCAGGGCAATGAACAAGCCGATCAACGGCAGGTAGGTGTAACGGTCGGCCATCGCCTGCACGCCCACCTGCACAAGGCCAATGACGGGAACGAGCGTTCCCAGAAACCAAAACCAGCCGGTGAACAGATACGGCTGCCGTCGCCAGCGCCAGAGAGCCAGACCACTTAATCCCGCCAGCAGCAGGACGGCCAGCGCCACGTGCCACCAGACCTGCTGCCAGGTCAGCGGATAAAACACCGCCAGGCGTGCCGGCCAGAAGGTCTTGCCCAAGTAAGCCGCATACGCGAGCGTCGCGTTGCCCAGCCGCCCGGCGATGGAGAGGTCGGTCAGCGGTGCGACCGCCTTGTGCGCGTGTTGGGCCAGATAGGTGACCACGCATGAGGCCGCGGTCAGCGCGAAGAACGGCAACTTTTCTCCGACCAATCTGTAAATCGCCGATCGCCAATCGCCAATCGCCAATCGCCGCAGCGGCCACCAGTCCAGCAGCAGCATCAGGAAAGGCCACGTCACCAGCATCGGCTTGCTCAGCAGACCGCACGCGAAGAGGAACAGGGACAGAGCATAATTTACGATTTGCGATTTGCGATTAGCGATTTGGGATTGGGCGTAACGAACGTAAAACAGTAGCGAGAAGAATCCGAAGAACGCGCACAACACGTCCTTGCGCTCGGCGATCCACGCCACGGATTCAACATGCAGAGGGTGCCACGCAAAAAGGGCCGCCACGATGGCGCTGCGCCAGAGCGAGCCGGTGGCAAGCCGCAACAGCGCGAACAACAGCGCCGCGTTGGCAGCGTGCAACAAGATGTTGGTGAAGTGATAACCCGCCGGTGAACGCCCGAACAGGCTGGTGTCGAGCATGAGCGAGAGCCAGGTGAGCGGATGCCAGTTGCCGGTGTGAGTGGTCCGGAACGCCCAACCCACGCCCTGCGGGGTCAACCCGGCCTGCACGCGCAGATTGGCGGCCACGTATTCATGATCGTCGTAATTGATGAATTCGTGCCCCACCGCCGGCCAGAAGAGCGCGAACGTCACCAACGCCAGCAATAAACCGATGGCCGCGGCGCAAAGGGTCTGGTGTTTGTCAGCAGCGGGTTGCATGAGACGCGAAATTCATTCCAATTGCCAAACGTAACTTACAAAAAACGGCGGCTGGTAGGGTGCGATGTCTCTATCGCGCCGCGGACAGACGGGCGGCGGTCTCGGAGAGACCGCCCTACCAACAAAAGGCAATGGTAGGGCGCTTTCTTCCGCCCTCCGTAGCAGAGCTACTGCGGAGGACGGGCCGAAAGCGCCGAGACACGGACGTTTCGGAGAAACGTCCCCACCCATTGAGACAGCCTCCGCGAGCCGTCCCTGCCCGAACGGAAATTTATTTTGCAATTCATTCTATTTTGTTCCCGCTTCCTGCGCAGCGGCGTCTCGGCGTAGCGGCGCTCGGCAGAGCGCCGGATTCTTTTCCCCTGTTTTCCCCAAGCTTCGGCTTTCTTCCGAAAGCCGCTACGGTTCCCTGCGTAGCGGCGCTCGGCAG
>CAZWGV010000110.1:0-2649 GCA_964633595.1 uncultured Coriobacteriaceae bacterium | reverse complement strand
GCTCTACTGGCTTGAGCAGGCCGCGAACGATACAGTCGGACTCAAGGAATCAGGTCTCCAGTGAACCCGGGGCGATTCAACGGAGCCAATCCCTCGCTCTTCCCTTCCACCACCGCCGAGTATTTCGGGACCGCGCACTTGGGCGTCAACTACGGCCTGGTCTTCACCGCGTGGGGCGTGGGCGGGGTGTTCGGTTCCATGACCGCTGGCTCGATCGTCGACAGGACCGGGACGTACGGAATCGCCTACGCGATCGCGGCGGTGTTGTGCGCAGTCGCGGCCTCGCTCACCTTCGCGACGAAGCCGCCGGCGCCGCGTGCGAAGACGATCGAACTCCCGAAGCGCAGGGAGCGGGCGGCGTAGACAGCCGTGAGCGAAATCGTCGGTCGCGCATCGCCGCGCTATAATCTCTAGCGACGGCGCAGGCAACAACCGACGGGGGTGGCGGCATGTCGTGTCTTCGAAACCGGCGCGGTGTGACATTTGGCTCGCGACGCTGGTTCCTGTGTGTGCTCGCGGCGGTTCTGGGCCCGCTCCTGCTGGTGCCAAGCGTTGCGGCTGCTGACTCGCGAGCCGTTCCGCCCAACACACCGATCGCGAGCAACCCGCAGCCGGGAGTGGGCCACGCCCATTCGGCGCCCTTCCAGTGGTACAAGGTCCACTTGGACAAGGGCGACAGTCTGGCCGCAACGCTCACCGTCACCTCGGAGCCCGGCGACGACGTCTACCTGACTCTGTACCTGCCGTGGACCACCCACCAGACCCAGAACACGAAAGTCACGGAGGCCGCCCCCTTCGTGTACACGGCCACGCATACCGGCTACTACCTCTTCTGTGTGTTCTCATTCGACGCCTATAGCACTGCCTACACCATCACATGGCAGCGGACCGCAGGCGTCACGCACGCGCTCACCTATAAGGCGGGCACCGGCGGGACTATCGCGGGCGAGGCGGACCAGACGGTGATTGACGGCGGGGATGGGACTGCGGTCACGGCCACGCCGAAGACCGGGTACCACTTCGTGCGCTGGAGTGACGGTTCAAAAGAGGCCAAGCGGACCGATATCGGCATGACGCAGGATCTCACCGTCACCGCGATCTTCGCGCGCAACGTAGTCGCGACACGTCTGTCGATCGCGTCGAATCCGCGCACCGCCAGGGTGAGGCAGGCGGTGTCCTTCTACGGGGCGATCTTGCCCAACCAGCCCAATGGGACGCCAATCCTCCTGTATGCGAAGGCACCCGGGTCGAAGACCTGGGTCAAGATCGCGACTTGCCGGACGCACGCGAGCAAGCGCTGGGCGAACACGTTCCGGCCCAACAAGAAGGGCACGTGGTACTTCCAGGCGAGGTTCGCCGGCAGGACGGGGTTTGCCAAGTCCACCTCGGTAATCTGGAAGCTACCGGTCAAGTAGAGCGAGCGCCGGGGCGCGTGCGTTCGCGTTTCTAGCGCCGCGCCGAGGTCATGCCCACGCGCTCTGCCACGGCTGCGGTGACGAATGCGTTCACGCTCACGCCGTCGCGTGCGGCAGCCTGCGCCACCCGTACATGCAGCGATTTGGGCAGGCGCAGCAGGATTCTGCCGTTCGGGTCCTCGCGTGTGGGTGCGGGAACCGGTCGACGTCCGTAGGTGGTTCGAGCGACAGGATCGTACGCTTGGGGGCCATCAGTCTCATACACCTTGGCGGCGTACTGCGCGTCGCACTTTAGTGCGCCGAGACGGGCTCTGGTGTTCATCCCGGCCCACGGAAGCCCGTCACGCACCGTGCCCGCGCTGTAATGGCTGTTGTAGACAGTCACGGCGGTCGCCTCCTGCCCACGCGCGTTGAGGGCGTCATACAGCATCTTCAGGAAGACGATGTCGTGGGTGAACACGATCACCTGGCGGTGCTCCGCCTCCCGTGCAAGCCGCTCCGACTCTGCGCCGATACTGATGATCGAGAGAGTTCACTGGATCGTCGAAAACTATGGCGGACGTGTCGGTCTTAACGCCCGCTTCCGCTAAGAACCCCGCCAACGCGATGCACTTCTGTTCGCCTTCGCTTAGTACTTGATGGACTTCCGCTGAACCGGAGCAGTCGGTGAGCTCGATCTTCGTCTTGCTCACACCTTTGGTGGTTCCGGCGCCCGCGAGTGCGACCGGCAGCGTCACGGCCAACGAGGCGAGTTCCTCGGCGAACGTCTGGGAGAGCTTCTCGGTGACCTCGGTACGTGCGATGGTACCCGCGAGCGTGCTTGTTGCCGTCGTCACGCTGGAGCGCACCGGGTTTGATGGAGGCTACTGGTTTCGGTTGCTTCCGGTGACGATCAGCTCCTTGTCGGCGTAGTATATCGCCTCCTTCTCCGCGGGCGGGATGTCCCCGATCTCGGTGTGCAGACGGCGGTTGTTCCACCAGTCGATGTACTCGAGCGTGGCGATCTCGACCTGCTCGGGCGTCTTCCACGGCCCCTGGCGGTAGATGAGTTCGGTCTTGTACAGGCCGATCGTGGACTCGGCCATCGCATTGTCGTAGGCGTCGCCGGCAGATCCGACCGACGGAGCGACTCCGGCTTCGGCAAGACGCTCGGTGTAGCGGATCGAGGTGTACTGGCACCCCCGGTCCGAGTGATGTACCAGCCCGTGCAGCTGGCGACCCCGTTGCCACAGGG
>CAZWGV010000109.1:0-2658 GCA_964633595.1 uncultured Coriobacteriaceae bacterium | reverse complement strand
CCAGTTGGGCCGCGCGGGAGAGGGAGTCTGCGTCCACGGCGAGACATGATACACGTCGCTGTGCGGAGATCGGCGGCTTCTAGGGGCGCAGCTAGCTGTGGCGCCTGTGGTGGCAGGTGCGTGCGGGTTAGCCGACAACCTGGGCTGTATGCAGGAAGATGCTTCTACCCTCGGGGGTGGAGTAGCCGGTGTGGAATATGGTCGTGCGGATGCGGAGATTCGTCCCGCTGTCCGTGTACTCGCTCTCCGCGTCGTCACCGGAGTTCACCGCCTCTTGCAGCGGGCAGTGCTCGAAGGAGTCCTGACCGTGAACAGTGCGCGTGCATTGCCTGCCAACGATGTCTTCAGGCAGGAGGCCTAGCTGTCGGCGCACGGCATGGTTGCACATCAGGATCGTGTGATCCTCATCGACGAGCATCACGTAGAAGGGGAAGCTGACGAGGAGAGCCTGCGTGTCCAGGCCGCCGAGCCGGTCTGCATGGGGCATGGTAGTCCTCCCGAGGCTGCGGTCGCACGCTGACATAGGATACCAGAAGGGGTATGTGGAGCCAACCGCAGGATGCTGAAGGTCGCCGACCCTCGTCCGACAGGTTCGTCGCGCCTCCCGCGCGCTCGCTGCCTGGGCTATCATGGCGAGAGCCAGTCGCGAAGGTCGCCCGGAGGTCGCCTGATGGCATCGAAGTACGACCCGCACAGCGTCGAGGAGAGATGGCAGGCGGTCTGGGAGACCGAGGCCGCCTACTCGGTCTTGGAGCGAGCGGACCGTCCGAAGTACTACGTCCTGGAGATGTTCCCGTACCCGTCGGGCGACATCCACATGGGCCACGTGCGCAACTACACGATCGGCGACGTCGTGGCCAGGTACTTCACCATGCGCGGATACGAAGTGCTGCACCCCATCGGCTGGGACGCCTTCGGACTCCCCGCGGAGAACGCGGCCATCAAGAGCAGCACCCACCCGGCGGAGTGGACGCACGCCAACATCGAGCGGCAGCGGGCGAGCCTGAAGCGCATGGGCTTCAGCTACGACTGGGATCGCACTGTCGTCACGTGCGATGAGGACTACTACCGATGGGGCCAGTGGGCGTTCCTCAAGTTCTGGGAGCGGGGCCTGGTAGAGCGCGCTTCTTCGGCTGTGAACTGGTGCCCGGACTGCAAGACCGTGCTCGCCAATGAGCAGGTTCTCGGCGAGGGCGCGTGCTGGCGATGCTCGTCCACGGTTGAGCAGCGCGAGCTGGAGCAGTGGTACTTCAAGATCACCGAGTACGCGCAGGAGCTGCTCGACTCGCTCGGCGAGATGACGGGATGGCCCGAGCGCGTCAAGGCCATGCAGGCCAACTGGATCGGCCGGAGCGAGGGCGCAGAGGTCGATTTCACGCTGTGTGACGCCGATGGTGAGCCGACAGACACGCGCATCACAGTCTTCACGACCCGCCCTGACACGCTCTTCGGCTGCACCTTCTTCCTGCTCGCTCCCGAGCATCCCCTGGTGCACGAGCTGGTTCACGGAACCAAGTGCGCGGCTGCTGTGAGCGAGGTCGTTGAGGCGGCGGCTCGCGAGACTTCAGTGGAGAGGGAGCTTCGGGACCGGGAGAAGAAGGGAGCCTTCACAGGCCGCTTCGTCGTCAATCCGGTCAACGGCGAGAAGGTGCCCGTGTGGGTCACCGACTACGTGCTGATGGGCTACGGCACCGGTGCGGTCATGGCCGTCCCCTCGGGCGACCAGCGTGACTTCGAGTTCGCGCGGCAGTACGGCCTGCCGATCCCGCCTGTCGTGGTGTCCGAAGACGACCCGCTGCTGGCCGAGCTCGGCGACGTGAGCGATCGGGTTCGCGACGACGTCGAGTGGGCCGAGGCCTTCGACGGAGACGGCATCATGGTGCAGTCGGGCGAGTTCACGGGCATGCGGGGCGGCAAGGGCTCAGAGGGCATGCGCGCGGTGACCGAGTGGCTCGCCGAGCGCGACGGGGGACGCTTCGCGGTCAACTTCCGGCTCCGGGACTGGCTCATATCCCGCCAGAGATACTGGGGCAACCCGATCCCGGCAGTGCACTGCCCTGAGTGTGGCGTCGTCCCCGTTCCGGAAGAGGACCTGCCTGTACGTCTCCCGATGGACGTTGACGTCACCAAGGGGGAGACGCTCGCCGACCACCCCGAGTTCTACGAGACGTCGTGTCCCTCTTGTGGCGGAGCCGCTCGTCGCGAGACCGACACGATGGACACCTTCACGTGTAGCTCCTGGTACTACCTGCGCTACTGCGACGCGCGCAACGACAGCGCGATATGGGACTCGGCCAAGACCGAGTACTGGATGCCGGTCGACCAGTACATCGGTGGTATCGAGCACGCGATACTGCACCTTCTGTACTCGCGGTTCTTCACGAAGGTCTTTCGGGACCTGGGTCTGCTCTCGTGCGACGAGCCGTTCACGAACCTGCTCACGCAGGGGATGGTCAAGCTGGACGGTCACGTGATGAGCAAGTCCCGTGGCAACGTCGTCGCGCCCGAGGACATGATCTCTCAGTATGGGGCCGATGCACTTCGCGCCTACATCCTCTTCATGGCGCCGCCGGACAAGGACCTCGACTGGAGCTTCGAGGGACTCGAGGGCGCCTGGCGCTTCCTCAACCGCGTGTGGAGGCTGGTCACGCAAGTCGC
>CAZWGV010000108.1:0-2704 GCA_964633595.1 uncultured Coriobacteriaceae bacterium | reverse complement strand
GTCCTCGGCTGCTCTTGCTGGACGAGCCCTCGGTTGGCATTCAACCGAGCATCATACAGGAAATCGGCCGTGCCTTGGTGCGCCTGAACAGGGACGAGCAACTGACGATCCTGCTCGTCGAGCAGAACACATGGCTGATCTCTCACGTCGTGCAGAGAGGCTATGCGATGGACAAGGGCCGCCTTGTGGCCACCCTGGGCGCAGAACAATTGCGTGACCGTGACGCGCTCGTTCAGTACCTGGCGGTCTGAGCAGGGGTGGCGAACGGCTCACTGACGAAGGGAGCGCGACATGGCGACGCATCATCTAACGACGGAGGTCCAAGGCCGCTATCATTACACCGTAGGACCGTATCCTCAGCCGGTACTCCGTGTCAGGCCGGGGGATTCCATCGTGGTGGAGACCCAGGACGCGTTCGAGGGACGGATTACGGACGAGCACGTTCGACCCAGTGATGTACTTGAGGTACCCTTTCTCAACCCTCAGAATGGCCCAATCTATGTGGAAGGCGCGCGAAAGGGTGATGCCCTCTCGGTTCGGATCGACGCGATTGTACCACGAGGGCACCAGCCCCGTGGTACGACCTGTCTGATCCCGAACTTCGGCGGGCTGACGGGGACAGACGCCACCGCTACGCTGAACGATCCTCTGCCCGAGATCGTCCGCAAAGTCGTCGTCACCGAGGAAGGGATTCGGTGGAACGATCGGCTGACGCTTCCCTACGAACCGTTCATAGGCACGATCAGCACCTCCCCGCAGATCGACTCCATAGGAGCGTTGACCCCAGGCAATCACGGTGGCAACATGGATCTTCCCGACGTGCGCCCGGGTGCGACGATCTTCTTGCCTGTCCGAGTCGAAGGCGCGCTCCTGTACCTGGGCGACTGTCATGCGACGCAGGGCGATGGCGAACTTTGTGGTGTGGCCATCGAGCATCCGACTCATACTACTGTGACAGTGGATGTGATCAAGGGATGGACGCTTACATGGCCCCGGTTGGAAAGCGCCGAGGTCATCATGAGCATCGGGAGCGCGCGCCCGATGGAGGACGCTGCCCGGATTGCGTATGCTGACCTTGTAAGGTGGCTGGTCGATAGTTACGGGTTCGACAAATGGGACGCATACTTCATTCTGACCCAGGTGGGCCGAGCCCGGCTAGGCAACATGGTGGATCCCAACTACACGATCGGCGCTAGCATCAGCAAGGCGTACCTGCCAGGCTAGTATGCAGCCGGGCGAGATGGGCCGCGGTCGGGGGGAGTTGGAGGGCGAGCGTCCGCAGGAGGGGCCTAAGGCGTGAAGGGGTCCTCGCGGCAGGCTCCTTCCCGTCAACGCAGGTCGAATCACGCGACGGAGCGTCTTCTGCTTCGCGTGGCCCATCTGTATTATGTTGAGAACCTGACGCAGGATCTCATCGCGCCGCAGGTCGGCGTGTCGAGGTCTCGTGTTTCGCGCTTGCTTAAGGAAGCCAGAGCGCGCGGCTACGTGTCGATTCACATCCGCCACCCGACAATCCACGCGGATGTCGAGCATCGGCTGGAAGAGGCTTTCGGTCTCAGGGAAGCGGTCGTTGTCGTGGGCTCGGGGAACGAATTGAAGCCCAGCCTCGGAATGGCCGCGGCCGAGTATCTGGACAAGATTCTCCGGTCAGAATTGGTGCTCGGAATTGCCTGGGGCAGCACGATCGGTCAGGTGGTCGGGGCCTTGCGTCCAAGAGTTGTGCCTGGTCTGAAGGTTGTACAGATGACTGGCTCTATCTATGAGCCACCGATCAGCGCTGGTGAACTCACCAGTGGCGTGGCCGCGGCGTTGGGGGGCCGGGCCTATTTACTCCATGCGCCCGCGGTCGTGGACTCGCCTGATGTGCAGCGCGCCATCCTCTCCGATAGCGAAATCCGGCGCGTGTTCGAGCTGCACCAGCACATCGATGTCGCGCTGTTCGGCGTTGGCGCACTGCAGCCAGTTGTGTCCTCAAGCTTGATCGGGCCGGGGTTCCTCAGCACCAATGACGTCCGCACGCTTCGGCGAGCAGGGGTTGTTGCTGACGTATGCTCGGCGTTTCTGCAGGCGAGTGGTTCGGTTTTTCGCGGCGCGGTGGCCGGGCGCGTGATCGCGATCTCCCCCCAGGACCTCACCGGTACCGCCTTGAAGATCGCTGTGGCGGGTGGTGCTCAGAAGGCGTTGGCCATCGCGGCAGCGTGTCGCGCCGGCATGGTCGATGTTCTGGTCACGGACGACGGCGCGGCCAAGGCCATGCTTGCGGCCCCGACGCTCTCAGGCGGCAAGCGCGATGGGGCCAAGCCAGGAGGCCGGTAGGTCATGCTGGTGGTCGGCGTGGACGTGGGGAGCACGTCCGTTAAGGCGGGGGTGATCGCCCCTAACGGCCACGTCCTAGCTATCGAGGTGGTCGAGTATCAGAGCTTATCGCCGCGGCCGGCCTGGATCGAGCAGGATCCGGATGAGCTGTGGCGGGCGATGTGCACCGCTATCGTGGCGGCGGTACGTCAGGTCGGCCGCCGACGAAGCGAAATCAAGGCACTTGCCCTCAGCGTCCAACGCGGCACCGTCATCCCCGTGGACCGGACCGGGCACGCTATCTATCGGGCCGTGTCCTGGCAGGACTTACGGGCGCAAAGCGAGTGGCTGGGGCTGCTCTCGGAGCTCGGCGGCGAGTTCCAGCGGATCACGGGGCTCTACCCGTCGG
>CAZWGV010000107.1:0-2732 GCA_964633595.1 uncultured Coriobacteriaceae bacterium | reverse complement strand
ATTCTTACGTGAGGCAACGAATCGGTTTCGACGACATTTCTGGTGAGGCAACTCGCTCCATTGACAACCGAACGGTCTCCTGAGTACCGTGTGCAGTCGCGGCACGCAGGGAGGACGCCCAAGAGCGCCCGTAGCTCAGTGGATAGAGCGGCTGCCTTCTAAGCAGCGGGTCGGGGGTTCGAGTCTCTCCGGGCGTGCCAGCAGACCACGGTGGGTGTAGCTCAGCTGGTTAGAGCGTCGGACTGTGGCTCCGAAGGTCGCGGGTTCGAGTCCCGTCACCCACCCCAAGCGATGTCCTACGGCCCGCCTTCTTGGCGGGCCGTAGTGCTTGCTGGAGATGCCGCGACATCAGGCGAGAGCTGTACGTCCGCTGCAACGGAATGGTGCCGGTTTGCGGCTACCATTACCTCCTGGGCGACGAGGAATGGCTCGGCGATCTGCGAGAGAGCTCCGTCGTGCAGGCCTGGTTTCATCCCCGGCTGGAAGAACTCAGAGCGATGAATGAGATTGGACCGAGCGCACTTCGCGGGTCTTGCGCGGTCTGTCCGCAAACCGCGTGAGGCCCCTCATCGCATCGAGTGCAGGCAGCGGTGGGCAGCGGTTTGCCTTTTCCTCACGAGACGGTAGAATGTCTCCGCTCCTCGGGCCGTTAGCTCAGCTGGCAGAGCAGGGGACTCTTAATCCCAAGGTCATAGGTTCGATCCCTATACGGCCCACCAGGCATAATAAGGAAGGCCGACACCGTGATGACGTCGGCCTTTCTGCTATATTCAGTTGCCGGCCACACCATGTGCGGGCGTGGCGGAACTGGCAGACGCGCCAGACTTAGGATCTGGTGAGGCGACTCGTGGAGGTTCGAATCCTCTCGCCCGCACCACGACGCCCTCCAGCCGAAGGGGGTGCGTGCAGCGAGTCCGCCTGTGTCTCCGGTGCGCCCCTCATGGAAGGCCGACTAGCAGGAGTGGAGGATTAGGTGCAGACCACAGTCGAACCTCTTGAAGGGCACACCGTCAGGCTTACCGTGACGGTAACCGCGAACGAGGTAGACCTCGCGATCTCGGCCGCATACACGGGTGTGTCACAGAAGGTCAGGGTGCCGGGATTCCGCAAGGGCAAGGCGCCTCGCCAGGTCATCGACACCCATGTGGGGCGAGATGAGGTTATGGCCGAGGCCCTCGAGTCCCTCGTGACCGAAACGTACTCCGAGGCGGTCAAGGTCGAGTCGCTCCGGCCCATCGATCGCCCCGATATGGGCGAGCTCGACGCACTTGTTCCCGGCAAGGACTACGAGTACTCGGCGGAAGTCGCAGTGCGCCCCGAGTTCGAACTCGAATCAGCTGAGGGCATGTCGGTCACTGTGCCCCCGCGTGAGGTCACCGAAGAAGACATCGAGTTCCAGCTCGAACAGGTGAGGGACCGTTTCGCGACGCTGGAGCCCGTGGTTGACCGGGGGATCGAGGCCGGCGACTTCGCTCTCATCACCTTCGCGGGCACCATCGAAGGGGAGACCTACGAGGGCAACACCGTGGACAGCTACCTGTACGAACTCGGCCGAGGCGTCATGCCGGCCGACTTCGACCGGGGCTTGATCGGAGCAGGCGCGGGTGACGAGGTGCGCATAGCCTTCCCAGTGCCCGAGACGTCGTCCAACCCGGACTTCGTTGGCAAGGAGGCCGCCTTCGACGTGACCATCCACGAGGTGAAGTCCAAGGTGCTGCCCACCCTGGATGACGAGTTCGCCGCGACAGCCGGGGGCTTCGACACGTTGGGCGAACTGCGCGAGGACATCGAGAAGAAGATTGCGTCAGCCAAGGAGACCACCTACCACCAGAACGTCGAACGGGCGGCGAGGCAGGTCCTGGCTGAGCGAGTCAGTGGAGACGTCCCGGAAGTGATGGTCGACACGCGGCACACTGCCATGATGCGAGACTTCATGAACGGTCTTGAGAGCCGGGGTATGACGCTCAAGCAGTACATGGAGGCAGCGCGCGTCTCGCTCGAGAGGATCGAGACTGACATCCGCGAGCAGGCTCACAGGTCGGTTGTGGAGGAACTAGCGCTGGAAGCGCTCTTCCGGCACCTGGGGATGGAGATCACCGACGCCGACATCGACGTCGAGGTGGCCGAGATGAGCGCGCCCGATAGCGACCTGGCCGAGCAGCGGGCCAAGTGGGAGGAGCTCGGACTCGCCGAGGCGCTGAGGGAGCAGGCGACGCTGCGCAAGGCATCTCTATGGCTGCTCGACCACGTTGAGGTGGTGGAGTCGGACGCCGAGGCGCTAGCATCGACTGAGGAGGAGTGCGAGGTATCCTCAAAGGAGGACTCCCAGACGTCGCCCGATGGTGCAAAGAGCGAGGAGTAGAACGATGGCATACGATCCGAAGGGCCTGGTACCCATAGTCATCGAGCAGACGAGCCGTGGCGAGCGGTCCTTCGACATCTACTCCCGGCTGCTCAACGAGCGCGTGGTCTTCCTCGGGCACGAGATCGACGACCTGATAGCCAACCTTGTCATAGCGCAGATGCTGCATCTGGAGAGCGACGATCCCGACAAGGACATCAGCCTCTACATCAACTCGCCCGGGGGCATGGTGACCGCCGGTCTCGCCATCTACGACACGATGCAGTACATCCGCTGTGATGTGTCCACCATCTGTATCGGCCAGTGTGCGAGCATGGCGGCACTGCTCCTGGCGGCCGGCGCCAAGGGCAAGCGCTATGCGCTACCCAAC
>CAZWGV010000106.1:2287-2754 GCA_964633595.1 uncultured Coriobacteriaceae bacterium | reverse complement strand
AACGAGACCTGCACCAAGTGAGACGGCAACGAACGAGACTGTGGATACGGCATCTTCTAGGCTCATCCGCATGCCCCCATCCCCGAGAACAGCCTTCACGACACATGGTGCGTCCCCTCCCACGCTCTCACCTGGAAGCGCCTACTCGCGAACCGGTAGCCGATCCTCCATGTCGTACCATGGCCTGGCATATACCTCGTACCAGCCATCTGCGGGCAGCTTGTCCGGCACGTCCAGGCGGAAAGGCAGCCGCTCGCCGGCATCTATCCCCTGACCGTGGGCGAAGATGTCAGTCCCGAAAGCGATGAAGTGGGCAAGAATGAACCCGTCCCGACGCCTGTGCACCACGTTGATGACGAACTGCTCGAAGAACGGGTGCTCGAGGCAGGTGAACGTCCCGTACCTGAGGTCGTCGGCCTGGACGCCGACCTCGATCACGTCCCAGATCAACTCGGCGTGATCGCGGC
>CAZWGV010000106.1:0-2277 GCA_964633595.1 uncultured Coriobacteriaceae bacterium | reverse complement strand
ACGTTGATGACGAACTGCTCGAAGCGGGCGCGGTTCGGATTCTCGACCGTACCAGTGAAGTAGGAATGGTCCGGCGGAAAGCCGATCAGGGCCGGATCTGGCCTGCCCCGGGCAGTGGCCAGTCTCAGATCAGTCACCTCTAGCGGCCGGAAGTCGGCGGGTTCCCACCGGGAGGCCTCCACCCATGCGCCCTGGGATACGTCGACCCGGAACTTGACTTCCCCGGGTTCGCGAGCCGAGTGGATGCCTCCACCCCCGGCGAGCGTTTCTCCTGGCCTGATCGGCCGGACGATGTGGTTCTCGGTGGCGAGCCAAACGCCGTCAGTATCGAAGACCGTGACCTGGAGCGTTGCCTCTGTTGCGCCGTACGCACTATTGGGGTTGCGCAGGACATACGCGAAGTCAAGGACGTCTGTGTACGGATACGACATGCCCGAGATCCATCTGTGACCGGTGTCGACGAGCTCAAGGGGCGCAGGGGCAGCCAGCGTACTCGTGGCCTCGACGGCGGGAGGAGGCTTTCGTGGCTCAGCTTCCTTGAGGGAGCCGGACGTGCGTGCGCAGGAGGTCAGAACAGGGGTGACCGTCAGCACGAATGCCGTCAGCCCCAGCATTGCAGCCCTTCTCCGCACTCGAGCGCAGATTCGTTGGCGCCGCGACCCATCGGCCACTGGTTGCCCCCCTCTCACCAGTTCGGGTATCCGTAGCCCACGATGGAACTGGAGCGGGTCTTCTTGTAGACACCATCGCGCGAACGTCTGTGCTGTCCATCTGCGATACGTGCTGCGCTTTCCGGCTAGCTTCCCTCACCTCAGTGCGATATCGAGCTTCGCCGAGGCCACGCCGGCAAGAAACAGCAGCAGTACCGGCGAGGCGCATGCGCCGAAGCGAGAGGCCTGCGTAGTCGTAGGTGGCCGTGGTGGTGACCGAGCCGCTCGTCACCACGGCGCGCTCGCGCTGGCCGTAGGCGATGTGTCCGCCGCTGCGCTCACGCGATAGCCGAGCAGCGCGGCTAGAGGGACGACTACGCCTGTACCCAGGTCGACCAACATCGCCTCAGATCCGTTCCAGAAGACCAGGTTGGTGTGAGTACGGCTGCCACCACGATGCACGTCGCCGTCGGGATTCCCCGGCGCACAAGGGAGGTGGCCCGAAGCGCGGCGGCCCTGCGCGTCAAGCCACTCGATGCCACATACGCCAGTACGCCGCCAAGTGCGCTCTCGACCAGGGTTCCCGTGAAAACCGACAAACCTCCGAACGGAAGCTGCGCCAGAGAGGATTCCCAGCCACAGAAGCCAGCCGAGCAACACGACCGGGCCGAATGCTGCCGCGCCAATCCGGGCACGTGGGTTCAATCCCGCTCCTCTCAGTGGGTGAACCAGCGATGGAGCGCGAGGGCCTTGTGTGCGGTACGTTGGCGCAGTCGGCGCAATCGTCAGTAGCGCCATCCCCTCCCACGGCACGAGCATAGCGCGTCAAGCAGCTGGAGTCGTCCCTACGACGGTCTCCTAACGACGTGTGTGCCTTCAGGATCCTTGCCCGACAGGTAGCTGGCCGCCAGGAGAACGGCTGTTGCCAGGAGCGCCCATGTTGCTGGCAGTGTTAGCACGAGCCCTTCGATCGGCTCGCTCGCGCCGGCAGCGATCCTTTGCCATGCCAGAACAGACAACCCAGCCGCCAGCCCGAGACTGCCGCACAGCACCGCCAGCACCCTAGCGCCCTCTTCTCTCCGGCCCTGGGGCGTGAAGTGCGACAGAGCACGTGCAAGGACGATCACGACCACGAGCAGCGATACGGGAATGCTGACGAGTACCAGGGGGATGCCTGCCGACGGTAGGTACAGTACTACCGCCAAGGCAACGAGGCTGGCCGCGGAGCTAGACGCGAGCGCGAGTCCCGTGGGAATGGCGCTACCGGCTCCGGGGATGCGGACAACCAACAAGCCAAGCAACACCGACAAGGGCGCCATGACGAATAGGGCTTCCAGCGAGTAGCCCCCCGGGTTCATCATGGCCAGCGCACTCACCATCACTTGCCCTGCGGACAGGACCCCCGCGAAGACATAGCAATGCTGCTCCAATCTCAGCAAGCCGCCCACCTATCTCATCTCCGCCTGACCACCATGAATGCTCCTACGAACGAGTGCGAGCCTTGCGTCCTACCATGCGAGCTTCCGCGGACTCCCGCCTTCGCCATGCGGATACGCCCAGCCCTCCCACAGCGCGTCGATGGGCACGGCCCACAGGCGAGGACCGAAGGGCAGAGGCTCCTCACCCG
>CAZWGV010000105.1:0-2757 GCA_964633595.1 uncultured Coriobacteriaceae bacterium | reverse complement strand
ACACCTAGCGCACCGGTCCTGGCTCTAGCACGAAGCTGCGCTGGGAGCCGCGCTGCTGAGTGCTACAAGAACGAGCCGTGCGCTCTAGCCACCCTGTCTCGGTCCCGCCGAGGCATCGCCTGGACCAGCGACATCGTGCAGTTCAGCCGCCTCGGACGGCGCGGGTGGTTCCACGTCCTTCTTCGCGAACCGCTCCATGAATTCCTGCCTGTCGACCACGTCGACCTCGAGAAGCTTGGCGAGTCTGCGGAGTTCCGCGTCCTCCGTGCAGAACACCTTGGCTCTCCGCGCCACGGTGAGGATCGCAGCAGTGGGCTCGTCGAGCTCAAGACGCTCACGCAGTTCGCGCGCGTCGGACTCGGAGTAGTCCGATATCTCCAGCAGCTCCGCCATGCGGATGTCGCCCTGCTCCAGGTGTTCAGAGCGCTCGTAGTGCTCGAGAGTGGTCACCCAGCGGCGCCTTCGCGCCGGCATGTGGTGCGCCAGCTCGGCGATGATCATGCCCTCGGCGAAGTCGTACGTCACCGCGAAGCGCTTCTTGCGCAGCAGCAGGAGCAGCGGCAGCAGGAGCAGCGGAGCGAAGCAGAAGTACCAGTACGGCGGCACCCGTATCGGCGGTATGGGACTCACGTACTCCGGCCAGCCCCAGACCTGCACACGGACGTTGCCGCTGTCGGTGACGAAGGCGAGGCGCTTGCTGCCGCCCACCGACACATCAATCGGGAAGTTGAACTGGCCCTCAAGGACTCCATGACCGCCAAAGATGGCAAGGCGCTCTCCGCGCGTATTCCAGATGGTGACGTCGTGTGAGAGCGTGTCGACCACCATCGCCTTGGCGGGCACGCCCTCTGTCTCGCCCCGGGCGCGGGGAATGAACGCCATCCCTCTAGGAAGACCTTGAACAGGAAGAATGCGCTTGAAGGTGCCCTCCCGGTCGAACACCTGGATGCGCCTGTTGTTGGAGTCGACGACCCAGACCTCCTGCCCCGTCACCTTAATACTGTTGGGGAACTGGAACATCTCAGGAGCCTGATCGGCCATGAGCACCACGCCGAGGTCGCCGATCGACTTCTTGAAGTTGCCCTGGGGGTCGAAGATCAGCAGACGGTGGCCGCCAAGGAGCTCGGTCACATAGAAGGTTCCGTCGGGTGCGAACGCGAGTGCCACCGGTACCCACTGATCGCCCTTGGTCTCGATCTTCGGGAGCTGCTGCTTGGGCAGCTTGGGGTCGAACGTACCGACGTGCTTGCCGGACGCGTCGAAGATCTCGACCGACCGGTTTCGGCGATCGCTCACATAGAAGCGGCCGTTCCGGGGGTTCTTGGCGATGTAGAGCGGCGTCACGAGCTTGCCCTGCCCGAATGAGCGGACGTACGTGCCGTCGGGCCTGAACACCATGACGCGACCCAACCGGGAATCGACTACGTAGACCAACTCCCCATCTGCCAGTACTCCCAGTGGGCTCCTGACATGGTTCTCGCCCTCGCCTGAGAATGAGTAGAGGTAGTCGGGTGGCGTTATGGCGTCCGCGGTCGTGGTGGCTATGTTGAACCTCAGGCTTCGCGTCGCCCGGAAGTTCCAGTACCAGAGCCCCAGCGCCGCCAGGAGCAGCGTGAGCAGGGCGATAGCTATGAGCTTGCGCCTTCTGCGCCGGGTCACTTCTTGCCCTTCTTGTCGATCGCGGTCTGCAGACGCTTCACTGCCGCAGCCGCCTCCTTGTCAGCCGGATCCAACTTGGCAGCGTTCCGGTAGGCCTCGGCGGCCTCGGCGAGACTCCCAGCGGCTTCCAGGATGACGCCGTTGAGCTTGGCCGCGGCCACACTCCTGGGCTCGATGGCCCGAGCTATCCTGATAGCATTCAGCGCCGCCGAAAGATCCTTGGACCGCTGCGCTTCCAGCGCAGCATCGTACCAACCCTCGTGGTCGCCAAGCGAGGAGAGCGCCTCTGCGGGCTCCTGCCTGTCCGGCGCGAGGTCGGCCGCCGTCCTCAGGTGCCAGGCTGCACTCACCTTGTCGTCTTGAGCGAGGTAGATCATCCCGAGCTCGTAGTGCGCCTCTGCGTACTTCGGATCGAACGCCAGCGCCGCGTTTAGCTGCTCTATCGCGGCATCGTGCTCCTCTAGGGCGACGAACGCCTGCGCCAGGCGCAGGTAGCTGTCTGAGGCGTCCTTTCGGATCCGCAGCGCGCCCTTCAGGTAGCCGATAGCGTCTTCGTACTGACGGCGAAGGATGGCGATCTCACCCATGTAGAAGAGAGCCTGCTCACGCCTCTGACTTATCTCGCCGTACTCGTCGGCAGCCGTAAGATCCAGCACCTTCTGGAAGTAGCCGGCCGAGGCGTCGAGGTCCTTCTCGAGCATGGCGATGATCGCCAGGTTCATGTATGCCCCGGTGTGCTTCTTGTCGAGTTCGACCGCGATCTGCAGCTGTTCGACAGCTTGCTTGCGAAGACCCGCGGCCGCGAGTGCCTCCCCCAGCCGAACTCTGATCACGACGTCGTTGGGGTTCGCGCGAGCCTGCTCCTTCAGAGCCTTGATGACGCGAAGCGCGGGACTCGCCGCTTCCTGTTCCTGTCTCACGACCCGCACTTGATAAGCGAAGAAGACTCCGAACGAGAGCACGCAGACAACGAGCCCCCACATGACGAACGAGAGGAAGACGTCCAACCTGGCGTTCTCGGCGGGCCTCGACCTTGCAGCCGAAGACCGCTTGCGCCCCATCCTGGATGTAACCTCCAGCGGCCCTTCGGCCGCGGGG
>CAZWGV010000104.1:0-2760 GCA_964633595.1 uncultured Coriobacteriaceae bacterium | reverse complement strand
AGTCTTCGGATGTCAGGGCGGTATACTACAGTCGTAGGGCAGGGTCGGGGCGCAGGGTTCCGGCATGTGGTAAGGATCCGGAACTTTGGCAGAGTTAGACACTCAAGTCGTTGAATTCGCCGCACTATGTGCGGCGCTTAGAGCATCCTCTGTGGGCGGTCCACTGTCGGAGGCTGAAAGCGCCCTTCTCCTGACGAGCGGCTACGCATCCCGAGACACTGAGCACGTTCGTCAGCGCATCCTATGCGGCGAGGATCCTCTCGGAGATCGCCTGCTCGCAATGCGTTCGGCGGAAGATCGCCGCACGATCGGTCAGGTGTTTACGCCGACCCCCCTGGTGAATGAAATGGTCGGCTGGGTATCTGCCCAGACTCCCGACCGAGTCGTCGATTGCGGGTGTGGCTCCGGGCGTTTCGCGCTTGCTGCTGCGCAAGCAAGTCGCCATGCCGAAGTCCTGGCCGTAGACCTAGACCCTGTCTCCACGCTGGCATGCAGGGCTAATACCGCTGTCTTGGGCCTTCGCAACGTGTCGGTCCTCAACGAGGACTTCTTGCGGCTGTCATTGGATCCCATCGCTGGACGCACCGCCTTCATCGGTAACCCCCCGTATGTGCGACACCATCACATCCGTGCGGATCTCAAGGTCTGGGCCCGCAGCACCGCGGCAGAACTCGGTTGGTCGCGGTGGTCAGGACTGGCCGGTCTTCATGCGCTCTTCTTCATGGCTGTTGTCAGTAAGAGCGCCCTTGGGGATCTGGGCTGCCTCTTGACTAGCTCAGAGTGGCTTGACGTCAACTACGGGCGCGCAATGCGCGATGCGCTGCTGAACGGAGCCGGAGGTCGCTCGGTGCACGTCCTGCATCCCGAGGCCCGCGCATTCGACGACGCGATGGTTACGGCCTCCATCGTGTGCTTCCAGCGTGGGCACGAGGCTTCGAGCATCCGTCTTCAGGCCGCTCGCACGCCTGACGATATACACGATATTGAACGCAGAGGACGCACCATCTCCCGATCACGCCTTGAGGCTGCAGTCTCCTGGACTGAGCTGCTCACTCCGCGGAAGCGAACGCCAGAAGGGTTTCTGCCCCTGGGAGATTACGTTCGGGTGAGCCGTGGCGCCGTCACCGGCGGCAACGACTTCTTCCTGCTTCCTGGCGATCTCGCCAGACGAGTCGGTCTCAGCGAGTACTGTCTCCCTGCGATCACCCGAGCTCGCGAAGTTCTGGGGGCCAACGGCCGCATCGACTCGTCTCAAGTCGAACGTCATCTGCTGGCCGTCTCGCGTGCCGACGTCGATGCCAGCGAGCCGCTTGCGGACTACATCACCGAGCGAGGCACCAAGGCTCGCGAGGGCTACGTATGCCGCTCGCGCACTCCCTGGTACGGCGTCCCCCTCAGGATGCCTCCGGTAGTGGCGACCTACATGGGCAGAGGACGGCCAGCCTTCGCGTTGAACCCGGATCTGATGCCGATCGTGAATGTGGTTCATGGGCTGTATCCAAGGGTCGAGTTGGACGACGATCAGTTGATGGGCCTCGTCAACTTCCTCAACTCCAGCGAGCACTTCGGGAGCGGCGGGCGTGTCTACCAGGGGGGGCTCCGCAAGTACGAACCCGGTGAAATGGAACGTTTGCTCGTGCCCTCACCCGATATGTTGCGAGATTGGATCGGCCTTGGCTCCTGACGCGAGGTGGCTGGCGCCGCCGCACTGGGAAGACTTGCAGCTCGAACGGGACCGGCATCAGGCTACCGCACTCTTCGTTCATGAGCGGATTGAAGAGGGTCCCGCAGCCTACGCCGCCGAGTTCCGCACCCTCCGGCCGCTTGTTGAGCGGCTCCTTGTTGAGAGCGACAATCTCCGCTCGCTGCAAGAGGCAACGCTAGGTGATCCGGCCACAGTGGATGCTGTGCGACATCTGGCCGCACCCCCAATAAGCGCAGACGATTTGAAGACGGTTCTCGAGGTCTTGGTTTCGGAGGGCGAAGACCTGAATCATGACGACGCGTTCGTCGAGGTCGCCCTATCTGCGCTTGATCCCATGCGAGTGCCGTGGCTGAGTGAATCGCGCGATCCCACGGCTCACGAACTCCAGGCTGCCATTGACTGGACTGCAGGCGTCTGGGCGGCCGAGCGCGTCCGGACCGCTCGACGAATGGCCCCGTCTCAGCGTCAGGAGGATGCCGTAGCAGCCGCCCTGCTCACCGCCGGGTTCACTGAGGTCCCGCGGCCTCGTGCCATTCATGTCGTCGATGCCCTCGACAGGGGTTGTTTCTGTCGCGAGGTTGAGGTCGCTGGCACGAAGTCGGACATGCCGGTTCGGCTGCGCGATGGGCGGCTGCTCGCGATTGAGTGCAAGGTGTCCAACAGCTACACGAACAGCGTCAAAAGACTGATCCGGGAGACCGGTGGCAAGGCCGCGCGGTGGAGGAGCGTCTTCGGAGAACAGGTCGTCACTGCAGCGGTGCTCGCAGGCGTGTTCAAGCTGAAGAACCTTCGAGAGGCTCAGGACCAGCATCGAATCACGGTGTTCTGGGAGCACAGCCTTTCGGCCTTGGCCAAGTTCGTTGCTGAGTCGGAGTGAAGTTGCGCGGGGCATTCCTAACCCGCACTTCCTGAAGACAGCGCGCCGCACAGCGTAGACTCAGGTGCAAGGCACGCGTCGGCGCGCTGCTGGTGATGCGCTGAACGTTCGACACGCCACGGCCAAGCGTCTACCCAAAGCGACCGGTGATGTAGGCCTCGGTCCGCACGTCGTTGGG
>CAZWGV010000103.1:0-2856 GCA_964633595.1 uncultured Coriobacteriaceae bacterium | reverse complement strand
ACGCGGTGCGGGTCCAGAGCCGTGGCGCCGGCAGTTCCGCCATCGGCGTAGTACAGGTCACCCGAGGAGTCATGCAGCAGCTTTCGGGCCGTACCAAGCCCCGCATGGCGACCTGGAATACCGTCGCCGCGGTAGCTGACCGGCCGCAGGTCACCGACGAGGGTCACCAGCTCGCCCATCGCACCGACCTCGCGGATTGCCATTGGAACGGCGAACCTCAGCTTGCCTTCCGGGGAAACCGCCACGGCCGTCGGCCCCCAAGAAGGACTCGTTCGCGCGGCAAGTCCGTCCGGACTCCAGCGGTTCACGCCGTTGCCGACCACGGTTTCGATGGTCCCGTCAGGACGAACGCGCCGAACGCGGAAGTTGCGCGAGTCCGCGATGTAGATATTGCCTGCATCATCGGCGGCGATGTCCGTCACGAGGTTCAGCGTGGCAGCGACGGCGGGACCGCCGTCGCCGGAGAACCCGGCCACACCTGTGCCGGCGACGCGCGTCACGGCGCCGGTCGCCAGGTTGGCTTTCCAGACCTCGTTCTGGCGCGAGACGTACACGATGCCGCCCGGGGCAACCGACATTCTCTCGCCGTAGTCGAAGAGCACCGACACAGCGCCGGCAAATGCGCACGCGAGGCCCGAAGGCTGCGCGGTGTCGCGCGTACAGTGGATGGCCTGGACACCTCGGCTGGTGAGCGCCAGCAGGCCCGTTCCCGCGCTCCACCCAAGGTCAGCGACCCGGCCCCAGAGCGGCGGAACGAACGTTCCGTCCAGGACCACCCACGCACGTCCCGTGGTGGGATCCACGCGAGTAATGCGAAGCTTCTCGCTGCCCTGCTGGTGCAGCACGAACAGGGCGCCGTCGCCATCCAGCGCGATGGCCGAGGGAGAGAACAGACTCGCACGGGTGGCGGGGACTCCGTCGGGCATCGGGACCTGGCGGCCGTTGCCGGCCACGGTGATGACCTCGCCGCCGCGGACGCCGTCGAAGAGCTCAACGGTCTCGCCTCCGCCGTAGACCGCCCAACTCCGCTCGTTCGTCCCGCGCACGATACGCTTGAGACCGGCCAAAGCCCAGCCCGCTCCGAACGGGCTCTGGACCTCGTTCCGAATCCAGACGAAGTCGTCATCGATCCAGGAGCTTTCTACGGGCTCGCGGGTCGGCACACCGAGATCCGCATCCGGCGGACACCCGAAACAGGGCGTCGCGCCGTACGTGACTCCGACGTACGGGAGCGTAAAGAAATAGATTTGAATAATCTCCTGAAGGCGGTGGTCACCCTACCTTGCGGTGATCGTGTAGTTCCAATCAGGATGTGTGTCGTGTGGAACCAGTTGGACCGTCGCCATCTCGGCGTCGCTGATCTCCTGCCGTAGCTCATAGCCACGCCGGTCGAGCCGGACCTGCACGCGGAGTCCCTTGCCCGTCCGAGTCGCAGCAATGAGGCTTACGATCGTCGCATAGTCGTCCAGTGGTACACCTTGCCAATTCGAGCTGATGAACGAGAACATCCGATGTTCGATCTTGTTCCACTTGCTTGCGCCAGGCGGGTAGTGGCACACGGTCACCGGAATCCCGATCTCGTCGGTGAGCTCCTGCAAGTGGTACTTCCACCCCCTCCTCCGGCTTCCGTTGCTTCCGCCTCCGTCGGCACAGAGCAGCCAGGCAGTCGCATTCGGGTAGTGTCGACGTCCGATCCGTCGCCACCACCACCTCAGGCTCTCCACCGCGAACTCGGAAGTCTCGTGCGTCATCCCCACGTTCACGAAGCCATGGTTCCTCACGACGTCAAAGGCGCCGTAGGGAATGGCCACTCCCTTCCCGAGGTCCGGGTAGTCGTACACGTTCACCTTCACCGGTTTCCCTTTCCGTCGGTACGTGCGGCCGGAATTCCTGAACTCCCCGACCTTCTCTTTCTTCTTGGCGTCGATCGAGAGCACAGGGTTTCCCGCCGCCTGGAACTGCGCAACGAGTCTGTTGATGTATCGGAACTGCGCATCACGCGTGGCAGGGGAGCGTCCCTCTTTGCTCTTCGCGTTCACCTGTAGAGAGTACTCCAACACCGAGAGCAGCCGCCCGACCGTCACATGCGACAGCGGATAGCCCTGTCGCTTCATCTCGCTCGCCAGCGTCCGCGTCGACTTATGCACCCAGCGCAGACAGCTCATGGGGTCTCCCGCCGTGCTGTCGTCGACCAAGCTGTCCAGCGTCTTCAGCACCTGGGGGTGCACCGTTTCGACTGCCTTCCGACCGGCCCCCCGTGGTCGCACGCGCTCTTGGGAACTCAGCGGTCGACGCGAACGGACCTCATGCATGCCCTTGATGATGGTTGGTGCGGAGAGCCCGGTTGCTTCTCGAACCCTGCGAATGCCACCCCACCCCTCTTGGATAGCCATGGCTCCGGCGAGCCAGCGGCGCTGCGCCTCGTTGAGGTCGCGGAAGACTCGGAGCCAGGGCTGTGACGACAGGCTACCCATGGCCTCTATGGTAGCACGTCGCAAGAAATAGTCAAATCTATTTCTTTCCGCTCCCTAACGGTTTCGCGTGTTGTGCCAGCGCCCGGAGCCCATGTACGACTAGCTGTGGCTCGGCGGGCCTGGCCGACTGTCTGGACACCTGTACCCTGCCTCCGTCCGAATCCTGCCTCCTGCTCCCCGAGCAATGCAACGACCAGGACGATGACTGCGATGGAACTGTAGACGAGGGCTGCACTGCCTGCGCTAGGGCGTGGGTGCCGGTCGCCCCTCAACCGCCCACTGCCGTGTCGGCTCTGTGGGCAGCACCCAACGGTCGGCTCTTCATGGTCGGTGGGGGGGCAATTCGGGAGCACCATGATGATGGCTGGGGCGTCATGCCAGG
>CAZWGV010000102.1:0-2932 GCA_964633595.1 uncultured Coriobacteriaceae bacterium | reverse complement strand
TCTCGACCATGTGCACGGGGATGCGGATCGTGCGCGCCTGGTCGGCGATGGCGCGAGTGATGGCCTGCCGGATCCACCACGTCGCGTACGTCGAGAACTTGTAGCCCTTGGTGTAGTCGAACTTCTCAACAGCGCGGATGAGGCCGAGATTCCCCTCTTGGATGAGGTCGAGGAAGAGCATGCCGCGACCCACGTAGCGCTTGGCGATCGAGACCACGAGCCGCAGGTTCGCCTCCACCAGCTGCCGCTTGGCCTGCAGGCCGATAGCCTCGATGCGGTCGAGCCGACGCCGCTCGATGCGGTCGAACTCGATGCCGCGCTCCTCGCCTTCCTCGAGCTTGGCGGTGGCCTCGAGCCCCGCCTCTATCTTCATCGCGAGGTCCACTTCCTGCCGAGCGGTCAGCAGCGGGACCTTACCGATCTCCTTCAGGTACATCCGAACGGGATCGCTCGTGAGCGGCGCCACCGAGGTGGCGTCCAGCCGACGCCGAGGCTTGCGCTTGCGCTCCTTGGTGGGCTTGGCCGCCGGTGTGGCGGGCTCCTCGGGGATCTCCTCGGCGGGCGGATCATCCTCGAGCAAGCCGTCCTCGTCCGAACCGGAGGGGCCGGAGTCTTCCACTATCTCCACGCCGGCCTTCTCCAGCGCCGAGTAGACGGCCGCCACCTGCGGCGCCTTAAGCTCACAAAGGACGTCCTGGACTTCCTCATCGCTGAGCTTGCCCTTGGACTTGCCGACCTCGATCAGCGCCTCCGCCTCGGGGGGCAGAACGTCTTGGCCCGCGTCCTTCGCCAAACTCTTCTCTTTCGAAGCCTTGGTTGCCACGCGACTTATGCCTCCATGTCGTGTCGTTCTTCGGATCTGAGCGCTTCCCTCTCGCGCAACAGCCCGGCTACCTCACGGAACAGCCTGTCGTGCTCTGCTCGCTCCGTCTGGGGATCTAGCGCCTTCATAGCGGCCTTCTTAGCTACTATTTGACGCTCCAGGGCGTACTCCTTGAGTCTCCTCGTAGATTCCCGAAATACGAACCTCCCGTGTTCTGGGTCTATCTCCCCCCCGACCGCCAGGGCACTGAGCATTGCCCCCGCATCCGGGTCCGTGCGCGTCACCGTCGCGAACAGATCGCTGCCCACCGACATGCCGGCGTCGGCGACCGCCTCGAGCAACGCCGCGTAGCGACGCGAGACAATAAGCTCGTCGTACAGCAATTCGCGTGCCTCTTTCCGCAGCTCGGGCACAGCGATCACCATCCGAGCGATCTCGCGCTCCACCGCCTCCTGCGGACCGCTGACTCTAGCGTCCCCTTCGGCCGACCCCGACGGGGCCGCCCCCGCTTCGCCCGCAGGCTCCCCTCTTGGCGCAGCAGCCGGGGGTCTCTCGGCGGCGCGACCGATCGTCGGCTTGGCCCGAGACACCGCCACGGCAACCGTAGGGTAGTCCACGAGCAGCCGGTCGGCCACCTGGTTCATGTAGTCCTGAGCCAGCATCGACTCCCTACCGAGAGCCGCCAGTACGCCCGCCGCCGAGGCTAGCGCCGACGTCCGCCCCTCCGGCGTCCCCAGATCGTGCTCCGCGAAGCGCCGATCGAGGACGAACCTCAGGAGTGGTACGGCGCCCGCCACGACCTCCGAGATGCCCTCGGCGCCGTGCTCCTTCACGTGGTCTGCCGGATCGGACCCCCCTGGCACCAGTGCCACAGCGTACTCTACCCCGTGCTCGCCGACCTCGGACGCGGCCTCCCAGTCCACCAGATCCGCGGCGCGCAGGGCAGCCCTCACTCCCGCCTCGTCGCCGTCGAAGAGGTAGACCACTCGCTTCGCGAAGCGCGATAGCAGGCGCACGTGCTCGTCGGTGAGCGCGGTTCCCAAGGTGGCCACCGCGTTCTTCACACCCGCCTCGTGCAAAGCGATGACGTCCGTGTATCCCTCCACGACGATCGCGTGACCAGCGGCGACGATGGCACCCTTCGCGCGCTCGATGCCGTACATGTTGGACGACTTGTGGAAGAGCGGCGTCTCGGAGCTGTTGAGGTACTTCGGCTCACCGGAGCCCAGTACCCGTCCTCCGAAGCCAACCGTCTTGCCTCGGACATCCCTGATGGGGAACATCACGCGCTCGAAGAAGCGGTCTCGGATCCCCTGTCCGCGCTCGGGACGGGAAGCGAGACCGGCCCGCACGAGTTCGTCCTCGGTGAATCCCTGACCCTTCAAGTGGGTCACCAGCGCGCCACTGCCCGGCGCGTATCCCAGCGTCCACTCCCCGGCGATCGTGGTACCGAATCCGCGCGAGGATAGGTAGACCCGGGCGGCCTCGGCCGCGTCAGCGCGCGACGTCGTGAGCACGCGATGATAGTAGTCTGCAGCCGCCTCGCACGCCGCTGTGAGTCTGCCGCGCTCGCCGGTGGCCGCTCCCCCCTCCTCGCGGATCTCCACGTTGGACCGCTCGGCCAGGCACCGCACGGCGTCAGGGAAGTCGAGGTTCTCCGCCTGCATGATGAAGCCGAAGGCATCGCCTCCCGCACCGCAGCCGAAGCAGTGCCAGAGTTGCGTGCCGGGGTCCACCTTGAACGAGGGGGTCTTCTCGGAGTGGAAGGGGCATCGGCCCCAAAAGAGGCGGCCCTTGCGCTTCATCTCGACGGTTTCGCCGATCAGCGCTACGACGTCGGTCGCGTCTCGGACACGCTGAACATCCTCGTCCGGGATGCGACCCATCGACCCTCCCTCGCGCTCGATCCGGCCGTGGTGCCGGTCGGTCGTGTGCGTAGTGTACGGCATCGCCATGACGCGCCCAGCGGGTGTCGCGCGCCGCACGTCGCCTGCTGCCCGTCGCGGGGCGCCAGCCGCCCGTCGCGCATCGCCCCCGGGATGAAAGCGGATGCCCCTGCCCATCGAGCGGGAGCATCCGCCATCCCACGCCGCTGGCGCCCCGATGTGA
>CAZWGV010000101.1:0-3029 GCA_964633595.1 uncultured Coriobacteriaceae bacterium | reverse complement strand
CCACGTCCTTGCTGGGATGCCGCCTCACCGGCCGCCGGCCACCGGCGCTGGGAGGAGGTTCCTAGACACCATGGCGGTCCCTGACCGCCGGACCTTCTGGAGTTGGAGTTGCCCCGCTTCAGTGGACAGTTCAGCGCTACGATGTCGTAGCCTCCTGCTGGGCGGTCACGAGCATCCTCTCATTGACCGCAGGGCTCTTCTGGCCGAGGGCTGAGTGTCGCCGCCGCCGATTGTAGAACGCCTCGATGTAGGTGAGGATTGCCGTTCTCGCCTCGTCTTTGGTCTTGAAGCGCCGCCGGTTGCTAAGCTCCGTCTTGATCGAGGCCATGAAGCTCTCCATGGCGGCGTCGTAGGCGTCCCCGCGGGAGCCCATGGACCGCGCGATGCCGCTGTCGGTGAGCAGCTTGCCGAAGACCAGGCTGCGGTACACGTCGGGCGAGCCCCGCGAGCTGCTGGCGCGACACGGAATCGTGCAGTCGCTCTCACGCCCGGGGCAGTGCTGGGACAACGCCGTCGCCGAGAGCGGGGCAACCCCACTCGACCTTGGCCAAGTGGAGGATGGTGGCGCCGTGCCCGCTATCAGGACGAAAGTGGCCTGACATTCTGGTCCGCAGGCCGCATAATTGGCGAAGCGCGCCGAATCCGACGGAAAGGCATCGTGGCATGACTGAGTACAAGCTCATCGCCTGCAGCACCATCCGCGACGAGGTCGAAGCCCTGCGCGGGGACATCCCCGTCGAGTATCTCGACGGCTTCCTGCACGATACCCCGGACGTGCTCCGCGCGAGGATCAACGACAGCATCGCTGCGACCCCCGCCGGGACCACCATCCTGCTGGCCTACGGTCGCTGCTCGAACGGCACCGCCGGTCTGGTCGCGGCAGAGCATCGCCTCGTCCTGCCGGCCTGTGACGACTGCATCGCCCTTCTCCTGGGCTCGCGGCGCAGGTACCTGCGCGAGTTCGCCGAACACCCCGGGACTTACTACTATACGCGTGGGTGGATCGAGGAGCTCGAGGATCCGTACCGGGAGTACCTCAAGATGATTCCGCGTTTGGGCGAGGAGAAGGCGCGCATGGTGGCGCACATGATGCTCGAGTCGTACACGCGGGTCGCCGTTATCGACACCGGCACCTACGACCTGCAGAAGGCGCACGAGTACGTCGACACGGTGTCGCGCTTCTACGGGTTGCCAGTGACCCAGATTCAGGGGTCGCTGCGACTGCTCGAGAAGCTCATCCGCGGTCCGCACGACGGGGAGTTCCTGGTCGTCGAACCGGGGCAGGTCCTCACCGAAGAGACCTTCTGGCGTCTCGGCGACACCGAGCCGTCTCCCGAGACGCCGCCGAACCCGGTGGTGTGCGACGTCTGTGAGTGAATCGGGCGGTCGCCACGCGGCGGGCGCCGGCACCAAAGGCAGAGGAGGAGCCGGATGAGCGAGGGAAGGACGAACGGAGCCCGGTACATCGCTGCGAGTATCGATGCCATCCCGACCATCCCGTACGAGTGGGCGCCGGGGACGGAGTGGAAGCCGATCCGCCGCTTCTTCGCCATTGGCTCGTTCGGCGCCAATCTCTTCCGGGCTCCTCACGCTGGCGACGTCCTCACCGAAGACCACACCGAGGACCCGGAGTCGGGCACCCGCCACGAGGAGCTCTATCTCGTCGTGACTGGCGGCGCGTGCTTCAAGGTCGAGGGTGAGGAGTTCGACGCGCCCGCCGGCACCTTCGTGTATGTGCCTGACCCCAAGAGCCGCCGTGGGGCCGTCGCCACGCAGCCGGGTACCGCGCTGCTCGCGGTGGGCGGGGAGCCGGGATGCGTCTTCACCCCTTCGGAGTGGGATCGGGAGCCCATTCCCTGAACGCGAAGGAGTACGCAGGACCATGCAGGGCAGCGACCGAGGATCGACCGACGTGCAGCACACGCGACAGGAGTCAGGTCGCGTGGACGGAGCGGCCTTCGCAGCGAAGCTCGCGGCAATGAGCCCCGCCGAGCGCGAGGCCCACATCCCGACACACAGCGATGGGCAGGTGTGCCGCTGAGCGGTGGTGTGGCGTCGCAAGATTCTGGAACTCGGCCTGGACCGCGTGTACGCGGAGCGGCTTGAGAGGAACTGCGAGATATGACGCCCGACGCGCCGCGTGACGGCGCGCTGCACCTGCGACTGTGGCCCCAGTCATGCTCTGGCCGGTGTGCTGCGCCAGCGCACAGCTCGCAGAAGCACGGCCAGTGATTCTCTGAAGTCACACTCGCGCCGCCGCGTCCAACCTACAGCAGCCTCCGGGGAACCGAGCTGCTCCGGGGAGCAGCCTCACAGTGATGTCGGCCGCCTCGGAACTCGTCCGGTGCTGTCGCCGTGACGTCGCGCGCACGAGATCGGGGGGCGCCATCCAGCCCCTACGAAGCCTCATGATTCTCGGCGATGCGCGACTTGAGGCGCTCGCCCTAGCGCGCTCTTGCAGACGGCCGCCGCCGCTTTCCAGGCACGGAAGCCCGAGCGCGTCAGGCCGAGGGCGCGAGCCAGGAGGAAGACGGAGTGGCGTGACTGCTCTTCCTCGGTCAGGTGGTGTCAGAGGTGAGCGGTGCAGCAGGATGGCCGGAGAAGCCCGGGGGGCAGGATTCGCGGGTTGGACGAGAACGCAAAGAACGGTAATGAGCCGGTCGCGAGCCCGTCTGACCCCGCCTTGACGCGGCATGCACGATGTCCGTAGAGTGCGGAGAGTGGCGCACTTGAGATGGGCCGCATGACAGGGAGACCGTGAGACTGCTCGTTTCACCCGCGAGGCCTCTGCGCCTTGCCCGCCGAGCATCGCTGGCCAGCCCGCAGGGAGGCCTCGCCACGGAGATGGTCCCGCTTCCGGGAGTCCCCTCGAAGTCCGTCGGCGCTCGTTCAGGGTCCACGTTCGCTACGTCGCGTTCCCCTCCAGTGGCCTGATCACTCGTGCCTTGTCATACGAACGGAGGTGTTGACGCAGTGAACAAAGTATGGACGAGGATGGGCGATGGTCAGGCGGTTGAGCTGACGGCCGA
>CAZWGV010000100.1:0-3100 GCA_964633595.1 uncultured Coriobacteriaceae bacterium | reverse complement strand
GCATCTCGAAGGTCCCGACCCGACACGGCGGGCACTTTCCGCACGACTCGACCTGGGTGAACGAGAGGAAATACCGCGCCACGTCGACCATGCAGTCGCTTTCGTCCATGACCACGAGGCCGCCGGAGCCCATCATCGCCCCGATCTCATCCAGCGAATCGAAGTCCAGTTGTACGTCCAGATGCCTGTCGGGCACGCATCCGCCCGATGGCCCTCCAACCTGGACCGCCTTGAACCGCCCCGCTCCAAGCATCC
The DNA here is from genome assembly GCA_964633595.1 of uncultured Coriobacteriaceae bacterium. GTDB lineage: Bacteria > Actinomycetota > Coriobacteriia > Anaerosomatales > CAZWGV01 > CAZWGV01. The sequence goes on along the minus strand of CAZWGV010000100.1, from coordinate 2,845 downwards.
CGCCGCCGATCTCCTCGATGATCTCACGCATCGTGATGCCCATCGGCACTTCGATAAGCCCTGTGTTGCGGACCTTACCGGTCAGCGCGAAGACCTTCGTACCAGGGGAGTTCTCGGTACCCATCTCCAGGAACGCCTCCGCACCGTTGCTGATGATCCACGGGACGCTGACGAACGTCTCGACGTTGTTCAAGACGGTGGGCTTGCCAAACAGTCCGGCCTCGACGGAGCGGGGAGGGGTGACGCGCGGCATCCCGCGCCTTCCCTCGATGGAGAACATCAGCGCCGTCGACTCGCCGCACACGAACGCGCCCGCGCCGCGTCTGACCTCGACGTCGAATTCAAAGCCGCTGCCAAGGATGTCCTTACCGAGCAGTCCGAGTTCGCGAGCGCGCTCGATGGCAATCCGTAGATGCTCGACAGCCAGCGGATACTCTTCGCGGACGTATATGTAACCTCTGCGTACATCTCCAACAGCGTAGGCGCAGATGATCATGCCCTCGAGCACGCCATGGGGATTGCCCTCCATGATGCTGCGATCCATGAAGGCCCCCGGATCGCCTTCATCGCCGTTGGCTATGACGTACTTCTCATCTCCCTTTGCCTGGCGTCCAGACTCCCACTTCACGCCAGTCAGAAAACCGGCGCCGCCACGGCCCCGAAGGCGGGACGCCTTGACTTCCTCGATGACTTGTTCGGGACTCATCTCGGTCACGACCTTCGCGAGCGCCTCGTACCCGCCCTCGGCGACATACTCTTCGATGCTGGTAGGATCGATTCGGCCACAGATGCTCAGCGCGAGGCGCTGTTGAGTGGCGTAGAAGCGCACGTCTTGAGCGGTCTCCGCTCTCTTTCCCGTGATGGGGTCCTCAATCAGCATCTGGCCGACGGGGATGTTTCTGCCCACCGTCAGGTCGAGCACCTTGGGAACGTCAGAGGGCAGAACGTGCTGGTAGAGCACATCATGAGGCTCAACCATCACGAGGGTTCCCTTCTCGCACAGGCCCTGACAGCCAGTGGGGGACACTTGCACACGGGCAGGATCCGCTAGTTCCCGGAACGCCTCGAAGGTCTCGTGTCCTCCCGCGGCCCTGCACCCGGTCCCGGTGCAGACCCGTATCTGGCACGTGCACGAGGTTTGGTCGTTCAGCACGCGTTCGCGCATCGCGGCGAGATCAGCTGCGCTACGCAACATCACCATCACCCTCCTCGGCCTGCTGTCGCGGGGTTAGGGCCCGCAGCATCTTGCCAGACGAGGTGGCGCGTTGAACCGCGCCGTTCACGACGACCGCCGGCGCCAGAGCGCAGCAGCCCACACAGCTGACGGTTCGCAAGCCGACCCACCCGTCGTCACTCGTCTCTCCAGCGCGAATGTCCAGCAAGTCCTCGAACTCTTGGAGAACGTTCGGAGCGCCACGAACATGGCACGCCGTCCCCGTGCACACTTTGATCTCGTTCTGCGGCGGTGGCGTGAATCTGAAGCTCGAGTAGAACGTAGCCACGCCGTAGATTCTCGCGATCGGCACATCGAGTCTGTCCGCAAGATGGCGCAAGATGGCGTCCGGCAGGTAGCCGAAGTGGGACTGTGTGTCGTGCAGCAAGTCGACGAGGACGCCCTCTTTGCCAAGGTACGCATCCACCAATCGGTTGACGACCTCGCGGTCGTCGCAGGCGCATGTCGCCGCCGGAGTCGGCTGGGTCAGAATCGAATCGATCATTGCTTCACAAGCCCTTCGATCGCGCGCTTCACGAGCGCCGCCGACTCAGGATGCCGCATGACCAGAATGTCTAAGCCGGACATGGCGAGCGGTATCGCGCCCGATCGCTGCGCCGCGCGGCTATCGCCTTGCCGTCTAGTGATACTCACTGCCATCGTCTCTGCCTGTCGTCCTACCGACTGCGAGTACGAGCCGCATCAGTCTCACGCGACGCACGCATCGGGGGTTCGGCGTCAGTCATCACGGTGGCGCGCTTCGGGTTCTCGATGGCGCTCGTCACGGCCTAGCCCCCTTCGAACTTCTTGACGGAAACCTCGTCCAAGTATGGGAGATCAAGCTCATTCGGTGTCCTCGGACTCCCTGCGAACTGTGATGTCCGGGTAGCATACTCTCGTTTATGCGTACCGGTGCCCGTAATCATGTCAGCGGGAAATCTCGTCGGCTAGCGGCGGTGCCCCATCCGTGAACGGGCTGGCTGGGTTAGCGTCCCAGGAAGTGTGTAGAAGCCTTCAGGCCGCTTGAGTATGAGGCGGCCATCGTGTGACCTTCGGCGTTGAGAACCACCCCGACGTCGAAAGGAGTCACCACGATGGCCAACAAGAGCATGGAACTGCTCGATCTCTTCCGCAAGGTGGCAGCCGAGGAAGGCGTGGACACGATCAGGGAGGGCGTGAGGATCCTCGCGCAGGCGCTCATGGAGGAAGAGGTGACCGACCTTGTGGGCGCGGAGCGCTTCGAGCGAGGTCGCAGGTGCCCAAGGCCGCCTCCCGGATGGTCGCGGCCACGATCCGGACGATCTTCGCCCAGCCGGACAAGGTGAGCGCGCATGAGCAGCTAGGCAGGGTGGCCGCCGGTCTCTCTCTCGGGCCGCTTCCCCAAGGTCAGCGAGATCCTACTCGCCGCCGAGGAAGACATCCTCGCCTGCATGGCCTTCCCTGAGCCCCACCGCAGGCGCATCCGCTCCACTAACCCCTTGGAGAGGCTCAACAAGGAGATCGAGCGCAGGGCGAACGTGGTGGGCATCTTCCCGAACCGGGGCTCGATCGTCCGTTCGGTGGGCGCCATCCTCATGGAACCTGACTTAACCGGTCTTCGTGAATCGGCCGCGTCCTTGAAACGGTAACCGC
>CAZWGV010000099.1:0-3113 GCA_964633595.1 uncultured Coriobacteriaceae bacterium | reverse complement strand
GCGGTGGGCTCCCACGGTCTGCGGTATACGAGGGACAACGTCACCTCTCCCGTCTTGGCCGCCTCGAACGAGAGCTTCTGCATCCCCGCCGCGCCCACAAGCTTGGAGTCTGCCTCAAAGGAAACCTCGCCCGGCTCGAGTCTGGGCCTGGGATCCTTGCCGGTCTCCCAACCGTAGCCGGTTGACGGATTGCCCTCGAGCGATACGACGATGGTGTCCCCAACGTCTACCTCGATGGAGCCACCGTCTTGGGCCTCGCCGATCTCCACCTCCGTTGGCCCGAAGCAACCGCTCACCAGGAGCAAGCCGACGATGGCTAGGATCACACGCATACGCACCTGCACGGTTCTCGCCCCCTCGCTAGGCCGCGACCCGCAACTCCATCGACTCGAACACCCCGCCTAGTCCTATCCCGCCCGAGCCGCCGACCGGCGGCCTAGGCCGTGCGTCAACAACCGGGCTCACCTGGGTGTCCGCAGCAGGAGCGTAGCCTCACGAGCTTGCGAAGGGTGTTCAGGACGACGAGTCCGATCTTGCGGCCGAGCGGCATCTCGGCGCGCAGGTTCTCGGCGAACGCGCTCGGGCTTGGTGTCTGATCACCGCACATGGGTGCCTCGCCAACTGTCACGCCGGGCCGAGGAGGGACTCCGGCGGCTCGTCACCGAGTGTAGTCCTTCGGCGGAGTGCCTCGCCACGAGTGCGTCAGCCCATCTCAGCCGAGGATGACAGCTCCCTGGAATCGCCCGTGCGCTCGGGCATCCGCCGTGTACAGCGTGGCGCCGAGCCGTTCAGCCAGCGCGGGCGCGAGCGCGTCGTTGAACGCACAGTCGAGCAAGCGACACTGGTCGAAAGCCGAACTCGCCAGCTCGTCATCGAAGCCCACCACAGTGGGGTCTACCAGGCGCAAGGCGTCCCACACGCGCTGGCCGAGGTCGGGACCACCACGCCTCACCGCCACGGCCACGACCTCCAGAACGAACTGCGCGGGCACGACGATCCGGGCTCGCCCCTCCCGGTGATCCGCGAGTAGTCCGAGCGCCGCGTCGCGACCCGGCTCGGGCTTGATCCACTTCACGCCAACCGACGCATCCAGAACAACAAGGGGGCGTTCCGGGTGAGGCGCCTCACTCATGCTCGCGCCGACTCCGAGGTCCGTCCTCGGGTGCTCTCGTCCCGTGCGAATCCCCGCGTATCTCGCGAAGGTACTCGGCACCGGAGCGATCGTCCTCGCCCCAGGACGCGGCGATGTCCTCCAGGCCCCGCAGCGCCTCGTCCATCCGCTCGCGTCGCTGCCGCTCGTATTGCGCGGTTCGCCTCGCCGCGACGTAGCGAGACGCGGCCTCGCGGATCACAGCACTCCTCGTGAGCCCCTCGTCGGACGCGATCTCGTCCACGTCGGCGACGAGCTCTTCTGGCAGCGAGATACTGAACTTGCCGACAGGCATGGCTGGGCTCCGTATGGTCGTACTCAGTGGTCGTACTGAGGGTGCGACTAGGGGGCGGCTGGGGTCAAGGGCGGCTGGGGCGGCCGCGCTAACTCGTGAAGTCCACGTCCGAGTAGCTCATCTCGACACCACAAGCGGCACAGAAGGCTGCGGCGTCTACGGAAGACGACCTCGGCTGCACAACGACCGCGTCACCTTCGTGCCTGGCAGAGGCCTCATAGGATTCGCGATAAGAAACCGAGTGCGGCTCGGTCAGATCTGCGCTGCATCCAAGGCAAGTAGCACCGTTCATGGGCATCATCCCCCGTTGGCCGACTCGCGTAGTGATCCCCGTGAATGGGGTCGAGGAAACCAGCTAGAGGGCGATGCGTTCGAGATGCACGCAACCAGCGCGGACAAGCCAGTCATCCCCGGCCGAGCAGGGCAGAGCAAGGAGATCTCAGCCCGCTCGAGCCGCGACTTCCTCGAAGACCAGGCGGTGCTGCTCAAGCCTGTCGGGTGAGGGCCACATTCGTCGTTCTGCTGGCAAGCGCAAGGGTCGCCGGTCAAGGGGCTCGTACCTTGTTCCCCGCAATCCTGGACCGACCAACACTTCCGGAGACCCACCGGAGTAGTCGATGGCCATGAGATGTCGATCGAAGAGAACGTGCAGGTCCGCACGTAGTAGCAGGCCGTTAGCTGGACGATGACTGGACACGCCGGAATAGCCGACTATGTGTGCCGCCTGGAGAGCTGGCACGGCGTCATACCCGCTCACCGAACAGGCGAATGAGTACGCGTCTAGTAGCATGGCGCGGAAGTCCTCCTGGCGTTCTCGCACCAGTACTGTACGGGTCGTTGAGCGCCGGTCTGTATACCCCGACAGCTCCTCTTCCGCCACAAGATCCATCCATCGCTCGCTGGCTATATCGCTGGCGTAGAACGCGTCGACTTCCGCGTCCACTGGGCTGCGGCGGTACCGGCCCAGCGCCACCGGTCCCCGCAGCAGGAAGGTGTCCGCCTCCGAGTAGAATGCGTCCACCAAGGCAAGGCCCATGACTTGGTACTGGCCACCGGCGAGCTGACGCAGTACGCCGACAGGCACCCCGTAACGCCAGCACTCGATAAGGGCTCGGTTCCACTGGGAATGTATTCCAACCCCGTCCGCACCCCTATGTGCCTTGTATAGATAGGTCCAGGTTCCGTCGGCTTCTCGTAGGGGCTCACCGTCGCCATACTGACTACTCCGCGTCGCCGCCACGCTAAGCGCGTACTTCCAGCCCGACGGGACATGGATTCCTCGCTGTGCAGTGAGTGGAACGCGAATGTCCGGCACCACTGGCTTCCCGTCGCGACGCCAGGGCCTGGGGCCTTCTGAGCCTTCGTTCTCCTCGAACCACCTGAGAGCACTCAGATGGTCGTCGATCAGTGAGTCTTGAAGATCGTCAGCCTGGATCAAGTTCCCCCCGCATATCCGACCGCCAATCGACCGGCTCCAGCTTACTTCGTAGTGTTGGGTCCGTCACCAGGCACCCGGGCAAGCCGACTCCCACCAGGTATGACGGCTGGGCAGCCGCTCTCGGGTACCAAGTGTGTGCAAGCCAGCCCCCGCCCAAGTCGGACCATCCATCGGAAGGCACCCATGACCGCCACCCGCTCCGACTCTCCCCACCCCCTCCACATCCGCAC
>CAZWGV010000098.1:0-3282 GCA_964633595.1 uncultured Coriobacteriaceae bacterium | reverse complement strand
GCGCAGCATGCCTCAGTTTCGCCAAACGAACGACTGCGGTTGCGCCCAACGTGTTGGCGCATCAGCTGCGAGGCACCGCGATCACTTCACTGCCGAGTCTACCTCGCGAGGCGCCGAGGCTGCAGGATGCGCGGGTTAGTGATCACCCACAAGTGATTGCCGGAGTTGAACCGCGCAAGTTCGGGCGTGGCCGCACTCGAGTCGCCGAGAACCTCGTACCCGTCACCCACGACCACGATGGGGCCTGTTCTTCAGCGTCTCATTTGACAGCACGTAGAGCGTGGTGAGTGCTGCGAGCGCGAGCAGCACGGAGAGCGGAACCGGCACCAGACCTAGCGGGGGCGCCAGCGGTGAGAATGGCAGTGCCACCGTGATGGTCAGAACGCCCAGACTCGACACAGCGAGCGCCTTGCTCGGCCGACTCTGGTGGAACCTCCGCATGGTGCGCAGCACCAGCATCGCAGCCAGCTCCGTGGCCATCGACTCCACGAACCAGCCACTGCGGAACAGTCCGACCTGCGCTCGAAATCCAACGCGCAGCACGGCAAACGTCATGATGTCGAACAGCGAGGACAGCAGACCGAACGACACCATGAACCGCCGAATGGCGTGGATGTCCCACCGCTCCGGTGCGACTGTCTGCTCCGGGTCCACCGCATCGGTCGATATGGTCAGCGCTGGGATGTCGGACAAGAAGTTCAGGAGGAGTATCTGCGTCGGCAGCAGGGGCAGGAACGGCAGGAACGCCGACGCGGCGGCCATGCTGAGAACGTTGCCGAAGTTCGCGCTGATGGTGACGCGCACGTACTTGAGCGTGTTTGCGAACGTCCTGCGACCGACACGCACGCCGTCGGCGACGACACTCAGGCTCTTGTCAAGCAGCACGATCGAGGCCGCCTGCCGTGCGACCTCCACGGCGGTGTCCACTGAGATCCCGATGTCCGCTGCATGCAGTGCGGCCGCGTCGTTGATGCCGTCGCCAAGGAAGCCGACGCTCTCGCCGGCCGCCCTGAGCGCCCTCACTATTCGCTCCTTGTGCAGTGGTTCGACCTCGGCGAAGACCCGGGCCCCACGGATGGCATCGGGCAGCGACTGGTCGGATAGCCGTGCAATGTCCTCGCCGGTCAGCACATCGCCAAACGGCAGCCCCACGATCTTGGCAGCGTGACGCGCTGCCAGCCGGCTATCCCCTGTGATCATGAGGACCGAGACACCCAGTTCGTGAAGTTCGGTTACAGCTCGGGCAGCAGTTTCCTTGGGGGGATCGGCGAAGGTGATCAGACCGCGCAACACCATCCCCGACTCGTCTGCCTCCGTGACCGCCGCATCGCCGGTGAGCTTCTTGGTGGCCACTCCAAGCACACGCAGACCGCGCTCGGTGAGCTCCTCGATCAGAGGCTCGATGTCGGGACGTACGGCGGACAACGCCACCGTACTTCCGGCCACCTCGGCGCTTACGCAGACATCAGCGACACAGTCGAATGCGCCCTTGGTGATGAGCACGTCTTCGTCGCCGTCACGAACATGCACGCTCAGCCGCTTGCGTCCGAAGTCGTACGGCACCTCGCCGAGCAGGTCGGCCTGGACACGCAGGTCACTTGAGCGAGTGATTGCGAGATCGAGCGGATTAGGGAAGCCGCGCTGCAACGAGGCGTTGAGCCATGCCAGCCTGAGCACCTCGTCGTTCGCAGCCCCGTCGAGGCCGACCGCGGACTCCAATCGGATGGAACCCTCTGTGAGCGTTCCGGTCTTGTCGGTGCAAAGCACGGTCATCGAGCCGAAGTCCTCGATGGCGTCCAGACGCCTGACGACCACCTTCTCGGCGGCCATCAGCTGTGCGCCCTTGGAGAGGCTCACGGCGACGATGGCCGGCAGCAGCTGAGGCGTAAGACCGACTGCGAGCGCCAACGAGAAGAGCAGCGCATCCAGCAGCGGCCTGTGCAACGCGAGGTTGACCATGAAGACGGCCGCCACGAGCACCATCATCGCCCGCACGAGGAGCATGCCGAAGCTGGTGGCGCCTCGCTCGAAGCTCGTGGTGATGTCCTGCATGCGCAGGTCTTCCGAGAGCTGTCCGAACTCGGAAGCCGTCGCCGTGTTGACGACCAGCGCGCGTCCGATGCCGCTCAACACGTGCGTACCCATGAACACTGCGCTCGTCCTCGCGGAGAGAGGCGCATCGTGAGCGACCGCCGCGCTGCTCTTGGCGACCGGATACGATTCACCGGTGAGCACGGACTCGTCGAGCAGCAGCCCTTCCGAGGCCAGGACCCTGCAATCGGCAGGCACGACGCTGCCGGGAGTCAGGAGCACCACATCCCCGACCACCAGACTCTCGGAAGGCATCTCGCGTTCCAAGCCGTCGCGCAGCACGTGCGCCGTGGGCTGGACCTGCGCCATGAGCGCATCAACCGCCCTCCCCGCGCTGTGCTCCTGCCAGAAGCCGAGGAAACCGCTGGCCACGATGATGCCGAGGATGATGAGGGCATCGATGGCGTCACCGAGCAGAAGCGAGATGGCGGTGGCTCCGATGAGTATGAACACGGTGGGGCTCGTGAACTGACGGATGAGGAGGCGCGCTCCTCGGGTTCCGCGATGTGCCGGAAGGGCGTTCGGGCCGTCGGCGCTGAGCCGTCGATCCGCTTCAGCGCTCGATAGACCCGCTTCGCCTGAGCCCAGCTCGTTCGCCACTACCTCGGACGGTGCGGACCAGTAGGGAGTCGGGCCTGCCCCCGCCCGCAACGGAGACACTGACTCGGCCGGAACGCTCGCAGACCGTGACCCTCGCTGCCGGAGCATGGCTCCTCGCCTCCGTTGCACCATGACGAGTTTGTTCCCACAGGCCAGGTCCAGTGGCGAAGGATGATTGAGTGTGGTGTCCCTGACTCACACCGCGGAGTGGAGAAAGGACGCGATAGGTGGTGGGCTTCATCACCGCCGCGACGCTCATGGCTGAACTCGGGGACTGGCACCGGTTCTCAGAGGCGAAGCAGGTGTCCGCGTACTTGGGGATCGTGCCCTCCGTCCGCGCGTCGGCCTCGGTCGCCCACCACGGGCGGATCACGCGTCAGGGAAACGCTCACGCCAGGCGCGCGCTCATGGAGGCCGCGCATGTGGCGGTCAGGCTCCCCGGCCGGTCCGTCACCACTACCTCTCACTCGTGAAGCGGCGAGGGAAGAAGGTCGCGCTCGTCGCCGCAGCCCGCGTGCTGCTCGAACTGTCCTGGACCCTCCTGCGCAAGGAGGAGGTGTACCGGGCGGCGTAGAGGAGAGCCTGCAATGC
>CAZWGV010000097.1:0-3362 GCA_964633595.1 uncultured Coriobacteriaceae bacterium | reverse complement strand
GAGGCCCATCGTCCAATGATCGGTCTCAATCCGAAGGTGCCCATGGTCGCGGATGAGATAGAGGACCGTCGTGTCGTACTGTTCATCCGCCGGGTCGGGATCGTACATGTTCTCGACAATGACGACCTCGAGTTGGGGCCGTGTCTCCGCGCCCGTGGCGGGCGTGGCGACGGTCTTGTTCTGCTGGAATGTCTCCGTCGTCACGTCCGGAGTCGCGATCAGCACCCCGCCGGGGTTCAGGTGGGCAGCGGCGCTGCGGAACGCTGCCACGAAGTCCGCGAGGCAGGCCATGTATGAAATGGCGTCGTCCATAAGAACGGCATCGAACGTCCTACCCAGCCGAAACGTCCGCATGTCCGCGTGGACGAACGTGCTCTCTGGGTTCAGCACTCTCGCCTGCGCGAGCATGGTGGGACTCAGGTCCACGCCGGTGACCCTGAACAGTCCCTTCAAGTTGAAGACGTTCTTGCCGCCGCCGCAGCCAATGTTCAGCAATGTGTCTGTCGGGTGCTTTGCGTGCTGATGAATCAGGCCTGTGACATGGCGGCAGTAGTGCGCGTACTCATCGGCGGCATCGCCCCACAATGGCCATAGCCATGCCAAGTCCGTGTAAAGACGACAGGTATTCTCCACTACACGCCCTGTGCTGAACGATCAGGATTGTTTCCACACTCTACGCGCGGAAGGTGTCCGGGGCGAGGGTCCCGAGAGTGTGGAAACGATCAGTTGGACTGAACCGCTACGCGGTGGGTGGGGCTATGGAGGTGGGGCCGGGTAGGGTTGGGCGAGGAAGGGCGCGGAACCGAGGCGGGGGCCACCCGGCTTGAGCTGCGATGACAAGTCTGCCCTCGTCGGAGTGCGTGCGGAGCCGAAAGGGGAGCCCCGGCAAGGCGGGGGCACAGCCGAGGACAATGACCCCGGGTCAGAGGGCCAGATTTCAGGCAGCAACACGGCGGACTCGCGGGTAAGGCGGTGGGCGTTCCAGGACTTGCACTCGGCGGAGGATGCCGTGCTTGCAGTGGGGGCAGAGGCGGAGCCCGTGGGGCAGGAGATCGAGAGGGTCTTCGTCGCCTTCACCGCCCTCGGCTTCTTGCTCGGCGTCGACCTCAGACGGACCGAGGGCGTCGCGGCAGCAAGAGAGGAGCCGGGCGCGGCTGCCGTTGGCGAGGAAGCCGTAGTAGCGGATGCGGACGAACCCGCGCGGGAGGACGTGGAGCAAGAAGCGGCGGGTGAACTCCTCAAGGGTGAGGGTGAGGGTTCGAGTCCGACGGCTCCGGTAGTCGTTGAAGCGGAACGTCACACGCTCGTCGTCCACGTGGAGCAGGCGGTGGTTCGAGATCGCGACGCGGTGCGTGTAGCGGGCGAGGTACTCCAAGACGTGCTCGGGGCCGTCGAAGGGCGGCTTGGCGTAGACCACCCACTCGGTGCGCCGCGCCTCGTGGAGGAGACGGTCGAACGCGGCCGCACCTCGGTAGGGAGCAAGGCGGCCGTGTAGCTCGATGCGCCCTTCCCGGAACGCTTCAGCGAGTTCTGCGAGGAACTTGCCCCGGAAGAGGCGGCTGAGCACGCGCACGGGGAGGAAGAACCCGGGCCGGCAGGGCTTCCAGATGCGTCCGTCGTCGGCCAGGCCGCCCGCGGGGACCACACAGTGCACATGGGGATGGTGCACGAGGGTTTGACCCCAGGTGTGGAGGATGACGAAGAAGCCGAGTCGGGCGCCGAGGTGGCGGGGGTTGGCGGCGATCTCCTGAAGCGTCCGGGCCGCGGTGCGCAGCAGCAGGTCGTAGACGATCTTCGGGTTCTGGAGCGCGAGCGGCGCCAAGCACTGCGGGATCGTGAACACCACGTGGGCGTAGGGCACCGGCAACACCTCACCCTGGCGCGCTGCGAGCCAGAGCGCCTGGGCACTGCCCTGGCACTTCGGGCAGTGGCGGTTGCGACACGAGTTGTAGGAGATCGTCCGTTGTCCGCAGGCGTCGCACGCATCGACGTGGCCACCCAACCGTGCCGTCCGGCAGGCCAGGATCGCCTCGACGACCGAGCGCTGTTCCCAGCTCCACGCGGGTGCGGCACCCCCGGGTTGCTGGGCCTCGAGGTGCTTCTGGAAGACCTCCGCGACCTCGTGCCGAGGTCGCTCGGCCACCTATCCGACAGGCACGAGGTCCGCGCTCAGCGCATCCAGCGGACTCCGCGTCGCGCACACACGTTCTGTCGCCACGTGCGTGTAGACCTGAGTCGTCCTTAGCGACCGGTGACCCAGGAGCGTCTGGATCACCCGCAGGTCCGTGCCGGCCTCCATGAGGTGCGTCGCGTAGCTGTGCCGAAGCGTGTGCGGCGTCGCTGGCTTCGCGATCCCCGCCCGTGCGCGTGCCGCCTTCAGCGCTCGCTGGATCGTCGAGGGGCCCATCGGCTGGTCCGCCGTCTCGCCGGGGAACAGACAACCCGCTGGCCGATACACCCTCCAGTACGCCCGGAGCGCTTCCAACAGCACGCTCGACAGCGCCACTTGCCGATCCTGGTCGCCCTTGCCGTGGCGAACCGTCAGCACCATCCGGGCGCTGTCCACGTCCCTCAACTCGAGCGCCAGCGCTTCGCTGATCCGTAGCCCCGCCCCGTACAGCACCATCGCCACCGTCCGGTGCTTCAGGTTCTCGATCGCCTTCAGGAGCCGCACCACCTCCTCCGGGCTCAGAACCACCGGGTGCCGCCGCTTCAACCGAGGGTACGGGATGTGCGAGATCAACTCCGGCCGATCCAGTGTCACCCGGTACAGGAACCGGAGCGCCCCCACCACCTGCGCGAACGCCGAGCGCGAGACGCGACGTTCTTCCTTCAGGTAGCGCAGGTAGCCACGGACTTCCTCGGGCCTCAGCGCGTCCGGAGCACGCTTGAAGTACCGCGCCATCTCGGCGACCCGCGTGATGTAGATCCCCTGCGTCCGCTCCGCGTAGTTGCGGATCCGTAGGTCCGCCAGCATCTGCTGCCGTAGCTCGCTCATTCGGTCCTCCTCGACGGGGTTGCGTTGGGGTAACGCAACCTACTCCGCCAAATCCTCGGACCTCCCGCATGTGCACCAGCACCTGCCCACGCCGCGTCAACCAGATGCATCCGGGCGGCTCGACCACCCACCGCGTAGCGGTTTAGTTCAACGAGCGTCCACGGAATGTGTCCCGACCTGTCACGGATAACAGCTGCTGAGTTGAGATCCTCCGAACCTGCACCGGGGCGTAGCGCCCCGCAACCGTCCCGATCAGGCGGGCGCAGGAGGTCTGGGGTTCGCGTTCACGGCTGCAACGGGGTGGTTATCCGCCACGGTGCGCGGAATCGCCCCGCCACGGCCGATATGCGATCTTGCCCTTCTC
>CAZWGV010000096.1:0-3528 GCA_964633595.1 uncultured Coriobacteriaceae bacterium | reverse complement strand
GCGCGTGGCCGCGGGCCCGGGCGCCTCGCGCGCGAGCGGAGCCTTGCCGCGGGCGTCGATGTCGGCATCGAGGTCGGCATCGAGGTCGGCGAGGTATCCGGCCACGCTCGCAGTGACGTGAGCCTCGATGTGACACCTCGAGTCGGCGTTGGCTTTGAGGTGTGTCGAGTCCGTGAAGAGCACCTCGCCGGAGACGAGCCCGGCGTGAATCGCCTGCGTGACGATCCCGTCGAAGATCCGCTCTGCCACATCAGTGCCGGCGAAGCGCCTGCGGCGGTTCTGCCAGATCACCGAGGCATCGAAGACAGGGTCGGTCAATGACAGGCGCAGGAACCAGCGATACGCCACGTTGACGGTGATCTCGGAGACAAGACGCCGCTCGCTTCGGATGCCGAAGAGGTAGCCGATCAGAAGGGCGCGGAAGACGATCTCGGGCTCGATCGCGGGACGGCCGTTGTCGGCGGAGTAGTAGGGACGGCAGATCTCGTTGATGAAGGAGAAGTCCACGGCGGACTCGACTCGGCGCAGCAGGTGATCGGAAGGGACGAGAGACTCGATCGTGACGAACTCGGCGGTGGTCTGACGGTTCGAGTCTGACGTGAACATCGCGCCTCCCCGCGGGTCGGGTGCACATTCCCAGGATAGCATGAACTCCCAGATATTGCCAGAACAAGTCCGAATCGCCCGGCTCCCCGGCCCCAAGAACGACAAACCCCCGCTGACCGAGAGGCCGGCGGGGGTGTTGTCATTCTCGGGGCGGTTGCCGGGAGGGTCGAAACGGGGTCGGGCGCGGCAGGGGCGCCGTTTCAGGCCACGGCGAGCCTCAACGCCATCTTCTTCATGTTCTGGGCCGCTGCGGTGAGCAGGCACTGTTCCAGGATCCTCGCGATCCCCCGCATCCTGCAGTATCTGAGGCCGTGGAGTTCCTTTGCGTCCGCGAAGTTGCGTTCCACCGTCTCTTTTCGCCTCGCGCAGATCGCCCGGCCGAGTTCGGTGGCGGTGAAGGCGGCGCAGCGGTCCTTGGCGTCCTCCCAGATGTGGCGGTAGATCGTCTTCACGGTCTGCTTCGGCGAGAGGCAGCAGGCGGCGTTGGGGCAAGCACCGGGGCGCAGCTTGCGCAGTGCGCCTTGCCGGCCCGGTAGTGGCGCTGGCCGGTGCGGTCGGTCGTGACGTAGGTGAGGTCGTGACCGGCGGGGCAGCGGTAGCAGTCGCGCTCGTGGTCAAAGACGAACCGGCGCTTGCCCCACCTGCCCTTCGCGTGGCACCCGCGTCTTCGCCCCATCGCTGCCTCGATGCCCATCTCGTCGAGCTTGCGGCACACGCCGGTCGTGTTGTAGCCCGCGTCGAGCCCGACGGCCGCCACGTCGAATCCGAACTTGCTGATCTGGGCTGTCAGCCGTTCGACGCAGGGCTCGGTGTCGGTGACGTTGCCGGGCGTGACGAACACGTCGGTGACGATGCCGGCACGGCCATCGACGGTGCGGTGGTCCAGGCAGAAGAAGCCCTTGGGCTTGCCGTCGCGGTGCATGAAGCCGCTTTCCGGGTCGGTGAGCGAGCGCTTCACCTTCCGCGTCCGCTCCGGCGGCGGGGCGTCCGTTCGCTCCAGCGGCTTCCTGCCGTGGCGCTCGCGGTCGGCGTCGACCTCGGCGTCGAGGTCCTCGAGGTAGTGCATCGCCGAGGCGGAGACCTCGGCTTCCGTGAACCGGCGCTTGTTCGCGTTGGCCTTGAGGTGCGTCGAGTCCGAGTACAGCACCTCGCCGCCCACGAGGCCCGCGTCGATCGCCTGGCGCACGATCCCGTCGAAGATGCGCTGGACCAGGTCGGTCCCGCCCCACCGACGCCGGCGGTTCTGCCAGATGACCGAGGCGTCCGGGACGCGGTCCGTGAGGCCGTAGCCCAGGAACCAGCGGTAGGCGACGTTGACCGCCACGTCGGCGACGAGCCGCCGCTCGCTGCGGATCCCGAACAGGTAGCCGACGAACAGCATCTTGAACAGGATCTCGGGCTCGATCGCGGGACGCCCGTTGTCCGGGCAGTAATAGGGACGGCACAGCTCGTTGATGAAGGAGAAGTCGACGACGGGATCGATCTTGCGCAGCAGGTGGTCCGGCGGGACCAGTTCCTCGATGGTGACGAACTCGGCTTTCGACTGACGGTTCGTGCCCTCGGAGAACACATCGCCTCCTCGTCGGAAGGGCTTGTTCCTCTCCTGACATTGTAGTGCCGAACGCCAGATTCTCCCATCTCAGACGATGTTCCGACATCCCACCTGCCACAATGACAACACCCCGCCGGCCTCTCGGTCAGCGGGGGTTTGTCAGCAGTCTGAGGCCCCCGATTTCCGGGGGCCTCGTTCTTGTTCGGACGTGGGTTGGGGACGGGCTAGTCCTCTCCGAAATGCTCAGGGTTCCGAGTTTGAGAGGGGCGTGCCACGTCCGGAGTCACACAGCATCCGCCGGGCCCGTGCCTGCTGGACCAGATCCGCCAGGCTCTGCGGTCGCGTCACTACAGCCGACGCACAGAGCAGGCGTACTGCAGATGGGCGGAGCGGTTCATACGCTTTGGCGGCATGCGCCATCCCAGCGACATGGGGGAGGCAGAGATCAACGCCTTTCTCACGCACCTGGCGGTCGAAGCACGTGTGAGCGCGTCGACGCAGAACCAGGCACTTTGCGCGCTGCTCTTCTTGTACCGCCATGTTCTGGGACGCAAGATCGGCGACCTGGGCGACGTGATACGGGCGCGCAAGCCGAAACACCTGCCTGTGGTGATGACACCAAGTGAGGTGCGAGCGGTGCTGGGCCAGATGCGCGGACACACATGGCTGATGGCGTCGCTACTGTACGGCTCGGGGCTCCGCCTCAGCGAGTGCCTTCGTCTCCGCGTGCTCGATATCGACTTCGAACGCGGCGAGATCACCGTCCGAAACGGCAAGGGCACCAAGGATCGGGTCACGATGCTGCCGAGCGCCCTGAAGCCCATGCTCGCCGAGCATCTCCGGCGGGTGAGGGCGATCCACCACCGCGACGTCGAGGAGGGGTGGGGAAGGGTGGCACTGCCCGGCGCGCTCCACCGCAAGTACCCCAACGCTCCATCCGAATGGCGCTGGCAGTGGGTGTTCCCTCAACAGCGCCGCTGGCGAGACCCTAGGACCGGAGTGGAGGGGCGTCACCACATCGACGCGACGATCCTGCAGCGCGCGGTACGCGAAGCGGTGCGGGGCAGCGGCATCCCGAAGCATGTGGGCTGCCACACCTTCCGGCATTCTTTCGCGACCCACCTGCTCGAGGGCGGATACGACATACGGACCATCCAGGAGCTGCTCGGACACAAGGATGTGGCAACCACAATGATCTACACTCACGTCCTCAACAGGGGCGGACGCGGGGTGACGAGCCCGTTCGACTTGCTGCAGGCCGGCGGGGGCGTTACGCGGACCGGGTAACTCGGGCGCGCGACACGTGTAGGAGTGACGGGCTTCGGATTCTTGGGGCTACGCAGTACGCGTCACAGTGCATCGAAGGCTTA
>CAZWGV010000095.1:0-3604 GCA_964633595.1 uncultured Coriobacteriaceae bacterium | reverse complement strand
GTGTGCCTGTGGTTCCTTGCGCGCGACCGGTCCAACCATCGCTTCCGCGATCGCCAGTGCGAGACGCTCTTCATCGACGCGCGCAAGCTCGGGACGATGGCGGACCGCACGCATCGCGAACTCACCGACGACGACATCGCCAAGATCGCCAGCACGTACCACGCGTGGCGCGGCGACCCGGACGCCGGCGAGTACGCGGACATCCCAGGGTTCTGCAAGAACTCGTCGATCGACGAGATCCGCAAGCACGGACACGTGCTCACGCCGGGCCGCTACGTGGGGGCCGCTGCCGCCGAGGACGACGGCGAGCCGTTCGAGGAGAAGATGCAGCGCCTCGTCGCCGAGCTGCGCGAGCAGCAGACGGAAGCCGCGCGGCTAGACACGGCGATCGCTCGCAACCTCACCGAACTCGGGTTCGGCGAATAAGGCGCGGACGGAGGGGGGCAGGGTGGCCAAGAAGAAGAAGGCCCCGGACCGGCGGGGCAGGGTCCAGCTCACGCGGGCGATACTCGACCGGATGATCGAGATCCCGGTCGGAGAAGACGGGTGCCCGATCGTGATCAGCGCTCCGGCGGCCGAGGAGGCTCTGTCGACGCGGATGGTGCGCAACGCCATCAGCATGCTGGCCGCGCTCACAGCGCACCCGCAGAAGCTCACGCAGAAGACCCGCCAGCTGAACCGGCGGTTCGTGCGGAGTATGCTCGAGGCGCTCGAGTTCGATGACGACTTCGCCGAGATCCGCCTGAAGTGGCCGGTCATCGACGAGGACCAGGTGTGGCCGTTGGCCAGGCTGCGCGACCTAGTGCAGGTCGCCAGGCTGGCGCGAGTCCATCGCGCCCAGCTCGTCATCACGCGGCGTGGTGACGAGCTGCGATCGCCGGACCGGGCTGGCGAACTGCACCATACGCTGCTGATGACGTACCTCACTCGATACAATATCGCGGCGACCGACCGCTACGCGGAGGATCACGTGATGGGTGGGCTGCTCGGGCCCGCGCTGTTCCGGTTCGGCACGCTGCTGCGCAAGCCATTGCCGTTGGCGGACTTCGCTGACCGCCTGCCCCATGACGCCGACGTTTGGGAGGCCCCGCTTTCGCTCCTGGAGTTCGGGATCGATCCCGGTTGGCAGATGCAGGCCGCGATCACGCGGCGGGTCCTGGAGCCCCTCGCGGAGTTCGGTTTGCTCGCATCAGCGGCCGGCGAGCCGACCGGCGACAAGCGCACCGCGAGGTTGCGCGAGGACGCGGTTCGGCGCTGGCAGGTTACTCCGCTCTTCGACCGTGTCGTCGCGCTCGCTGCGGACGGCTGCACGCTGTCGCTCGCCGACGTTGAGGTGCCGCTTCCCCCCGGCGCGAGAAAGTTGGTGCCCGAGTCGCAGCGGATGTCGGTTCGCGAGAGCCTCGACGAGTACGCACGCTCGGCTGCCGCCGGCGATCCGGAGACCGCCGCTCGCCTCAGGCAGCACCTCGTGTTCGTCGAGAGGGTCAGCGGTGTGCCGTTCATGACCGCGTCCGTCGGATCGAGGACGCCGATAGAGGCGACCATTACTCGGCTGCCCGCCCTGTTGCGGACCGTAACGGGGAAGTCGGGTTTGCGCGAGACACGCGCGGACGAGGTGCGGGTGATGGCGGTCATCTGCGCCGGCTGGGTGACATGGTGCGTGACCCACGGGCAAGCCAGGCACGAGGTGGGAGCGAAGGCGCTGGCGGAGCTCGATCCAATGCTGCCCGAGGAGTTGACGTCCGGGTGGTCGATGAACTGAGCGCGCCCATCCGAGGTGACCTGTCGCCAAGCAACGGTATTTCGTGGTAAGCGAGAGGCACCGAAGGGCCTATTATCGGTGCGAGGCTTTCGCGAGAATAAGCTGAAGCCATAATCTCGCGAGCGCGAGCAAGGGGGGTGGGGAGTGAAGCGCGGAGCAACTGGCGAGTACGATGTGAGCGTCACGTCGGGGAAGACAATCCGCGCCTTCGTGCCTCATCCGCTTCCTCCGGACCCGCCACTCGATCTGACCGGCGCGCGCCAGCGCCTCCTGGAGCAGGCGTTGCTCGCGTGCGGACGTCTTGACGCGATCACCTCGCTGCTGCCCGAGCCTGACATCTTCCACTACACCTATGTCCGGCGTGAGGCGGTGCTCTCATCGCAGATCGAGGGCACGCAGTCCTCGCTCTCGGACCTGCTGCTCTTCGAGGTCGACGCGGCTCCCGGCGTTCCCTTCGACGACGTCGTCGAAGTCTCCAACTACGTCGCCGCGCAGGAGCACGCGCTCAGCCGCCTGCAGGAGGACGTCCCGCTGTCGAATCGCCTGATCCGAGAGGCGCATGGGCGTCTTCTCTCCCAAGGACGAGGCGCGGACAAGCAGCCAGGCGAGTTCCGGACGTCGCAGAATTGGATCGGCGGCACCCGCCTCGGCAACGCCCACTTCGTCCCGACTCCGCCAGACCGGCTCGGGGAGGGCATGGCGGCACTCGAGCGGTTCATCCACGATGGGTCGGTGGGCCTGCCCGTGCTCGTGAAGGTGGCGCTCGCGCACGTTCAGTTCGAGACGCTGCACCCGTTCCTGGACGGAAACGGCCGCGTGGGTAGGCTCCTGATCGCGCTCATGCTCGCGAGCGAGGGCATCCTCCGCCAGCCGCTGCTCTACCTGAGCCTCTACTTCAAGCAGCATCGCGACGAGTACTACCGGCTGCTCGACCAGGTCCGCACCGACGGAGACTGGGAGAGCTGGCTCGACTTCTTCCTCGAAGGCGTGGAGTCGACCTCGCAGAGCGCGGTAGACACAGCGCACCGGCTGCTCGCTCTCTTGGCCGAGGATGCCGAGCGCATCGCCAGCGTTGGCCGAGGCGCGACGACCACGCTGCGCGTATTCCAGGAGATGCGCCGGTCCCCGGTCGCCAACATCCCGGCTCTTCGCAATCGCACGGGACTGAGCTACTCGACAGTCGCGCGCAGTATCGACACGCTCGTACGGCTCGGGGTGGTCCGCGAGGTCACCGGACAGAAGCGCAACCGCGTGTACGTCTACGAGCGGTACCTGGCGGTACTGAACGAGGGCGGCGAGCCGCTGTGACAGAGTGGCGGGCGCATAGCGAGTGGTTTCCAACGACTCTCGGCAGTCAGATTACTCTGCAGCGCGGCTACGACATCCGGCGCGACGATTTGGACGACGGCATCGTCCCTGTCATCGCCTCCGGAGGGACGATTGGCCACCACAGAACGGCGATTGCCGCAGGACCCGGTGTTCTCATCGGTCGCAAGGGGACCCTAGGGACTGTCTGGTACACGTCCCAGTCATACTGGCCGCACAGCACCGCGCTGTGGGTACGGGACTTCCATGGCAACTACCCGCACTTCGTCTACTACTTCTTCAAGGCACTTCCGGTAGCGCACTTGGACGTCGGGACCGCCAACCCCACACTCAATCGCAATCATCTTCACCCGCTCCAAGTGCTGTGGCCTCCGCCTGCTGAGCAGCGCGCCATCGCACACATCCTCGGCACGCTGGACGACAAGATCGAGCTGAACCGTCGGATGAGCGAGACGCTCGAGGCGATGGCGCGGGCGCTGTTCAAGTCGTGGTTCGTGGACTTCGATCCCGTCCGCG
>CAZWGV010000094.1:0-3605 GCA_964633595.1 uncultured Coriobacteriaceae bacterium | reverse complement strand
GTATCGTGGTGGCCGCGCGCATGGCAGGCCTTCCCGAGGAGCACGTCGAGGAGTTGCTGACATGGACAAGCGAGTGATCTTCGTCCAGAAGTGGCTGGAGAGAGCGAAGGCGGAGGAAGACGAGTTCGACCGCTTCTTCGCAGCATGGATCGCCCTCGTGGTGGCGGCTCAGAGGGCACGCGACTTGGAGCCTCCGCTCACCGAGAATGAAACGGACCGGGACAAGGTGCTCTTCTACTTCGAGAGGAATCGGGCCAGAGTGAAACACGCCCTAGAGGCGCGTGCCCCCGAGATGACGGCTCTTGCTCAGCGTCGCGGAACATCTCACGGAAACCCGATCGTGGACACCGGCAATCCGGAGCTCCGACACCGGTTCTCGCGGCTGGCGAGGCACTACGCAGGCCAAGAGACTCTGGGGGATGACGAGCTCGTCTGTACCCTTGCCGAGTTGCTGAACCGGGTCCGCAACAACGCGTTCCATGGCGGCAAGGTGTATGACGACAGAGACGACATAGAACTTCTCGGGCTGGTGAACCCGGTGCTCATGACCGTGCTCGAAGAGGCCGAGAAGTGAGGGCGATCCCCGAGGAGGTAGCGCGGGTCCCCTACTCCACTTCTTTCCGGAAGCGGTCGAACAGCCAGTCGATCAGCACCTGCTTGAACGCATCATCGTCGGTGACCCGCTTGTAGAGGGCGAAGTTCGTCTCGACGATGCTCTGCAGGCGGTCCTGGACCACCTGATCGAAGGCCAGACGCGCCGTCTGCGGCGGGTTCACGCGAACGCTCGCCCTGAGCGTCTCGTCAGCGCCTAGGAGCTCTTCCAGACGGCCTATCGTGAGCCTGTCCTCGTCGGTGAGCTCGGCGCCAAAGCGTTCGTTGAGCTCGGCGATGATGACCGAGAGCGGGTCGATCTGCTTCGCGGGCGGCTGGCCGGGCCCGGGCTTGGTGGCCGGCTCGACGACCCCGGTGCCGCGCTCGAGGGAGATGTCGCCCGAGAAGGTCTCTTTGGTGGCGAGCGACTCCAAGTCGATCTTCTCCTGGATGTCCACGGGCAGGGTGTCTTTGGGCAGGCGCAGCAGGCGCCTCAGGTACTTGGCGAAGACATACAGCTTCTCCAGGTCCGCGTCGGAGAAGGTGAGCAGCTGCGCGAGGAAGGCGTACGTGTTCACGTAGTCGGTGAGTACCTTCCGCGATGCGACCTTGTCGGCATCATCGAGGTCCTCCCAGCGGCCGATGACCGGCGCGAGGACCGAGTAGAGCTGATCCTGTCCCGCGTCGCCGAAGAAGGCGGCGGCGAACTCCTCGACCTCGCTCTTCTCGTAGATGCCGAACTCCTTCAGGCGCGTCTCTAGGTCGTAGAGGAGGTTGGGGTCCGTGCCCTCGGAGAGGAGCGTCGCCTCATAGTAGGGCCGAAACGACTCCTCGATGACGTCGGCCTCGTTCACGAAGTC
Source organism: uncultured Coriobacteriaceae bacterium (assembly GCA_964633595.1). Taxonomy (GTDB): domain Bacteria; phylum Actinomycetota; class Coriobacteriia; order Anaerosomatales; family CAZWGV01; genus CAZWGV01. The sequence goes on along the minus strand of CAZWGV010000094.1, from coordinate 2,154 downwards.
GAGCACCATCGTGTCGCTCTTCTTGTCGTGGATCCTGTTCAGGCGCGAGAGCGTCTGCACGGCGTGCACGCCGGCGAGCTTCTTGTCCACGTACATCGTGTGCAACAACGGCTCGTCGAAGCCGGTCTGGAACTTCTCCGCCACGATGAGGAAGCGGTAATCCGGCCCGTGGAAGGTGGCCGCCGTCTGCCTCTCCGAAAGGCCGTTCATCGAGTTCTCGGTGTACTCCATCCCGGCGTCGCGGACCGTATCGGAGAAGGCGACGAGCGCCTTGTAGGGGTAGCCCTGCTCTTTGAGGTAGGCGTCGAGCACGAGCTTGTAGCGCACGGCCGCCAGACGGCTGCGCGTGACGATCATCGCCTTGGCGTGCCCGTCGATCCTGCCCGCGGTGTTGTTGCGGAAGTGCTCGACGATGATCTCGACCCGCTGCCGGATAGTGAGTTCGTTCAGGTCGACGAAGCGCCTGAGCAGGTAGTTCGCCTTCTCGTGGTCGTAGTGCGGGTCATCGGCCACCGACTTCAGCAGGCGCCAGTACGTCCTGTACGTCGTGTAGTTCTTGAGCACATCCAAGATGAAGGCCTCGTCGATGGCCTGGCGCATGGAGTAGAGGGAGAAGGCCTCGAACTTGCCGTCGGGCCTTTCCACGCCGAAGAGCTCGAGCGTCTTGGGCTTGGGGGTGGCGGTGAAGGCGAAGAAGCTCGCGTTCGGGACCCGCCCGCGCGACTCCATCTCCGCGATGATCCTGTCTTCGAGCGTCTCGGGCTCCCCTGCTTCCGCCTCAGCCGCCTCCTCCAGGTTGCCGAACGAGATGACCCTCTTCAGGTCCCTCGTCTGTTCGCCCGAGGTCGAGGAGTGCGCCTCGTCGATGATGACGGCGAAGCGGTGTCCGGGGAGCTTCCCGATCTCATCCGCGATCACCGGGAACTTCTGGAGCGTCGAGACGATGATCTGCTTTCCGCCCTCCAGCGCCTCACGCAGCTGGCGAGAGGTCTGGTCGATGTTCTCCACGAGACCTGTCGTCTTCTCGAAGGAGCGGATCGTCTTCTGGAGCTGCCGGTCGAGCACCCGGCGGTCGGTCACGACGACGATGGAGTCGAAGACGCGCTCCTCCTCAGCGTCGTGCAGCGTGGTCAGCCGATGCGCCAGCCACGCGATCGTGTTCGACTTGCCCGAGCCGGCCGAGTGCTGGATGAGGTAGGAGTGCCCTGTGCCGGCCGCCCGAGCGTCGTCCACGAGATCGCGGACCGCCTTGAGCTGGTGGAAGCGGGGGAAGACGAGCTGCTTGCCGACGACCCTGCCGTCCTCGTTCTCCCTGTCTACGACGTGCACGAAGTTCTGGACGAGGTCTAGGACGGAGTCGCGCGACCACACGTACTCCCAAAGGTACGCAGTCGCATACCCGGTCCGCGTGGGCGGCACGGCCGGGTTCCCGGCGCCGCCGTTGCTCCCCTGGTTGAACGGCAGGAAGCGGGTCTTGTGGCCCGCGAGCTCGGCGGCGACGTAGACGAGGTCGTTGTCTACAGCGAAGTGGGCGAGACAGCGCCCGGGCCGCAGCAGCGGCTCCCTCGGGTCACGGTCCCGCTTGTACTGGGCCACGGCGTCCTCGACGCTCTGGCCGTTCAGCCGATTCTTCAGCTCGGCGGTGAAGATGGGAAGGCCGTTGAGGAACAGCACGACGTCGATGGAGTTCTCGTTGGCCTGCGAGTAGTGGAGTTGGCGGACCACCGAGAAGACGTTGAGCTCGTAGCGCCTGACGGTCTCCACATTCAGCCCGCTCGACGGCTTGAAGTAGACGAGGGAGAACTTGCAGCCGGAGTCCTTGACGCCCTCCCGAAGGACGTCGATGAGCCCGCGCTTCTCGATCTCGTGTGACACGCGCTTGAGGAACTTGGCCTTCACGTCCGAGCCGTAGTGCTGGCCGAGCCTGTCCCACTCCTCGGGCTGCGTGGTCATCACGAAGTCGATCACGTCACGGCTGAGCAGGAGCGTCTCCTTGTCGAAGTCGGCGTCACTGCGCTGCCGGTAGCCGCCGGGGGTCCATGCACCGTAGGAGGCCTGGTCCTCGCGCGAGAGGAAGGCACCTTCGAGTGCGTCCGGGCCACCTGAGAGCAGCGCTCCCTCGATGTCGGACTCGAAGGCCTCCTCGCGCACGTA
>CAZWGV010000093.1:0-3796 GCA_964633595.1 uncultured Coriobacteriaceae bacterium | reverse complement strand
ATACAGAAGGCGCGCCTGACATCTGACATGCCCGCCGTCCAATTATCCGGGAAGCCGTTGAGGCGCTCCAACTCCACAGGAGTCAGCCGACGGAACTGACAGTCTTCGGTCTGAACGACATGCTTGAAGCGGGACGGTCCCGAACCGCCTTCTCCGGTGAGTACGGTCCTCGACGGACGATCCAGAGGATCGGGGAAGGGAAGTGCTCCCTCGGAGTACATGTAGGGGGCTCCGCTCGCCTTGTGCGACCGCTGCTCCCGCTTCGCTCCCTTGAAGTAGCGCCAAGTGCCGCGTGCGGGGGTGTCCAAATCTCCGAGTCTCTCGGCCGGCAAGAAGAAATGCTTCGGCACGTCGCAATCGGGCACGAGGACGTCCCTGAGCACCTTTCTCTTGCCTCGGTACTCGGGCGATGCTTGCCGAGTCCACACCTTCTTGTCGAGCATGACGCCGGCATTGAGGAACGGGCTCGTCGTGTTCCCGCACCCGAAGGTCGTCGACACAGAGTGCAGCTCGCCATCGATGCGGAAGTCCTCGGGGTGCGTGGCGACTCCATTCGGAGCCTCACACGGCAGCGCCCTCGCCAAGACGCCCCTTTGGGTGATCCAGTCGAATCCGTCCCAGTCCTTTGGTCCTGTCAGAGTGCTCACGAGCCGCCCGACGATGAAGACGCGCCGGCGCCTCTGAGGAAGCCCGTAGTCCGCGGCGTTGACCGATCGCCACTCCACCATGTAGCCGAGGTCGGCCATCGTCGCGAGGATGATCGCGAAATCCCTCCCGCGCTGTCTGCCAGGTGACTTCAGCAACCTGTCCACATTCTCTAGCAGCACGAAGGGGGGTCGTTTGGCTTCTAGGATTCGATGGATTTCCCACCAGAGGACACCCTTGTGCCCTTGGATGCCGTGCGCCTGATTCAGAGGCTTGGCCACTGAGTAGTCTTGGCACGGAAAGCCTGCGGCGAGAAGCTCGTGCGGAGGAATCGCGTGCGCATCGACCTCTGCGACGTCCTCGTTGACGTGCTCGCCTGCCGTGAAGTGACGCGCGTAGCAGTCGAAGGCGTGCTGCGTCCTGGTGCTTGGCTCCCATTGGTTTGCCCACGTGACCCGCCAGGGGCCAGGACGCTTGCCCGGAACCCCTTCAAGGCCGAGGCGAAACCCGCCGACACCGGCGAACAACTCGACAACCCTGCCCACCTCTGCGGATCGCTGCTCAGGCTTGCGCACGCGTTTGCTCAAGACCCCTTGCCCCTCCGGCCTTTCATGGCTCACTGATACCTCGGATAGGCATCGCGGCAGTGAAGACTCGACCGTACCGGGTCGACCCCATCCTACTACGCTTGGAACAGACGATCAAGCCTCTGAATCGAACACTAGTTCGTAGGTGTGACACAGAGGCTAGAGTCCGAGCTGGTCCCTGATGTACGAACCGTTCAGCCAGAAGGACTTCCTGCAGACCATCCGGCCGGTTGGCGTAGGGATTCGGTCGCGACTGTTCCTCGCGTGCGGCCGGACATGGCAGACAGGGCTTTCGCGCTTTCTCGGCAGGTAATCCGCTCGATCCTCGCGAATCCTGTGCTGCGTCTCCTCGAAGCATTCTCGGGCGTACGTCTCGATATCCGAGACGGGCATCGTCCAGAAGCGGGTCCCCAGCAAGCTGGGAACCCCTTGCGAGTCGAGCTGGTAGATGACGAAGAAGAAGCGTTTGCCGAGCTGCTGCCGGAACTCGCTGGTATCCCAGTCCTCATCGACCAGCCGGCAATAGTCGAATGCCCGAAATGGCAAGTCTTCCTTCGGTCGGCCACTCGGCAGCAGGCGCATCGTCTTAACTTGGATGTCGGCTTTCTCGAACTCAGCGACTCGGTCCTTCTCTCCCGCGCCGAGGATTCGATTGGTGATGACCGCGTAGTAGTTCTTCGCATGGCGCTCCACGTCAACACCGAGTCGAGACGCAATCTCGTCAGCTGTCATCCCCAGATACGGCTCGAAGCGGGCGACCACAACTTCTTCGAAAGGTCGGCCCCTCCTCAGTTCCTCAGTGGCGATCTGTGTTCCGTGAAGACTCGCATCGATGATTGTGTTCATGTAGGACGCCTTGAGGGAGAATGCCCTTCGGCGAGCTGGCTCGTCCGAATACGGTTGCGGCCTGCGGTCGGTGCCCTTGGTCGCCCGCACGCACGCCCCGAGGTAGAGCGTGTCCCCTTCCGAGAGCTCGTGCGCAAGACCAGCACGAACCTTGGCAACGATCTTCTCCCAGTCCTGACGGATGACCTCGAGGTCTTCGGGTGGGAACTCCCAGAGTCGTACGATCTTCACAACGAAGTCCCTGGGGTCGACCTCCTTCTCGTGAAGGTAGAACACGATGAGCAGGTGCGCGTTCTTGCCGAGAAAGGAGCTGCTCTCCCATTCCTCGGCTACGACTGTCATATAGTCGATGTTGCCTAGGACTAGTCGCTCCTTCGCTACTACCCGTCGGGTCTTCCCAACCTGCTTCAGTGGGGTGGCCTTGAGTTCCAGCCCGGCCCCGGCGAAATCGGGCTCAGGTCGGCTATTCGGCTCGTAGCCGAAGTAGTACCTCTCGAGAGCCGTGCCCCAGCCGCCCTTGTTGGCCGAGAACTCGATCTCCGGGGGCAGTTCATCGAGCACTTCGCGGAGGGAGAAGCCGACGAGTCGCTCGGCATACGCGAGGATGGAATCCCGCGAAGACGGGTCATATGGAAGGGGTCGAATCGGCATGCCGAATTGAGTTTACCAGCAAGCTGCTACTAGTGTGATCGGCGGTTGGGCAACCTACGTCAACGAGTCCCGCCATCCGCTCTGGGTACGTAGTTGGTGCCCGACCTGTAGGTCGGGCCCCAGTTGCTGCCCGAGCGAGAGGACCGGTCGGTATCGTCCATGCACCCCCAACCCTCTCCACATCCGCACGACCGCCACCTGGCCGCGCGTTGCCTACGCCGACCGCCTCGATGCCGGCCGGACGCTCGCCGAGTGGATCGCGCCCGCCCTCGACCCCCGCGCGCTCGTGCTCGCGCTGCCACGCGGTGGCATCCCCGTGGGTCGCCCGCTCGCCGACGCGCTCGGCTGCGAGATGCGCCCCGTCCTGGTACGCAAGCTCCCCATCCCAACCAGCCCGGAGATGGGCTTCGGGGCGATCACTGTGGACGGCACGCTCACCCTCAACGAGCCGGTCGTCGACGCCCTTCGGCATCGATCCCGCCACGATCGAGGCAGTGGCCGAAGAGACACGCGTCGAGGTCGAGGGCGATGCGCGGGGCACGACCCGGCGGCGCGACAAGGAACTGGGTGTCCATCCAACCTGTCGCCGTCGGCTCTTCGCCGTCGAGCGTCAGGTCCTGCAGGGCGAACAGCGATCCGTCCTCGGACAGCGGCTCAGACAGGCCGACGACGACTTCCGCGCCTGAGGGCGGGTCTCCCACCAGATACTCGCGGAGATGGTCTGCTTCGCTCGCTGACAGCGGGTTCCCGAGGTACTGGGTGACCGCGTCGTAGTCCTGCGCGACGAGCGCCGAGACAAGGCGTTCCACATCCTGCCCGCCCGTTCCTGCTCAACGTCGCGTCCACAGGACGCGAGCAGGACGGCGGCGAGCAGCAGAGCGCCCCGCCGCGGCCGGTCGCCGCCCGACCACCATGAATGCTCCCACGAACGAGTGCGAGCCTTCCCTTCTACCATGTGTCCCTGCGTGGGCTCCCGCCTTCGCCATGCGGATACGCCTAGCCCTCCCACAGAGCGTCGATGGGCACGGCCCACAGGCGAGGACCGAAGGGCAGAGGCTCCTCACCCG
>CAZWGV010000092.1:1516-3809 GCA_964633595.1 uncultured Coriobacteriaceae bacterium | reverse complement strand
CTGGACGAGGTGAAGGTCCTCTTCGATCACCAGCGGGCCCTGGGAAACCCCCATGCCGACGAGGACTTCGAACGTGCGTACGTGGAAACCCTGAGCTTCCAGGAGCCGATAACCGAGGGCGAGGAACTCAAGAAGCGAGCGGGTATCTGCGGGGTGGACCGGATGAACCCTCGGGCCCCGAAGGCGTGCCCGTCCTTCGAGCGGTTTCGGCTGCTCGACAAACTGGCCAACATCAGGATAAGCCCGGAGCCCGGTGCGGCGGCGCAACAGCTGTCGCTTGAACAGCGCCGCGTGCTGAAGAAGAAGGCATACTCGCGGGTCACCACCCCGCTCACCTACGCCGACGTTCGCAAGACCCTGAAACTCCCCGAAGAAGCGAGGTTCATCGGGGTTCGCTACGGTGCAGCAGGCGCTGATGCAGAGAAGAAGGAGCGCCTCCCACACCCGCACAACTGGCACGCGATCCGAAAGGCGGTCGAGGGCGCAGATCCGGCAACCTGGAGCCGGCTCGCGAGCAACGATGCGCTACTGGATGACGTCGCTTCCGTGCTCACCTACTTCAAGCTTCACGACAGCATCACTGCCGAGCTCAGGCGGCTCGACTGCCTCCCCGACGTCGTCATCGAAGCCCTGTCGACCCTCCCCCCGTTCGCAGGCAACGCCCACCTGTCACGGGAGACGCTCGAGATCATCCTCCCACACATGGAAGCTGGTCTCGGATTCTCCGACGCGTGCACAGCGGCCGGGCTGAACCACTCGCAGCGGCCGGAAGGAGAGAAGCTCAATCGGGTTCCCTCTATCCCTTACGAAGACGTCAGAAACCCTGTCGTGATGCGCGCGTTCGCGCAGTCGAGGAAGGTCCTCAACGCGATCTTGCGGGAGTTCGGGCCTCTCGAGGAGCTGCACGTCGAGCTTTCCCGCGATGTCGGCAAGCCGCGAGCGGAGCGCCTGCGCATCGAGAGAGAGCAGCGCAAGAACCGCGATGCCACCGATGCGGCGGTCAGCGAGCTCCGCGACAGCCATGGGGTGACAGACCCGCGCGGCGGCGACGTCACGAAGTACAAGCTATGGCGCGAGCAGGGCGGGCGATGCGTCTACTCGGGTGCGTACATCGACCCCGCACGGATGCTCTCGGGCGAGGCTGGCGTGGCCGAGATCGATCACGTTCTGCCCCACTCCCGTTCCTTCGACAATGGTTACATGAACAAGGTCCTAGCCTCAGCGTCAGCCAACCAGCGCAAGCGTGGCAAGACCCCGTTCGAGTACCTCGGATCGGATCCCGACGCATGGAGCGAGTTCGAAGCGCGGGTTTCTTCGATGGGCCTGCCGCGCCCCAAGCGGGACCGGCTGCTGAAGCGGGATTTCGGCGATAGGGCGGCGGACGAGTTCCGTGAGCGCAACCTCAACGACACCAGGTACGTCGCGAGGCTGTTCGCCAACCACGTGGAAGGGACACTCCGGTTCGATGGTGACTCGAGAAGGCCCGTGGTGACAGTGAACGGCCGCGCCACCGCTTACCTGCGCGACGCGTGGAGGCTGCAGAAAGTGCGCGACGACGGTGATCTGCATCACGCGCTGGACGCCGCGGTCGTGGCGGCGACCAGCCGGTCGATGATCCAGACCGTGAGCCGCTTCTTCTCTGTCAAGCCACTGCGCAACCGTGAAGGGCTGTACGTCGACCAGCGCACAGGGGAGATTGTGGACGCCAAGCACGTCCCTGAGCCCTGGGAGGGGTTCGCTGGACAGCTTGCCGCGCGGCTGGCGTTGCGCCTGCCCGACGACCCCGAGGCGCTGGACGGACTCCCCGCCGAGGAGCGCCCGATCCTTGTTAGCCGCATGCCCTCAAGGACCATCCGGGGCGAGGTCCACGAAGAGACCATCCGGCGCATCGAGGGGCAGACGCCCGACGGACGGACGCTGTCCAGCAAGCGCGTCAGGGTCCAAGACCTAACGCTAGCCAAGCTGGAGAAGATGGTCAGCAAGGGCAGCGACCACGCGCTCTACGAGGCGCTGCGAGCGCGGCTCGAAGCGCACGGAGGCGAAGGGAGCAAGGCGTTCGCCGAGCCGCTGCACAAGCCCAGCCGACCAGGCCGCCCTGCACCGCAAGTGAAGCACGTGCGGCTCTTCGACGACCCGGCGAGCGGCGGGGCGATGGTACGAGGCGGGATCGCGAACCACGGGAAGATGGTGCGCACGGACGTCTTCGAGCGCGATGGCCGATACTACCTGGTCCCGGTCTACCTGTCTGATGTCGCCGCGCGTCGGCTCCCCAATCGCGCGATAGTCGCGAAGA
>CAZWGV010000092.1:0-1416 GCA_964633595.1 uncultured Coriobacteriaceae bacterium | reverse complement strand
GGAGAAGCGGCATGGCTTTTCGCTCCGTGGTGATAAGCAACCCGACTGACCTCCACGTCCGCTCGGGCCAAATCGTCGCTGTCCAGGACCAGTCCTACTGGATACCCACCGAGGACGTGGCGGTCCTAGTGCTGGAGGACCCGCGCATACGCGTCTCGTCCGCTGCGATGTCCATCATCGCGAGACAAGGCGTGGCGGTAGCTGTCTGCGACGACAAGCACATGCCCACCGCGATTCTGCTGCCCCACTGCGAACACAGCAGGCATCTAGCGGTGGTCCGCAGACAGCTGGCAGCCACAGTGCCGCTCAAGAAGCGGCTGTGGCAGGCGCTGGTCAGGGCCAAGATCGAAAACCAGGCCCGGTGCCTGGACCTTCTCGGCATCGAAGGCGCCGCGCGTCTTCGACACTACGCAAGTCAGACGAAGTCCGGGGACAGTGGCGGCATGGAGGGGGTGGCCGCCCGGTACTACTTTGCGAGGCTCATGCCTGGAGCGAAGCGCCACGACGGGAACTTCCCCAACCCGGCGCTGGACTACGGCTATGCGATCCTCAGGGCCGCTGTCGCCCGGTCATTGGTGGGTCACGGCTTCTACCCGGTGATAGGGATAGGGCACGACAGCCAACTCAACCCGTTCAATCTGGCCGACGACGTACTGGAGCCGTTCAGACCGTTCGTGGACCTGTTGGCGCTGATGGAGGAAGCGAATCCCTCCACGAAGGAAGGCAGGGCTGTCTTGGTAGGCGTACTCCATCTCGAATGCGATTTCCAGAGCCGCACGCATTCGATCCTGACGGCGATCGACTCGACCGTCGCCAGTATGGACAAGGCTCTTCAAGCACGCGATGCGGCACTCCTGGTGACGCCTAGGCTGCTGAGCGGGCGCCGCACTGGCTGCCTCACCGAGTAGTCATGACACAGGCGCCCCCCGACAGCGCGGCCGCCGAAGTGGAACGATGAAGCTCATGCGATTGATCGTACTGTTCGACCTGCCGGTGAAGAGCAAGGACGACCGGAGACGATATCAGCGGTTCCACAAGTTCCTGGTGAAAGACGGCTACCTCATGATGCAGCTCTCGGTCTACACGCGACTGACTAAGGGGCTCGAGGGAACCGAGAAGCATCTCGGTCGACTGAAGGCGAACCTGCCGCCCCGGGGCAGCGTCCGAGTGATGTCGGTGACGGAGCGCCAGTACGCCTCAATGCAAGTGCTCGTGGGACGGCCCACGCCGCAGGAAAAAGCGGTCGACGCCCAGCTGTCGCTATGGCTATGAGATCACTATCTCCGCGGAAGCAGAAGGAAACGACGCTGCTAGGCGGCGTCGTTTCCTTCTCACAGCGTAGCACTTCGGAGTGTGGCGGGGAGAAGTGGCCGGGCGAAATCGGACAGTCCGCTAGGTTGCTTGGGCGATGATACT
>CAZWGV010000091.1:0-3858 GCA_964633595.1 uncultured Coriobacteriaceae bacterium | reverse complement strand
AGCTCTACGCCGTCTTGCGGATGCACACGAACTTCTTCATGCCCTCCGCCAAGCTCCTCTCCAAGACACGCGACGGGGCGAGGGTGACCAAGCGCTACGACACGCCCGCCACGCCGTATGCCCGCATCCTGGCATCCGAGCACGTCACCGATGCCGCGAAGCGCCGACTCGAGCGGCAGTACGCGACCCTGAACCCCACGCGGCTCAAGCGCACGATCACCGAACTCCAGCGGCAGCTCTACCAGCTCGTCTCGCTGAAGGAGTCGATCAGGCGAAGGGAGGTGTGCGCACCCGATCTCGACGACATCTATGATGAGTCAACGAATGTGCTCTTCGACGACATTCTTACGTGAGGCAACGGGGGCACCGCCACACCTGCACCCGGTGCCCTTCCGCCCCGCTTGTGGGGGCCGCCCTGCCCCCGCGCAAAGTTTCTCCTACTGGATCTGCGGTTCGATCAATCCGTATTCGCCATCACGACGACGGTAGAGGACATTCACCTCGTCCGTCTCCGACGATGTGAATACGAAGAAGTCGTGCCCGAGCAACTCCAGCTGGAGGATGGCCTCCTCGGGAGTCATCGGCTTGAAGTGAACCGTCTTCGTCTTCACGATGCCGGGCTCTGGGATCTCGACTTCGCCAGGCAGAACCTCCGGCATCGCCGTGGCCTCGGCGACGGCCATCCGCTTGTTGTGCCGGTCGACCATCTTCTCCTTGAAGCGCCTCACCTGGCGCTCAAGCTTCTCGGACACCATATCGATGGCGGCGAACATGTCTGGGGCGGCCTCCTTGGCACGGATCACCGGCCCCTTGGTGAAGATTGTGACTTCAGCAACCTGGTTGTTCTCGATGGCTGGGTTGCGCTCCGCCCACAGCTCGATCTCTACGTTCATGAGCTGGGAGTTCAAGATCTTCCCGACCTTGCCGACCTTCTGCTCTGCGTACTCGCGAACCTGGGTCGACAAGTCGATGTGGCGGCCCTTCACAACCATGTTCATCGTGAACCTCCCTTGTGAGTGACCAACCGCTACTTAGAGGATACCCCGTAGGGAGGCTCCACTTCCGAGTCGTTGGGCATGCGGGCCTCCTGGCTCGGCGAGCGGCTCTCTTCGCGGATGAGCGCCGCGTATCATGGTGCCATCGGCTTCTGGCCCCCTACATGATGTGGCCGAGAAAGTCCTTGGTGCGATCGGACGTGGGCGAATCGAACACCTGCTCGGGAGAACCCTGCTCCACGATCACGCCCTCGTCCATGAAGACCGCCCGATCGGCAACCTCCCGAGCGAATCCCATCTCGTGCGTCACCACAAGCATCGTCATGCCGTTCTGCGCCAGGGACTTCATGACATCCAGCACACCTCTGACGAGCTCAGGGTCTAGCGCCGAGGTCACCTCGTCGAACAGCATGACGTGGGGATCCATGGCCAGTGCCCTGGCAATGGCAACCCGCTGCTGCTGGCCGCCCGACAGCTGTGAGGGGTAGTACTCCACACGGTCGGCTAGCCCCACCGCCGTCAGCTGCTCTACCGCAGTCCGCTCCGCTTCTTCCTTCGAACGCTTCAGCACCTGCCGCTGAGCCAGCATGACGTTGGCCTTCGCGGTCAGATGCGGGAAGAGGTTGAACTGCTGGAATACCATCCCGATGCGCTCGCGAACCTTGTTGATGTCGGTCTTGGGGTCGTTGACCAGCGTGTCCTCGAACCAGACCTGGCCCCCGGACGGCTCTTCGAGGCGGTTTACGCAGCGCAGTAGGGTTGACTTGCCTGAGCCAGAAGGACCCAGGATGACCACGACCTCTCCCTTGTCGACCTCCATGTCGACACCGCGGAGCACGTCAACATTGCCGAACGACTTGCGGAGGTCCACAAGGCGAACGACTGGCTCGGCGGACCTGGCGGTATCAGCACTCGGCCTCTCAGGCACCTGGCTCATCTCCAGTCGTGCATCTGGACCGAGGACTTGCCCGGCACGGTCGCCGCGTGTCCGGCCGCAACCACTTCCCCCTTGCCTCCTGCCGAAGGAGCCTCGGGGGTCGGGCCACCTCCGCCCTCGGACCTCGCGAGCCTATCCTCAAGCCGAGCCACCACGCGACCCAGAGGGATAGTCACCACCAGATAGAAGGCCGCTGCGAGCACATAGGCAGACTGGTTGAACATGCTGGCCGCGGTCTCCCTGGCCCGAAGTGTCATCTCGGCGATGCCCACGGCGGCCAGGAGAGCCGTGTCCTTAAACAGCAGGATGAACTCACTCATCATCGTGGGCAGAATGCGCCGGATCGTCTGCGGGATGATCACGTTCAGCATCGCCTGAGGCACCGTCATGCCCAGCGACCTCGCAGCCTCCATCTGACCTCGATGGATCGACTGGATCCCGGCGCGGAAGATCTCGCACATGTACGCCGAGGAGTTGAAGCTCAGCACCAGGAATCCGCGCAGGTAGAGGGTGAAGTCGAGACCGAACAGGAACGGTCGCTTCATCCACGGATTCAGCCTGATCAGATCCTGGTAGAAGGGCAGGAGTGTGAGCCCGAAGTAGACGATCAGTATCTGCAGGAATATCGGGGTGCCCCGAATGATGTCGACGTAGAAGGTGGCGGGCCATCTCAGCCAACGAGTTCGCGCCATCTTCATGAAGGCGAGGGCGAGTCCGCCGGGTATCGCCAGAACGAACGAGCCGACACCGAAGGTGAGCGATACGGGGAACGCCCTCAAGATCACCGGGAACGACCGCCCGATCACCTCGAACGAGAAGAAGAGGCGTGATATCGTCCCTGATTCCCACCAGTCCAGGAATGCTTCCAAGGGCTGCCCTTTCTCAGCCGCGCCCCATGATAGCTGAGGCCGGCGACTCTGATGCCGCCGGCCTCCAGTCTATCCGTTGTCAGCAGAGCACAAGTCGCGCTACTCCGCCGCCTTTGCCACTGTAAGCGACTGGTTTGAGTTGATGTAGGGATCCGAGAAGTCGATGGACTCCTTGCGCTCGTCGGTGATCGTCATGGCCGACGCGACCATGTCAAACTCGGTGCCGGACTGCAGACCGGTGATCAGAGCGTCGAACTTGTACGTCTTGAACTCGATCTCCAGGCCGATCTTCTCGCCGATAGCCTTCATGAGGTCGACGTCGAACCCGACGGTCTCCCCGTCTACGACATTCTCGAAGGGTGGGTAAGCGGTGTCCGAGCCAATGATGATCTTCCCGCTAGTGAGCGTCTTCGGGGTAGCGGAGGGCTGTGTCAGACCGGACGGGCTCTCGGGCGTCGACATCGGCTTCGCGCCGAACCAGGTCTCGTAGATCGTGTCATAGGTGCCGTCCGCCTTGACCTCGGCAAGACCCCAGTTGACTGCGTCGCGCAGGATCGTGCTCTCCTTGTTGAAGCCGAAACCATACTGCTCGCCGGTCTCGATCTCCTGAACCACCTCGACACCGCGTGCCTCTTCCTTGGCGATATCCTGCGAGATGGGCAGGTCGTTGATCACGCCGACCACGTCGCCGGATTGCAGCGCGCTGAACGCAGCTAGGATGTCGTCGTAGGGGACTACTTCGATCCCCTCGGGAGCGAGGTTGTCCTTTGCCCATGCCTCCCCGGTTGTTCCCGACTGGACTCCGACCTTGTCTCCTGACTGGAGATCATCGACGCTCGCGATCGTGCGAGCCTCTTCCCCCTCACCGCAGCCAACCAGCGTCAGGCCGACGACCAAGACGCCGATGAGCAGCAGCAAACCTAGAACGCGCGAGGTCTTCCGCATGACTCCCCTCTCTCCGTCGGGTGCCGGTGCGGGTTGCTCCTCCCGCGCACCGCAGCCGTATTCGACCACAGCCAAAATACCCCAAGCCCACCGCCATGTGAACGCAACCTGC
>CAZWGV010000090.1:0-4039 GCA_964633595.1 uncultured Coriobacteriaceae bacterium | reverse complement strand
CGATACGTTCTCCAGTGACGAGGCCCCCTGGTCCGCCAGGCGGGCCTCAACACGTCAATAGAACTGGTCAAAACAACGAGGATGCTCCGGCGTCCCCGCTGTTCCGGCCACGCGAATACCGCCGGTCCATCCTATACGTCGAGTGGCACATGCGCAAAGCTCTGGCACCGCTCCTCTTCGACGACGAGGAACTCGACGCGGACCGGAAGGAGCGCGACCCCGTAGCTCCAGCTGTTCCATCGGTATCGGCCCAAAAGAAGAAGAAGACACACCGAACCGCCGAAGGACTCCCGGTGCAGAGGTTCAGGAGCCTGATAGCGGACCTCGGTACGCTCTGCCGCAACCGCTGCCGCTTCGGCGAGGGACCGGATGCACAAATCCTCCACCGCACCACCGAACCCACCCCCCTCCAGGCGAGGGCCCTCACGTTGCTGGGGCTGTACCCAGTACCGTGACATCCGGAATCTGCAGTACCTCCAGTGTTTATGCGGGGAAGCGCGCCTTGGACTGAGAGGAACTTCCGGCTAGCATCGGATGGCCGTCCAGCGGGCCCGGATCTGCCCCTGGAGATCTTGGGAGGTCGAGCCCTGCCTCGTATCGGTGGTCGGCCTCCCACCATCCAATGCAGGATTCGCTTGATCAAAATAACGAATAGCGTTACCTTGCCAATGTGATTCCTGGCGAGGAACGACACATGGCGGCTGCGGATCTCATCGACGACCTGGCGTCCCAGGGGCAGTACCACTTCACGACGAAGGAGGCGGTGGACCGCCTGGGTGTATCGGTCGTTGCCGCGCGTGCCGCCATCCGCCGGCTCCGGAGCAACGGGCTCGTCGCTGCTCCACACCGGGGATTCTACGTTGTGGTGCCCCCTGAGTACCGGAGGCTTGGGTGCCTGCCAGCCGACCAGTTCGTCCCTCAGCTCATGCAGCATCTCGGCCTCGCGTACTACGCCGCGCTCCTGACGGCCGGCCGGTACCACGGTGCGGCCCACCAGCAACCGCAGGTGTTCCAGATCGTGGTAGCTCAGAACCGGCCGTCGATCACCTGCGGAGAGGTGCGGGTCGCGTTCGTCGCCCGCCGCAACGCCGCCGATGTCCCGACGGTGCGCCTCAACACCCCGCGGGGGCACGTCGAGGTTTCGACGCCGGAGGCCACGGCGTTCGACCTCGTCGGCTACCCTCAGCACTCGGGCGGTATCGACAACGTCGCCACGGTCCTCGCCGAGCTCGCCGAGAGGCTGGACCTCGCGGCCCTGGCTTCGCTCGCTCCTCTATCTCCCGTGCCCTGGGCACAGCGGCTCGGCTACCTCCTCGAGCAGGTCGGTGCCGCTGAAAAGACGAGCTCGCTCGCCGAGCACGTCGCGAGCGTCGTGAACGAAACGGCGGCGCTGGTTCCGAGTGCGCCGACAGAGGGAGCGCCGTACGACAAGCGCTGGCGCCTGCTGGTGAACGTCCAGGTGGAGCCCGACCTATGATCCCCCTCGACTTCATCACCGAGTGGCGCAGTACGGCTCCCTGGATCCACGACTCGCAGGTCGAGCAGGACCTCATCCTCAGCCGCGCGCTCGTAGAGATCTTCAACGTCCCCGAGGCGGCGCATGCGCTCGCCTTCAGGGGTGGCACCGCCCTGTACAAGCTGCACTTGAACCGGCCCGCTCGCTACTCCGAGGACATCGACCTGGTGCAGGTGGCGGCGGGCCCGATCGGCGGCGTGCTCGACGCCGTCCGCGCACGGCTCGATCCCTGGCTCGGCACACCGCGGCGCACGCTCAAGGAAGGGCGTGTTGTGCTCCTCTACCGGATCCAGTCCGAGGGGCCGACACCGCTGCCGCTGCGGCTGAAGATCGAGATCAGCTCCCGGGAGCACTTCAGCGTCTTCGACCTCGTTGAACGCCAGTACGATCTCCGTTCTCGTTGGCACTCGGCCGGCGCGACCATCAAGACCTACGAGCTCGACGAACTGCTCGGCACGAAGCTCCGTGCTCTCTATCAGCGCAAGAAAGGCCGCGACCTCTTCGACCTCTGGACGGCCCACCGCACAGCAGACGCAGATCCCGAGCGCATCGTCGCCTGCTTCCTTCGGTACCTCGAGGAAGGCGGTCAGCGCGTCAGCCGGGCTGAGTTCGAAGCCAACCTCGCGGCCAAGCTCGCAGACCCGATGTTCGCGCGGGACATCGAGCCGATGCTCGCCCCCCGTGTCGAGTGGGATCTTGAGGAGGCGGGCCGATACGCGCATGAGCAGTTGCTATCGAGGCTGCCCGGCGAGCCGTGGAAGGGAGGCGAGGAATGACGGGAACGGGGAAGGTTCCGTGGAGCGGTGTACTCACCTCGATCCAGCCGCGGATTCGACTCACACGGTTGTTCGATCAGCGCAGCCACGCCTACCAGGGCTACGTCCTACGGATCACCGGGACGGTCGGTGACAAGACGCGAGAGACCGCGGTGGCGATCAGCGGGGCCGTCCAGGCCAGGCACGGTCTCCAGGTTGGCGACACGATCAGCGCCGAGGGCGAACCCGTGGCCGACCCTCGGCTCGAGACCGCGGAGCTCTACAAGGTGAGCAAGCTGCGCGTGATCGCACGGGTGGCGGGGCAGGCGACCGAGCCGCCGCCGTGGCACGGCATACCGACGGCGCTCCCCGTCTACCGCGAGCGCGGTCACAGACGACTCGCAGCACATACCTACGACACATCCTGCGTGACCTGCATCTGGGGAACCCGCATGGCGGTGGAGATGATCATCGACCACTGGAACCCGAGCCAGAAGCGGTACCGTATGGAGACCTTCTGCTACGGCCCCCTGTCGTGCCGGCTCTACAAGGCCGGCCCCACGAGGAAGGTGCCCGGTCGCCGTGGCATGAGCTGGGAGGAAGAGGACTGGGTCGACGGGGAGTCGGTTGCTCATCGGGACCCCGAGGAATAGCCCAGGCCGAGATAGAGGATGCAGACCTTCTGGAACGCTGGCGAACGCGACAAGATCAAGGGACTCGACATCCTTGGCCTGCGCCAGTTGGACCATAGCATCGAGCGCCACTGGGTCGCGGGCATCACCACGATCTCGTTTCGAGCCAGGTACCTGTCTCTGCTCCCGTGGGTCATCGCCGAGCACTATGATGATGAGCTGAAGCGGGGTGGCGGAACCGCGGTGTTCGACGAAGGCCGGTTCTACCAGGCGCTCCGTCGCATGGAGTTCGTCGTCCTGGCCGCGACGCGCGCCCGTGCGGACACGGACAAGAACGGCACCACCTACGGCGTCCTGGGACCGGACCTGTTCGCCGAGGCGATCGAGGAACTGGAAGGGACCGGCTCCGTCGAAGTGCCTGCTGCTCGAGGAGGAGCCTCGTACGGAACCTACGTGATGCCGTGCCGGTCCTTCGGGATCCTGCAGACGGGCGAAGGCGACACGCCCGTGCGGATACCGCCTCGCGGGCAGGCGCTGCGCGAGGTGCGCCGCGATGCGCTGCACGGTTCTACGTTGGTTGACGTCATCCTCCATGGCGGCGTCATCACGTCGGCCGTGCTCGACGCTGAAGGCCACCTCTTCTCCGTGAACGCCATCGACGAGTTGCCGAACGAGCGGGACCTGCTGGTGGAAGCCTTCGTCCACCCGTACGTCGAGGACGCCAACGTGAGCGACGCCTACCGCCGCTTCCTGGGGACGAGCCGCAGAAGGACGTGGGCTGGCTGGAGCACCGGGCCAGCAAGGCAGAGGACAGGGAGGCTTTCGTCAACGACATGCGATCGGCCGAACTCTCGGCAGCGCTCATCGGCTGGAAGCTCGGGGCACCTTGCGACGACGCGACGCCGGAGGCGGCGAGGCTCGCGCTCGCTGCGGTGCTCGCCGTCGCCCGGCTCTCATGGCTTTGGCACGGCGGCGAACCTGAGAAGATCGCCGAGGAGCTCGCGGTGCTTCTATCGCACACTGCGGATCCAGACGTGAACCGAGGCGCTCTCCTGCGTCAGGCCGAAACCGAGTGGGCACTGCTGTTGCGGCGAGGTCAGGCGTTGCGGCTCCTGGAGACCGCCGTAAAGCGACTG
>CAZWGV010000089.1:0-4195 GCA_964633595.1 uncultured Coriobacteriaceae bacterium | reverse complement strand
TCGGACCCGTCCACGTCCGCGCGGCGTGATCGTACGCCACCACGTGCGGATCCAGCCCTCGGCCCTGAAAGGCCAGGTAGGTGACTCCATCCAGGGTGACGCCAGGCGGGTGTATCGCCATGTCCGAGTAGGCCGCGTCCGTCGGCGCGTTCGCGACGAAGAAGTCGCGTTCGTAAGTGGCGGCGAAGGCGCTGCCCTGCGTGACGACAAGAGCGGCGACAAGCGCGACTGCCGCGAGCGCTTTGCGTCGATTCGCCAACTCCACATCCAATCGATGGCCGGGGGACAGCCATAGTGTAGCCGAGGGTCATGCGCCGCATTCGGGTGCGGGCCGCCACTCCGCCGACAGCCTGCGAATCTATCGGTGGGCGAGCGCAGATCTCAACAACCTTGAGGTCAGACACGGTTGAGCGTGCCTCGCCTCCTGGCTGTCGAGCGGACAAACCGCACACTACTTGAGCTTCGTCCGCGGCTCCACGAGCTTCATGCTTCTGCGCGAATCCTTGCTGACGGCCATGCCGGTCTTCTCGTCAATCCGGTACTTGCCGACCAGGAGCTGGTGAGTGAAGTACCTGCCAGGAGCTTCGGTTCCTGGGCCGTCGGTCTTGCCGAGGTAGAGAAGGACCTTCTCTCCGAGGGCAAGTTCGGCCTCAGCATCCCATTCGACCGCCACGTCATCGGTCTGCCCTCCTCTAAGGGCGACTATGACCGGCTTTCCGGTCGTGATGGTCTCGTCGGTTTTGTAGACCTTGGTGGGCACGACGGTCCGCTGCGTGTAGACCCAGGGCTCAGAGGATCCCCGCACCCGATCATCACCCGAGGGCATATCCACCACAAGAGGTCCGACTAGTTCGCCGACTCTCGCTTCCACAACTACCGGCGCCTCCCGGAATAGCTCCTCCGGTGACAGGTCAAGCAAGGTGCCGGATACCTTCTTGACGGCCTTCGGGGCAGAGTCGGCATTCTGAGATTCTGCTCCGGTACAGCCTGTCGCAGCAAGCAGTAGGACTAGCAACGCGGCGATGCTGGCTGACGACATGCCGCACCTGAGGATCTTGGCTCTCGTGTCCATGCCTCCTCGCTCTCTACGGAACGGAAGGATCTCAGGCCGTATTCTCCGTGAATAGGGGCGGCGGGTCGGCAAACGGGTGCTCGCCGACATCCATCCTTGCGAGCGCGGGGGCGAAGGGCTGCGTCATCTCAAGGCCTGCGCCTTTCCTGCCGATAACGTGCACGTATGCTGCTCGCCCCGCCGCACGAGAGGTCGTGGATTCCATGAATACCGGCTGCACGCGTTCCCGCGGGAGCGTCTTCCTAGCGTTCTTCTTGGCTCTGACCGTCGCGACGTCACCGGTCGCCTTCGCGGCGACAGCGGGTTCCGGTCCCGGACCGGGGACCACGTCTGCTCGGGAACATGTCGTCACGTCGAAAGCCGCGTCCTCCGGGCGGATTCTGGTGGGCTTCAAACCGGGCACCCCCGCCGTCTCCAGGACCGCGGCACACGCGGCGACGAAAGCCCGGGTGAAGTCGCGGATCCACCAGATCGACGTGGACGTCCTGGAGATTCCCGCAGGACGCACAGCGGCGGGACTGCTCAACGCCTACCTCAGGAACCCGAACGTGGCGTTCGCTGAGGTGGACGAAGTATGGCGAGTGGAGAGCACTCCCAACGATCCGTTGTTCTGGCAGCAGGCGCAATCCGTGCGCATCGGCCTGCCCGATGCATGGAAGCTCACGACCGGATCGCCCGAAGTCCCCATAGCCATCCTGGACTCAGGCGTCGACCTGACACATCCGGATCTTGCCGGCCGGTTTCTCCCCGGCTACGACTTCATCAACTCGGACGCGGATCCGAGTGACGACAATGGACATGGTACGGCGGTCGCCGGTATCGCGGCAGAGACAGGCGACAACGGCATCGGCTACGCGGGGGCGAACTGGCGCTCACCGATCATCCCGGTGAAGGTCGCAACCGCGAATGGGACCGTGCCTTGGAGCTCGGCAGCCGCTGGCCTTGTGTACGCGGCAGACCACGGTGCCCGCGTAGCCAACATGAGCTTCAGCGGCGCCTCGTACAGCAGCTCCTTCATGAGCGCGGTCGACTACGCCCTCGGCAAAGGTGTGATCCTGTGCGCGTCGAGCGGCAACTCAGGCACGGAGGCGATTCAATACCCTGCTGCCTACCCGGGGGTGCTCGGAGTCGGGTCGATGTCCGTCTCCACCCTCTCAGCGTTCTCGACCTCTGGTCCCCACGTCGATGTGGTAGCACCAGGCGAAGGCGTGCCCACCACTTGCCTTCCGAATAATAGCCCGTATGGTGAGCGCTACTTCTACTTCTCAGGCACTTCAGCGGCGAGTCCCTATGTGGCTGGAGTCGCATCGCTCATGGTAAGCATGCAGCCCGGTCTCAGCCCTGTTCAGGTCGCCGATATCATCGCCACAAGCTCCACGGACTTCGGGGATCTCGGCTGGGACAAGCAGTACGGGTGGGGCCGCATCAACGCCTCAGGTGCCGTCGCCGCAGCAGGCGCGCTGGCACCGTCGTCACCTCCGCCAATACCCCCGACGCAACGCGACACCACGCCGCCCACCGTCTCTATCGTTGAGCCCATCGCTGATGCTTCTCTGACCAACACGGTCCGCATCCGTGCCGAGGCCACCGACGACGTGGGCGTCATGAGGGTGGAGTTCTTCGTCGGAGGCACGCTCATCCACGTCGCTAGCGGCGCTCCGTATGTCGCAAGCTGGAGTGTCAGGAAGCTGAGCGGCGAGTACTCCTTGACAGCCGTTGCATACGACGCTGCAGGCAACTCGTCCGCTTCGCAGCCCGTCCGCGTGTTTGTCGCCGCGCCCGACAGGAACTCACCACCCAAGCGACGCTAGAACACGGTATCCAGGCGTGAGAAAGGACCCGCAATACCGGGTCCTTTCTTGTCACGCTCCCTCGCCGAGCTTCGTCCTAGTCGCAGGAGAAGGCCGGTACCGGACACGGGTCGTAGGGAATGACCGTCTGCCGGTTGTTGTTCAGGTTGTCGAAGATGTTCTTGTAGAACTCCGCCGTGCTGCGAGCCGGACCCGATGCGGTCGTTACACGATTGCCGCCCAGGAACACGTTCGCCATCTGGACTACATCCGCGGTCGACCTCCACTCGCCGTCCACGATCACGCCAAGGCCGGCGTAGCTGGTGCCCATGACTTCCACGTTGAGGAGGGTGGCAGCCATTTGCGCCGAGAGCATGTAGGACATGTTGGTGGCGTCTGCCTTGAGCAGCCAAGTCCGGAACGCGAAGTGGGAAGTGGCGTCGAAATCGCCGCCAGTCCGTCCCACCAAGTTGTACCTGTTCAGGAATGTCTGCCACGCGCTACCGCCTCTGGTCCTGTTGTAGGCGCTCAGGCTGGCGCCGCCGTTGTTGTTGCTCCAGTAGCCGAGAGTGTGTCCGCCTGACGATGTGCGCTCGCAAACGTTGCCGAAGCGGTAGCCGCCCTTGGTTTCGCCTGCGGCCAGCTCGATCACGTACCGATTGCCCGCCGGGAACGTCTGCAGCCAGCCGGACCCCAGAGGCGGCGCTGCCTCGGATAGGTAGTAGGTCCCGGTCGGCAGGTTGCTGAAGTTCGCCACGCCGTCGGCGTTGGTCAGTGCGCACCACTCAGCCTGGCCATCTGTCAGCATGATCTTCCAGCCCTCAAGCCACGGCTCGTTCGAATCTACCTGGCCGTCCTTGTCGCGGTCGTACCACTTCAGCGCGCTGATCGAGCCGCGCAGCACGGGGGGTTCTTCATGCTTGAAGCAGAAGACTAGGTTGCTCAGGTTCGCCTGGTTGCCCGCGTCGTTGTTTGGCGCGCGAAGACCGGTGTCGGACGACACCCCGCCCATGCTCGTGTAGTCGTAGACCCACTGACCTTCGACTGCGCCACCGACCACTCCCCACGGGATCGGGTCGGTAGTGGGGTAGGTGGCCGAGCCACCCTTGACGGCAACCTTCATGATCTTCTCGGTTGCGGACTCGAAGTCGAACACGGTCTTGCCTCCAGCCGTGTACACACGAACCGTGATTCCGTCCGTTGTCCACTCGCCGGGCTCGACACTGCCATCCTCAGCTTTGAACTGCAGGTCGCAGTTCACGAACGTCCAGGTGTCGCCGCCTGACCCCGGCAGCCTCGTCTCACCCTCATACGGCGCGCGTGGATCTACCGC
>CAZWGV010000088.1:0-4270 GCA_964633595.1 uncultured Coriobacteriaceae bacterium | reverse complement strand
GAATCGTCCACCACATCATCTTGCGGCAGGTGGAGCTAACCGACTACCCCCATTCCCCGGATATCAGCATGGCCGAGCGCCGAACCCATGTGCCCGCCCGCGTGCACGCAACCCAAGATCAAGACCACCGTGAGCGATCGGGGGTTGACCGGCAATCTCATATCAACGTTCTTGGGGATAACCCGCGAGCGAAGCGAGTCGGGTTGATCCCCGGGTTAGCCACTTGTCGAGGACATCATGAACCCTGCTCCATGAACTCAGAGAGTCGGTGCCGCAGGGCCTCCGCGTCCTTGAGCTCGCAATCCCACACGACGAGGTACGACCAGCCTGCCTCAGCAAGCCGGACTTCGGTGACGGCATCTCGCTCGCGATTCCGCTCAATCTTCGGAAGCCAGTAGTCCTGATTCGACTTGGGTTCGCGAAGGCCCTCCGCGCAGTCATGGCCGTGCCAGAAGCAACCGTGAACCAGGATCGCCTTCTTGCGCCCGAGGAATGCCACATCGGGCTTGCCCGGGACGTCCTTCCGATGGAGACGGTACCCCCGGTAGCCCAATTCGCGGAGGGCCTTGCGGACAACAAGCTCGGGCGTGGTGTCGGAGCTGCGAATACGTCTCATGTTCTCGCTACGGCTCATCGCCATAGGCGCCCCTAGACGGCGAGGTCGAGCGGGAGATCCGAGATGTCCTTGAGACGATCGCCGTCGACCATCACCGCAAGAGCGTCAGCAGCATCGTGCATGTCGAGCGCGTCCACGGTCTCCTGTAGTTCGTACAGGGCAAAGTGGTAGACGCAATCGACGTCCCCAGTGCCTAGGGCGATCGACGCAAGCCTGCTCGGCGTCGGCTCTGCCGTTACGACGACGATATGGGGCAGGGGGCCTTTGCGGTTGCGCACAAGGTTAAGTGCTTCGGACCTGGCGTTCTGCGCACGGTCGCTGCGGATGGTCCACTTGCACGAGATGCTCGCGTGCAAGAGCGGGAGCCCGCCGTCCCTTTGCCTCAGGCTTGACCTCGTCGCGACTGCGTCATCCACCAGCGCAACTGGATTGTTGATGGCCTCATCGCTCTCGAGGGCCCTCACGATGATGACGTCCGGTGTGATTGTGTAGTCGCTGCCGAGAGCGGCGGCGAACTCTGGATCATTCTTCGCGGCCCGGTCGAGCGCGACGAGGTGCGAGTACTGCTCGAAGCGCGCAATCTCAAGCCGGTTGCGTCCTTTGACGTGCTGTACCTCCCACCGGCCGGGCCGAAGGTGCGCCAGCTGCAGGAATGTGGTACTCACGAACTCGGCGCAGTGGGCCTCGAACTGATTCCCCGACGTCTGACCTGCAGCGCGCTCACCTACTGTCTCCGCCTTGAGCCGGTCCGCGATGCCTCTCGCTAGAGCGATGCTCGTCTGGTTGGACCCGTCGCAGTTGCTCGGCCTGCCCTGACCATCGACCGTCAGCAATGAACCAAGTAGTGCGTTGTGGAAGGCCCTGCGAGCTTCAGCGAATTCCGCGGGGGGGCCGTGCATCAGGCGACCCGGAGGGACCGCTTCGCGGACAGCGTGGCGCGAATCTGACTCGCTACGGCCTGAGCGACCGGCGGAGGGAACGCGTTCCCAATTTGACGGTAGGCTGCGGTCTTGCGTCCAGCGAACTGCCACTCGTCTGGGAAGCCCTGAATCCGCGCCGTCATCTGAGTCGTGAGGCGGGGCATCCCGACGAATTCGGAATCCGGTGCCGAGTCCCACAGACCGCGGCCATCCACGCCGAGGGATGCCCAAGCGCGACGTGCCCGCGTGGGGCCGAGATCTGGGCCACCATGCTTCTTGGAGCCGCCAACCAGGGTCGGAGCGATCGAGTTGGCGCGTTCACTCCAGAGGTCGGCGCCCGGCCAGCCGTTGGCTGCCATGAGGTCGTGAAGAAGCTCGCCGACGGTCAGGGGATCGGCCGAAAGAGGGGCTGGCCACTCGAAATGGTCGGCGACATCCTTCCGGATGCCAACGAAGACGACTCTGGGCCGCAACTGCGAGACGCCGAAGTCAGATGCGTTGAGCAGACGCCATCCGGGAACGTAGCCGAGTCCCTTGAGTTGCTGCTCGACCTTGTTCCGGTAGTCATCGAACACCGCGTCGAGCAGGCCGCGAACGTTCTCGAGCATGACGGCACGGGGCCGACACTCGTCGACGAGACGAATGGCCTGCGGGAACAGGTCGCGGTCGTCGCCAGCGCCGAGCTGCTTTCCCGCTTTCGAGAACGGAGGACAGGGCACGCCTCCCGCGAGAAGGTCCACGCCCTTGTACGGCGTTGCGTCGAACGAATGGAGGTCGCCCTCGACAACGTTCCAGTTGGGGCGGTTCAGCCGAAGCGTCCGGCACGCCGCAGGCTCGATCTCAACAAGAACCGAATGATGGAATCCGGCGAGTTCCAGTCCTAGGGCTTGGCCGCCCGCTCCAGAACAAATCTCGACTGAACTCAGACTCAAGGCGCCGTCTCCCATTCGCCGATTGCGGCAGGTGTGCCGCGCATCTCGATACTAGCAGGCTTCTGTGACGCAGGATCGTCGGCTCCAACCTCACTAGAAGAGGATACACGAACATACGTTCGTTCACCACTGGTGACCACGAATGTCTCGGACTGTGGTCTGCCTACCTTGAGACGCTGCAACGCGAAGCACGGTTCGCTTCCCCCCAAGGCTAGGACGCAGACGACGCCCAGTCGATGATGCTGCTGGTCAGCGATTCCAGCGCATCGCACCTCTGCCCGTCGTTCCACACACGCTCATGGGCGTACGCTATTGCCACGGGGTTCTTCTTGAGCCCGCCAGGATGGCCGTATCTTGTGGCCGCCGCTTCCTGTGCCGCAATCCATGCATCGCCCAGGTCGTTTCGCACGCAGGCGGTGAGATTCGCGCTCCAAATGCGGTGGTTGGATGCGTGTACATCCGCTGTGGGCCACTCATCGGGTTGCGCGACTCCGAGAAGGAGTTGCAGAACCCGATTCTCCTTCTTGTGCTGAGTGACTTCGTTCGCGTTGGTCGTGTCGGTGTCCGCATCCCAGACGACATACACGGGAACGCCCAACTCCAAGGCCACGGCGAGCGGTCTGTGCAGTTCGCTCTTCCCGCCCACTGGGACGACATGGCAACCGAAACGGCGGTAGTCGGGAAGTCGCCCCGTCAGGCTCATGTAGGCCGTGATGTGGGCAACATCTTCCGCGCCCTCGACCAGAATCAGTCGGCTGCAGAAGAACATCTCGTTCACGACGGGGTTCAGTGACGGGTACAGCTTCGCGAGCATGCCTTCTTCTTGCAGCAGCTTCTCGCCTGCGGCCTCGAGTCTGGCGGCAAGATTGGCGTAGGTCACCCCGCTAACCTTCGAGCGGCATGGATCGCCTTGGTCTAGGACCAATCGAACGGACTCCACCTGTGCGCCCGGGATGAAGAGCGGGCTGTGCGTGCAACAGAGGACTTGGGATCCGGAAGACGAGAGTTCTCGCAGTACGTCAGCCAAGTGTCTCGCCTGAGGGGGGTGCTGATAGATCTCGGGTTCTTCGATCGCCATGACGAGTGTGGGTTGCGTATCAGCGTCGAGAGAGGACAGCTCCTGCAACAGCGATAGTAGGTATGCGCGCTGAAGTCCGTGGCCGAATCGAGCCAGTTCTCCCGTGAAGCCCCTTTCGCCCAACCGAATTGTGGCTGCGGGATCGTCGATTCTCACGGCCTTGCCGACGTCGCGGTTCCAGACGACCTTCGCTGTCACGGCCGGGTGGGACCATGACTGAAGTCGAGACTCCAGGGATGACGAGAGCTCGTCAAGCGCGCCCTCATGCGCAGTCAGCATCTCTTGGTAGCCCGCTTCGATCTGCTGCTGCAGCTGCGACACGGTTTCTGAGAAGTCCGTCTTGAGCCTGACGGTACGGGCGAGAAGCTGGCCCAGTGCCGAGTCCTTTGCCTCGTCTGCTTCCTCCGAATAGTCCTTGGTGGCGGGCACGAAGACCCACTGAATGTGCGGGTCCAGACGATTGGCGCCTCGCGTCGCTCCGTAGAACTGATCCTCACTACGAATGAGCGCGCAGTCGTCCGGATGATTCGCTTCATACGCTCTGAGGGCGTCCGCCATGCCATCCTTGGTTGTCGCTGCAGCCAAGCTCGGGTACCCCTGACGGAGCTTCGCGAAGATGACCTTCAGGTCCGCGGCTTTGCCACCGGCCTTATCCGCCTCGAAGTATTCGTGAAGCGCACCGGGTAATGTGGAGGCTCCGAGATTCAGGAGGAGCCGATGCCCC
>CAZWGV010000087.1:0-4307 GCA_964633595.1 uncultured Coriobacteriaceae bacterium | reverse complement strand
GTGCTCGGCGCGCTCCTTCTCGTCCGCGAGGAGGTCGGCGCGAAGCCTCCCATCCTCGCCTAGGTCCGCCCCGCGCGGCCGCGTGCCGGCGAGCGGGCGCGTGAGCACCTGGTCCCCCTCGACGCGCACGAGCGGTTCGGGGCTGGAGCCCACGAGGGTAACGTCTCGCGTACGCAGGTAGAACATGTACGGCGACGGGTTCACCGCGCGCAGCACTCGGTAGAGATCGAGCCCGTCGCCCTCGTGCGGCGCACTGAACCGCTGCGACAGAACCGCCTGGAAGATGTCGCCCGCCGCGATGTGCTCCTTGGTCGCCTGCACCTGGCCGAGGAACTCCTCGCGGGTAGTGTGTGCCTTCAGCGGCACCTCGGCCGTCACGCCGAAAGCGCCCAGCGACGCACCGGCCGGTCCCGCCTTCAGCCGCTCCAGTGTGGCGTCGATGCGCGCGAGCGCGAGGTCGTAGGCGACCGCGGGCTCGGCCCCGGGGCGCGCGTGCGCGATCACCAGCATCACGCGGCGCGCGTGGTCGAACGCCACCAGCGTGTCGGTGAGCATGAAGACGGCATCGGGCACGCCGAGCTCGTCGATCGGGTGCCTCGGCACCTTCTCGAAGCCCGACGCCACTTCGTAGCCCACGTACCCCACCGCGCCACCCACGAAGAGAGGCAGCCCCGGCACACGCGCTACCTTGCCTGCCGCGAGCCGCTCGGCGAGCACGCGGAGCGGGTCGGCCGCCTTCACCGAGAGCGTGACGCCGTTCTCGACGGTCACTTCACCCTCGCGTGCGGTGAGGATCTCGCCCTCGCCGGTGCCGAGGAAGCTGTAGCGGCCGAGCACCTCGCCGCCCTCCACGCTCTCGAGCAGGAAGGCATGCTCGGCGCCTTCGGCGAGTGCCATGAACGCGCCGATGGGCGTGGCCAGGTCGGCGTAGACCTCGCGCGCGACGGGCACGACGTCGTGGTCCGCCGCCAGTCGCACGAACTCTTCGCGTGTCGGCCGTATCATCTTGCAGCCGCTCCCTCCGGGCTCCGCGTCCCGGGGTGTGCGGCCTGTGTCGGCATCCCGGGAAACGAAGAAAGCCCTCCGTCCCTCCAAGGGACGAAAGGCTTCTGACCTTCCGCGGTGCCACCCTCGTTGCCGGACCCAGAGGTCCGGCCACTCGTCCTGTCGGTACTCCGGCGGCGCTCGGCCGCCCTGCATACCCGGCCCCTTGTATCGGTGGGGTTCCGCCGGGACTAGTAGGCTTTCATCGCCGTTGCCCCGGAGCCTCGGGGGTCCATTCCCTCCGGGCGCTCACGCCGGGTTCCCACCATCCCCGGCTCTCTCGGCTTCGCGCTCCGGGGTACTAATCCCCGTCATCGGCAGCATATGAGGTTTGGGGGCGAGTCTACACCCGGGCGCGGGGGCGGTGTCAAGGGGGGTGCGCTGGTTCTGTGCGCTGGTTCACTGGACCCCGGTGCCACCGACGCGCCGAGTCAGTTCTGCACTCATGCGCCTGCTGCTTCCTAGTCCGGCGCCTCCCGAAGTAGCCAGCGCCACGCGGGTACCGCTCGGATCGCGCCCGAAGGAGTGTCGTACTCGCCAGACTCGGTCAGAGTCACCACAGTAGCGGATGTGGCGCCTGTCCCGCGCATTGCCGCCTCCGTTCCGCACAGCTCGCGCTCGCGCGTTCCGGCATCCGAAAGCGAGACACACGCCTGCACGATGATCGGCTCATCTGCAACTCCGTCGACGACGAAGTCTACGCTGCCCTCAACGTCTGAGTAGTAGCTGACGGCCTCTTCGTGGAGCCGTGAGTATCTGCGGCGAAGATCCAGGTAGACCGCGTTCTCCAGCAGGTGGCCGATGTCATCCGCCGAGGGGTGCGCGGTTGCGGCAGCTAGCCCGGGATCAACCGCATAGACCTTGCGAGGGTTCACCTGGCGTGCACGATACGAGGACCTTCTGATGCCGATGGTGTGGATGAGCCGAGCGTCGATCAGGTACCCCAGATAGGCATGCAGGGTGTCCTCGCCCACGCGAACACCTTGCGACTTCAGGTCCTTGAGCATCCGATTCACAGTGAATTCCCGCGCGAAGTTGCTCAGCAGATGAGAGACCATCCACTCCAGCGCCACTCGATTGGTCGCCCCCCAGCGGCTGACGACGTCACGGTAGACGACCAGATCGACGTAGTCCTGGAGGGTCCGTCGGCTGTCCACCACCGACATCTCCTGCACGGCCGGGAAGCCTCCCTCGGCAAGATAGGAACGCAGGGCGCGCTCGAGCATCGACCGCTGGGCCGCCCCGGGTAGCGCCCCCGACTCCGGTTCGAGACCACGATGCCGCAGATACTCGAGGAAGCTGAATGGCAGGACCTCCACGGCGGTGCTTCGGCCACGAAGCTCGGTAGCCACCTCGGTGCTCAGCAGCTTGGCTGACGACCCCGTGAGACGAACACGTGCGTTCTCCGTGTTGATCACCCGCAACACGAAGCGCTCCCATCCCGGCACCGCTTGCACCTCATCCAGGAACAGGTGGGCTGTCTCCTCATACCGCCGAGGTCCAAATCGGAACAACCACTCCAATGCGTCGCTCAGCGTCTGAGAAGTCGCAGCGCCCAGCCGGTCATCCTCGAGGTTCAGCCAGAGGATCGAAGAGCGAGGCACGCCGGAGCTGAGGAGCCGGCCGATCTCCTGGCCCATGAGGTAGCTCTTGCCCACACGTCGCATGCCGACGAAAGCCGTTGCCATGTTGGGCAGCTCAGGCACCCTGACGTCCCGGGCTGTGAGTTCCGGAAGCGGCATCGAACGCTGCTCCTCCAGCAGCAGCTCTAGCCCACCGTCCATCTCCTACCTCACTTCGGGTTTGTGTTTACCACTACTCATAAGGGTAAGTGTAACCCGATACGCCCTTGTCGCCAAGGGTCCATGCTCCGAGAATCGCAGAAACGCCGGCTCGCAGGTATCGGTAGGGGCTTGCGGCGGCGCCACTGCCGTCGGCGCGAGCGACCACGTCGCCTCTGGCGTTGCGGGCGGTAGCAGAAGGTGGCGTGCTGCAGAGCGGCTCAGGGCCCGGCTGTCACTGCCCGCCGCTTCACTTGAACGCGTAGCTCGAAGTCCTCGGCGAACTCCAGCGGCGTAAATCTCTCGGCGTCTCGAAGCACACTCCAGACTGTGACCGCCTGGAGGAGCATGGAATGGAACTCCGGGTATCCCGCTAGCTGCCTCTGGGCGTCCTTGGGAATCTGTGCGTACCGGCGCGAGGCTTCGTCCCAGAGATCGAGGGCCTGTTTGGCGGCACCATCTGCCCACGCCGTGTCTCCGACCAGCTCGAGAAGGAGTCCGTCGGCTGCGCGAGTAGACAGGCGTTCGGCAAGTTCGCGCAACTGAGGCAACGCACTCAGCACGCGGAGCCGAAGAGAGTGGAGGCGGGATGCATGCTCTGGCCCGCTCGTTCCGACGACCTCCGGCGGGACCGCCGACATGATTGCCAGCAAGTGCAGGCCCGCCAGGAGTTCGCTCCACTCCAGCGGACCTTCGTCCAACGAGGCACCAAGGCAAAGGCGATCCAGCTCGCACTCAAGGCAGGAGTGGAGAATGCGGGACATCTGCCCGTATTCACTCACACCGTACAGTCCCGGCTCATCCTGGAGGCCAGGCTGCTGACCCTGCGTCCGCCACCATCGATGTTCGAGATCATCCAGTGCTGCGCGACATGGCCGCTGCAGGGGAGACGTGTCACTGCCAGTCATTGGCCTCTGCCCTTCCTTCGCAGCCACTGCTCTCACCTGTACTGAGAGTAGTACCACGGGTATGGCAACAACCTGACTGTGTAGTGGTAGCTCATCTTGGTGTTCTCTATGTAGCTCTCGGTCGGATTCGGAATGCATGAGAGCACGAGCCGTCGCCGCAAGCCGACCACGGTCATGTACCGAACACCACGGATGCTCGCGAGTATCATGAGCCTTGGTTCACCAGAACCTGCCTGGTAGTTCCCCCGCGGCGACAGCCACAACTCGCGCCAGTTCCACAGCTTGAGAGTCCCGAGCCCGACCGCAAGCCCACGTGGCGCCACGAGTGCTCGTTGTGTTGCAGGGCGATCTTGCGACCCAACCAGGACCCAGCCCAAGCGCTTGCCGCCACACCAGCTGCTGCAGCAACGTAGGCCAGTGCGGTCCCGACTCCGCTCAGCACGAACGGGCCGGCTGCGGCCGTCAGCGCCAACAGCCCCTCCGGATCTACGTGGTTCACCGGATCCCCCGCGCAGTACGCATACGGGTTCAGCGTCGCCGGTTCCGCGGTGTCGCCCGCCTCCGGGTCCCTCGT
>CAZWGV010000086.1:0-4430 GCA_964633595.1 uncultured Coriobacteriaceae bacterium | reverse complement strand
TGACGGCCACCTACGCTTACGACGGGTACGGCCGACGCACCGCCCGCACCTCGCCCGGGTCGAGCGCGAGCTACAGGTGGAACGCGCTCGGGCAGCTCGCCGCGATCGGGAGTGCGGATGCCACCCTCACCTTCGCCTACGGCGCCTCAGGGATGCGCGAGCGCATGAGCGTCGAGACCTCATCGGGCACAGCAGTGACCGAGCAGGTCTGGACAGGAGGACGCCTGCAAGCCGAGCGTGACTCAGACGGCACGCGCTACCGCTACCTCTACGGACCTGACGGGCTCCCGCTCTCGCTGCTCGTGACCCGCGCAGGCGCGAGTGCCGCCTACACCTACCACTGCGACCGCGCCGGAAGCGTCATGGCGATCACGAGTGCGACTGGGGAGGTCGTCGCCACCTACGACTACGACCCGTACGGTGCACTCATCGCCACCGGCGGGAGCGATCCCGCACTGGCGTCCCGAAACCCCCTCCGCTACCGCGGTTACTGCTACGACACCGCGACCGCCCTCTACTACCTCCCGGCGCGCTACTATGAGCCTGCGACCGCGCGGTTCTTGTCGGTAGACCCGGCACCGCCTGAAGCAGGAGACCCGCTGAGCCTGAACGCGTATGCGTACTGCGTGGGGGACCCGGTCAATGCGAGCGATCCGAGCGGGGCGGCGCATGTGGAGGGCAGCGGGGTCTTGAGCAGGCGGGCAGGATTGCTCGCTGCGGCGGAGACGACTGCGCGACGGCTCGTCTCGAGGCGAGCGGCCATGCCTCAGGGAACGTCACCGGCTGCAGATGGGGCTGTCGGAATCGCAGGGCTCTGCGCCTACTCGCTGGCCGGTGCGGCACTGTGCGCGGCCGCCGACGGGCCACTGCCCATAGGAGACATCGCGGGGGCGGGCATCCTGCTCGGGGGAATGGCGACAACAGGCGCCCGTGCGGCACAAGTCGTCGGGGATCCGAGCGACGAGAGCGCGACCATTACGCGGACGGTAGCGGTCATCGGCAAGACTCCCTTACCTGAGCGAGCCGTCACCCTCTCCGGAGGCGCGATGACGCGGTTCACAGGGTGGCAGGGTGGATGGAGCCCGGAGAACATCGCCCGCAACAGGGCATGGATCGAGCGTATGATTGCCGAGAATCGGACCTTCGTGTGCTTGTCAGATCCGTATTCGACGCAGAACCTCTACCACATGGGTACAGGAGAGCTCACGCCGTTCGGGATGGAAGTTCAGATGCTAATCAGGGCTGGATACACGTACACGGGAGGATACTTTGTCCGGTGACGCCACCGCTTGGCGAGAGATGATGCGAACGCTCCTCGTGGTCGCCCCTGACGCTGCAGCTCGCGAGACCGAGGATGAGATCGCGCTCGAGTCATCACGCGTGCTTGGTCGGCTACCGACGCGCGACGCTCTTCAGTGCGTTGGCGATCTGCTTGACGCGCTGCGGCGTGCCGATCGCTGGGCGGTTCCGGACCGCGAAGGCCGCGTGGTGTTGGCCCACGTGCACCAGGGGCTCCGCCTCGGTCGAGTATCCGAGTTCGTGGCCGGAGCCATATGGTGTGTTCTTGACCGCAGGCTCGCCGTCACGCGTGGGCTCCTTGCGGTGCTAGCCCACGCGCTACATGTCACAGGGAGGCGTGACATGGTGCTCGCCTCCTCCACGGACTTCCTGGACACCCGCGGAATCTCAGGATTTGCGGCCCAGCTTCTCGAACGTGACCTACGGTATGCGCCTGACGCGCTTGAGGGGCAGGGTTGGGTGTTTGAGGGGGATTTGCTCCAGGGCGGGCGTTACTCGTTCGACCCAGTGAGAGCGCTGTGGCGAGAGGCGGTACCGCTTCAGCCAGTCGAGCGAATCGGTCTTGAGGTCCTTGACCTCGACGTATGGAAGCGCAGAGTGGATCATCTTCCCGTGCCCTGCGGGTGGGACGAGCGTGTCGGTGCGGCGCTCAAGTCCATCGGCTCTGCATCGGGGTTTGGTCGTGCAGCCGCCAGCACGAACGACACTCGTGCAGCAGCTGCGCAGCTGTACGCGCTCAGAGCGGCCGAGCACGCCGTCCGTCGCGCCGATGCGAGTGGATTGCGATCCGCGCTGATTGCGGCGTGTCTAAGCGAACCGTCCGGCGACGGTCGCGACCAGAGCATCCCGGCCATTGGTGCCGTCTTGCGCTCCGCTGAACTGGTCGAGGGATGCGTGGCGGGCCTGCTTGAGGAGGTCGCGCCGCTTCTCGATTCGCCCAGGATCGAGCGAATGCGTTTAGTCGCTCCACGCGGGGTGGTCGAGCTTGCCGCTGCCGGGTTGGAGGAGGCGGTAGGCCCCGACGGCTTCGCCTACCTCGGGGTAATCTTCTGACGGTGACACGCGCAGTCAGGGGCTCCGTCACCACTCACGAGAACGGCACCTTCGGCCGGCGCACCGCCCGCACCTCGGCCGGGTCGAGCGCGAGCTACACCTGGAACGCGCTCGGGCAGCTCGCCGCGATCGGGAGTGCGGATGCCACCCTCACCTTCGCCTACGGCGCCTCAGGGATGCGCGAGCGCATGAGCGTCGAGACCTCATCGGGCACAGCAGTGACCGAGCAGGTCTGGACAGGAGGACGCCTGCAAGCCGAGCGTGACTCAGACGGCACGCGCTACCGCTACCTCTACGGACCTGACGGGCTCCCGCTCTCGCTGCTCGTGACCCGCGCAGGCGCGAGTGCCGCCTACACCTACCACTGCGACCGCGCCGGAAGCGTCATGGCGATCACGAGTGCGACTGGGGAGGTCGTCGCCACCTACGACTACGACCCGTACGGTGCACTCATCGCCACCGGCGGGAGCGATCCCGCACTGGCGTCCCGAAACCCCCTCCGCTACCGCGGTTACTGCTACGACACCGCGACCGCCCTCTACTACCTCCCGGCGCGCTACTATGAGCCTGCGACCGCGCGGTTCTTGTCGGTAGACCCGGCACCGCCTGAAGCAGGAGACCCTTTAAGCCTGAACGCGTATGCGTACTGCGTCGGGGACCCGGTCAATGCGAGCGATCCGAGCGGACGGAGGCACGTGGCCGACGGGGGGCTTTCCAAAGTGAGCCACGTTGCGCAGGTGCTCGCGAAGGATGGAAGGCTGGAGGGCGCGAAGGCGGTGCAGGCCACCTATCGTGGTACGTCACTCGAGGATCACCTCAGCATGACCAAGGCGATTCAGGCGGTGAGCGTCGATCGCTGGGACGTCAGCGATCCGACCGAGGTACATGCCCGGGCATTGGGCTCGCAGATCACGGTGGGAGTGGTTTCGACTGCGGGGGCCGGGCTTCTTGTTGAGACAGGTGGCATCGGCTCTGTTGCTGCACTGTGGATCGGGGAGACAACGAATACGGCCATAGCCTGGGATATCGCAGCTTACGACGTCAGGATGGCCACGAGGGGGCGGGTGAGCACCGCGGGCGCAGTGAATAGCACGGTTGTCGCCCTAGCGTGCACGGTCGCTCTCGTCGCCACTCCGCCGTCCGGCGGTTGGGAGCAGGTTGGAATGAGAGCACTGAACAACACCGTTGCCGGCACATATGGAGCCTTCTGGCTTGCGGCGCCATAAGGAGCGAGTGGTGGATTTCACCGATGCGGTCATGCTCTTCATCCCCGTCTTCGGCGGGTCCAGCATGGGCGCGCTAATGGCGGTGCTCATGGATCGTGGACCCGGTGGTTATGCTCGACTGGGCGGAGTGGTGTTGTTCGCCCGGATCCGAGACGTGCGCTGGTGGGCGGCGCTGAACATAGGATTCCTACCTGCCGTACCGGCGACCCTCTTGTTCGCGTCGGAGGAGCCGGTAGCATGGGGAGTGATCGAGCAGCTGGTGCTGACACCGGTGCTCTTCTGGTCGCTCACGGGTGCGGCAGTCGTGACTGCCAAGATGCTGGTGAGGAGGCGCGCGGGTGACTGAGCCGGAGTCGATTCTGCTGCTCCTCTTGAGTGGGGCCGCGGTAGTGCAGATCGCCGTCATGATCTGGTGTCTCGCGCTTCCCGCTCGGACGCTGCGGCGTGGCCTGATGCGCCTCTCGAGCAGTTCGCTCTTCGCCACGGCGGTCGGTGCTCTTGCCGCATGGTCAGCACGTCCGGAGATGCGCACCGAGATCCTGTGCTTCGCTGTAGCCGGTGGCGTCTTGATCGCGCTGATCCCCCTGGGCGCCTCAGACTGATGCGTTCGCCATCGCACACCTCACCGCTCGACAACACCCACCACGCGTCTCGCTGCCCTGTGGCACGATGCCTCAGATCGCTGGAGGCAGCATGCCTCCTGTCAACGCCAGAGAAGAGCCATGGTCGCGCCATACTCGATCGGCGCTCGACCAGCTTGCGACGATCTCAAGTGCGTAGGCGACGCCCACCTTCGCCTACGACACCGCGACCGCCCTCTACTACCTCCCGGCGCGCTACTATGAGCCTGCG
>CAZWGV010000085.1:0-4448 GCA_964633595.1 uncultured Coriobacteriaceae bacterium | reverse complement strand
CCATGCCGGAGCGAACCCGGTGCTCTCCCTGATGGCAAAGACGGAGCGGAGACGCTCGTACCCCGCCTTCACGGACGTGGCCCCATCGCGATCTGATCACTCACTTGCGGACCTACTGCAGCGATATCTTTGTGGCGACCCACCGACCGTCCGCGGATTCCGAGAGGGTCGTAAGCAGATCGTAGCGACGTACCTCACCCTCACCGATCACATCAGCGGTGGGCACCAACTCCACCGTGACAACTACGTTAACCTGCCCATGCCCTACGCCCACAACGGGCCCGACAGCCAGAACGCGCAATGTGCCGTGCTGAAGGTCGACGTGACGTGACAGCTGGTCCATCGCGGTTGCAGTGATCGCACTGGCGGTATCACGGGCATGTCCTTTCGTTTCGAAGAGAGTCGCCGCTGCCGACAGTGCCCCAGCAGGAATATCGCCCAATGGACTATGGCCGGCACTGCCGATGGGCTGACCCGCCGCGCCGGACGATGGCGACCACCCGGATGAGAGCGCTTGGCCCACTGGGAAGAACGTCAACCGGGCGGCAAGCGATGGCCAGGACAGCGCGACCGTCACGGCTGCGGCCCACACTACGGCTGCCGCAGCGACGGCGACCCACAGACGACGCCGGTGCGTTCTCTGCTCGACTGAGGGGATGGAGAAGACGCGCAAAGGCATCACGGCACGGCCAGCGCGGCGCAGATCGGCGGCCAGTTGTCGCTGGACCTCATGCTCAAGCCGGCAGGGAGGACAGATGGCCAGATGCTCCTCGACGCGCTCGACTTCAGCCGAAGACAGATCCCCGGCATCATACGCATCCAACGCGTCTGTAACGTCGGCGCAGTTCACGTCATGCTGCTCCAGCGGCCCGCAGCCATACGCAGGCCTCGCGTAGCTCGATTGATGCGCGACTTGACTGTACCCTCCGGCCAACCCGTGATCTGTTGGATCTCGCGGTACGAGAGGTCCAGGTAGAAGCGCAGCGCGATGACAGTGCGCTGCTCTTCCGGCAACTCAGCTACAGCCCGAAGAAGCTGTTCGTCCCGCTCCGTGCCGATGAAGACGTCACCCTCCCCCGGCACATCGTACTCAAGCGGAGAAGCCCCGCTTGACGCACGAAGGATGCGAAGGCATTTCCTGGTGAGGATGGTCGAAATCCAACCAGCAAAGCGCTCGCAATCGCGTAGTGAGGAAATGCTGACACACGCCTCGAGGAACGTCTCCTGGACCGCATCCTGTGCATCCCAACTCGACCGTAGGATCGCGAGCGCGCTGGAGTAGAGCTGTCGCTCGTGGTGCCGCAGTAGCGTCGCAAGAGCCGTCTGATCACCCCTCCTTGCTCGTCTCGCCAGGTCCGGGACATCCACGGTCCTACCTCATCGTTCGGTCTGCGTTCATAGCGGCCGTATCTTCGGCGAATCCTGCTGTCCCGGAACATTCTGCATCCCTCGCGGCTCTAACTACAAACCGCTCAGCCGCACAAGGCAGGTGACGGACTCGGTTGCTGCGACTGCGGCTGAACGGGGCCCATCGGTGATGCTGAGTCGCCTTCACGCTTGCCAGCGGGGGCCACCCGCATCAGTGAACCGGAGGCAGACGAAACGGAGGTGCCGGAGACATGCGGTTAGGGAAGCAGGAGTCGTGAAGGGAGCGGTCTTGAGAGCAAGGATTCGAAGTCGCGCGACGCATCTCACTGCAGGCACGCTGCTGGCACTCGCCTGCATCTCGCTGGTGCCCGACGTGTCCAATGCGCAGGTATGGCAAGTCAGCAGGGCATACGCCTTTGGCAGGGTCTACTCGTCCGGCGCGAACTGGAATGCTGCGCGGGTGAACATGGAGGTCCGCTCGGGATCGGTCAGTGCAGCCGACATCGGCAACGGTGGCTTCATTGCCGAGGTTCTCTGGGTCGGTGACGCGAACGCTGTGAGCTGGGTCGAACTCGGCTACTCCAGAGGTTGGGCCGGATATGACTACCTCACGCCATACTGGGCATGCAATACGACGGCGGACAACTACTATGAGCACGCTGTAGTCAACATCACAGTCACGCCCGGTACGGCACCCAAGTTCAGGATCTCGAAGCACTCCGGTGTCAACAATGCTTGGGACTGTGCCATAGGCGGGGTCGCTGCCAACGATATCGAGGGCGACAACACGGCGAACTCCTGTATCGGCAACAACTTCAACAGCTTCGATGCCGGCATGGAATCGAGCTGCACATCGGGCGAGATAGCAACCACCTCCAACTACGTCGACATCACGAACATGGAGAAGGCGACGGATGGGGGCACCGACTACAGCTACGGCCCCGGACTCACGCCCCTGCACATCGAGGATCCGGTCAGCTACACCCATGGTAGTTGGGTCACGGTGGGCCGTGCCTCCCATCACTACCGACAGCACTAGCCGATCGCCCGTCCGGAAGGAGGTTCAACGTGACCCGCAAGCGCTTTGTGATCGGGATTGCCATCGTCGCCCTGCTTTCCACTGCGGTGATTGCCGAGGCCTTCGTCTCGCGCAGCTCGGCCGACTCGTCGGTCCCGGTGCCAGATTGGCTCTTGGCCAGCACTCAGCAAGCAGTCGCCGTGTACTCGGTGCGGGGCGGTGACGCCGAATCGGCGTCAGGCGCTGAAACGCCCCAGACCGCATCGTGGTCGTTGACCACAGCGGATGCCTACCGCGCGTGTCTCCCGGAGCGCAGTGCGGAGACTGCACCTGACGGGAGCAAGCCCCTCTACGTCGTGACGATCCAAGGCAGGTTCACAGCCACACACACCCGCCCAGGTTCGCCGGCGCCCTCCGGCTCCCAGCTCCTCCTGGTCTATGACGCCGAGACGCATGCCCTCGGCATTGTCGGCGTGCTGAATACGCCGATTGACGAGTCCGCTCTTGGCGCGGTTCAGGATATGGTGCTTTAGCAGGACCGCGAAGGGCCTGACAACCATCATGCTCGCGGAAGGTCCGCGGGGGCGCGGTCCTTCCGCGAGTCGAGGCGAGTGCATCTGATCGGACTCCGGCGCGCGGGAAACGTCGACGCACGCACCGCAGGTACGTGTTCGCCGGCACCGGTGCGACAGAGATCACCGGTTTCGCGGCGGGCCGGTCAGTCCCCATCGCGGGCCACCGCGTCGACCAGCCAGCGATCGTCGATCCTCCGCACTGTGTAGCGTCCGGCGCCCACTTCCACTCCCCTGCCGTCGACAAGCCTGATCACGATTCTGCCGTCCCACCGGCGATGGAGGAAGTCGATGGAGACGCCGCGCGCCGGGGTCGAGGTCGTCGGCCAGCCTTGGTTGCCCGCCAGGGCCTCCGTGGCATTGGCCAAGATGCTCTCGGGCATCCGCTGTCGCGTCAGTAGGTCGCGTGCATGAGCAGGGGTGGACGAGCCTCGGAGGCCACTCTCGACGCGTCGCAGCAGGCTTGCCCGCTCAGCCGGCGTCAGCCGCCCACGCTGCGTTGCGCCGATCGGGACCGGCGGTGCGAGAGCTGCGCGGTAGGCGGTCACGGTGCGTTCAATCTGCTGCAGCGTTCCGGATGCGGGTGGGATGTACCGCCAGGCAGCTACCGCGCCGACCAAGCCGCAGATCACGAAAAGAGTGACCAGCTCGATCAGGCCGGCACGCCGGCGGTTGCGCCGACGCTCCTTGTCGACCGCGATGCGCATTCTGTCGGCGAAGTCCTCGGGTAGCTGGGGCTCCTCGAGGGTCGCGAGCGCTCGCCCGAGCTCGAGGTCGCGCTCGACCCAGTGTTCCTTGGCCGGATGGTCGAAGCGGCCTTTCATGGTGAGTCCTTGTCGAGACTGAGTGCCGCCTGCAACCGGCGTCTGGCGAGCGCCAGGCGCGAACTCACCGTCCCGAGGGGAAGGCCGAGTGCGGTGGCGGCCGAACGGTAGTCGAGCCCATCGCGGTCGATCAGCAGTACGAGGGCGCGCTGCTCCGGAGGCAACGCGGACAGAGCAGCCCCGAGGTCCATTCTGGCGGCCACATCCTCGGCGTGGTCCGCGCAGGCCGGCTCGTGGTCAACGGCCTGGTTCTCGGCGGGCCGGCGACGTTTGATGTGCGCGAGGCAGGCGTTGTACGTGATTCTGTAGAGCCATGTCGAGAGGTCTGCATCTCCCCTGAACTTCGGAAGCCCGCGATAGGCGGATAGGTGCACTTCCTGCATCACGTCGAGAGTATCTTCGGAGCTTTCGAGAAGCCGGTACGCGAGTGACTGCAGTCTCCGCTGATGCGGTTGCACGAGTCCCAGGAACGCGTCCGGATCTCCTCGACGCGCCGCGGCAAGCTGACGCCCATACGCGTCCGGCGAGAGCTCAGTCACGTGAGTCGATACGTCAGCGCGTGCAACTGCCTCTGGATGCCTCATTCGCGGGTCTCGTTGCGGGACGATGCGGCGGCCGGGTGGCTCACACTATGTCCTTAGAGTCGCCCTGGGTCCAGCCTGTTCG
>CAZWGV010000084.1:0-4550 GCA_964633595.1 uncultured Coriobacteriaceae bacterium | reverse complement strand
TGCTCTTCCGATCTGAGCCGCGAGCTAGAATGGGTTGCCGGTACCCACCACTACAGAAGCCTTGTTGGAGACTGCGTGCGGCTTGTCAGACATCCACTGTTCCTCGTGCCGCGCGGCTCGGCGACCGCCGGGCCGCGGCGCCGGTGGTCAGGGAGAGGCGAGCGAGAGTGACAGAAACCGCACGTGGCATCACCGTACGCGCCGCCCGAGTCCCAGACGCTCCTCGTCTGGCGCGGCTTCTGCGAAGCATCGGGTGGTTCTCGGCGCTCGAAGGCATGACCCCGGAGCAGCTCGAGACGAACGTCCGGCTTCATTTGGATACGCTCGTCCCCTCTCCGGCAAGCACCATCCTGGTCGCCGAGGCCCGGGACGAGGCGATCGTCGGATACTGCAACGTCCATTGGCTGCACAGCCTCTTCATGCCCGGACCCGAAGGCTACGTGTCCGAGCTCTTCGTGCTGCCCGAGTGTCGGGGGCGAGGAATCGGCAGTGCGCTGCTGGGCCGGATCGTGACGGAGGCCGAAGAACGGGGAGCCTACCGGCTCACGCTGCTCAACGGGAAGCACCGGGAGTCGTACACACTTGGTTTCTATACCAAGCAGGGGTGGGAGGAACGCGAGCGGATGGCCAACTTCGTCTTCTGGGTAGGCAGGCATGGCTCGATGACCTAGCGCGAGTTTCCTGGCTATCACCAGAGTCCATGGAGATCCCCTGCTCAGGGGCATCAGATGAGCCTCGCCCCTGTATTACCTAAGTCGAGTTCTCACCTCTTCGGGGCAAAGGCATCCAGACCGAATAGCTCGTAGAGCCGCCGCTGGTCGGCGTCCATGTCCGTCAGCATTCTGCGCACCCGGGGGCGACCCTTCTCGCCGCGGTACAGGAGTTCCGTCTCCTGTATCTGAGCCAGTGCGCCCAGCAATTCGCGCACGCTCATGTCGATCCCGGCGCCCAGCGCCTCGCGGCGCATGAGATGGGCGGCGGCGAGCGCCAGCACGCAGGTGAGGACGTGCACCCGTATCTTGCGGTCCGTCCAGCTGTACATGGGTGAGAACGAGATGACGTGCACATCCTTGAGCTGGCGGAACCCGGACTCCACGAGTGCTTGGGAGCGGTAGGCGGCGACTACCTCCGCTACCGCCCAGTCGTTTCTGTCGGTGAACAGCACGCGCTTACCGAAGACCTCGGCCTCGAGGCGCCGATGCGCGGCCTCATCGACCCGGAAGGACAGGCGAAGCGCCCGAGGCGTGTCCCCGGCGAGCTCCCAGACGATCACCCGGTCGAGCCACCGGGGCGCCAGTATCTCGGCGATCTCGGCGACCACCTGCTCTTTGGAACGCCTCGTCCTTGCGCCCGAAAGGCGGGTGGAAAGCTCCCCGAGGCGCCGGGTCGCGGAAGCGAGCGTCTGGGCAAATCCCCGGGCCTGCCTGGTGTGGAACGTGTCCGAGTGGGTGACGACCACGCGTCGCCGGGCCCCGAGGGCCAGGACGTTCGTCTCGAAGGCGGTAAGCCCGGGGAAGCGCGCGGCGTCGACCGGGCGGTAGCGGGAGCGGGGAGAGGCCAGCAACTCCGGGTGCTGCGAGGGCGGAAGGGAACCGACGAATGAGATACCGGCCTCTTCGATCAGCTCCTGGTTCGCCGCTGAGTCACAGCCCGCGTCATACACGATCGTCAGGCGCTCGACCCCCTGCCCGAGCTCGCGGTAGCGCTGGGTGAGTTCGGAAAGGACGGCGGGGAACTGGGTGACGTCGGGTCGGTCGCCGGGGTAGGGACGGGAAAGGATGGGCACGGCCCCGTCCGTCGTCACCACGAGCGCGAGACCCACCAGACGCAGGTCGCTGCGCTTCTGCTTCGCGTGCCCCCGCTTGGCCAGACCGGCGGCGGGATTGCCGGTGTCGATGAAGGTGGCGAAGTTGGTCATGTCCAGGACGAGCGCGGACAGGTCCAGACCGAAGGCGGTCGCGGCGTGCGCCGCCACCCGGCGCTCGATCTCGGCAAGCGCTCCTTCCGAAAGCATCTCGGCGGCATCCCAGAACCGCCGGTGACCCAGGGCCGCAGCGGGCAGCTTCGTGAGGCGCGGCCCGGCCGTCTTCTTCCACCATGTGCCGAACGCCAGCTTCGAGCAGGGGGCGCACAGACGGTTGGCGATGCCGAGAGCGAGGTAGGTGCCGACCGAAGCCAGGGCATCAGCCCGGCGAGGACCGGCCACTTCGTCGGCGATCTCGGCGATGCGAAGGCGCTTCACCATGGCAAGCGACGCGGCCAGGTCCCCGAACGATAGGTGCCGCGTCGCTGAAGGCTCGCCGGCGCCGCTCCCGGACAGACGGGCGAGGATCTCCTCGGCCGGCCCCAGGTAGCGCTGAGCGACGATGCGGGGCTTGCCCTCCACCCGGGCGGACTCCACCAGGTAATAATAAACGCGCCCGGAGATCGTCTTGCTCACTATGCTTGCCATACTTTTAGGTAATACATCATCGACGCCGGAAATGCAAGGATTCTCCACAAGAAACCGCGGTTCGAAGCAAAGAACGTGAGGGCGCAGCCCTACCCAGGGATCATGGCTGCAGCAATAGCCAGGAAAGTCGCGCTAGGGATACAGCCGCACCGTCGAGAGCCAGCACACTGGGGCACGTACTGTGCAAGCGTCAATCGACCGAAGGGAGCGCCAATGAGCGACGAGGAACTGCGCAGACGCATCGAGGAATTGGAGCACCGGCTCGGCGTACTCGAGGATGTGCACGCCATCCGCCGGCTGCATCATCTCTACGGCTACTTCATCGATAAGTGCATGTACGACGAGGTGGTCGACTGCTACGACGAAGACTGCGAGTTCCACTTCTTCGGCGGCATCTTCCGGGGGCACGCCGGGGTCCGCCGCGCCTACTGCGACGGCTTTCGCAACCGCTTCACCGACGGCAAGAACGGTCCGGTGTTCGGTTTTCTGCTCGACCATCCCCAGATGCAGGACGTGGTCGACGTAGCCCCCGACCGCCAGACCGCGCAGGCGCGCTTCCGCTGCATGATGCAGGCCGGTACCCACTATGAGAGGAACCCCGACCCGAAGGGCGTCGCCCGCCAGTGGTGGGAGGGAGCCCTGTACGAGAACAGCTACGTGAAACGAGATGGAGTCTGGAAGATCAAGGCGCTCAACTACCGGCCGGTGTGGATCTGCACCTTCGAGAACGGCTGGGCCTACTCGCCGCCGGACTTCGTGCCGTTGCAGACCACCACCTACCCGGACGACCCTCTGGGACCGGACGAGCTGGCCGACTACGTACCCCTCAGATGGCCCGAGCACGAGGTGCTGCCGTTCCACTGCCCGCACCCCGTCACGGGCAGGCCGATCGAGACCCCACCGCCTGGACTGGCGGCCCGCAACCAGTGACAAGTGACAGGCGGGTAAGACTCAGCCGACCAGGCCCCGGGGGTCGCCCTTCCTAGTCTCTCTGGTCGCTCTGCACCGGTCCGGCGGCGTCGGGCCGGCCGAGAAGGTCCTGGAAGCGCTTGGCGACTTTGTCGTGCTCCTCATCCTGAGCGGCGAGCACCTTGGTCGCCGCCTCGTCGAGGGCCGGCTTCTGCCGCTGAGCGCGCTCGAGAAGCAGGTCGATGCTCACCGGCGCTTGATCCTTGGCCGCCTGCTTCAGTATGTCGAGCAGTTCCTGGTTGAGCGTCCGCTGGTTGAGAGCCGCCCGGTTGCGCAGTCCCTCCACCACCTCATCCGGCACGTTCTTGATAGAGAGGTTCATTGGCACGTTCTGGCTCCTCTCCCCTCCCTGGATGGATCGGCATGAGCCGATTGTAGCCGAGGAGCGGCAAACTAGGAGCGGAGTCCGGTAAGAACCTCGCTGGCTCAGCCGGATGGTTCCGCGCCCGCAGCGCGCTTGGCGCGCCGCAGCAGACACACCCCCGCCGGTATGGCCAGCACGATCAACACCAGGGCGACCACCTGAGCCTCCCTGAGGCCGAGAAACACGATCTTGTTGACGCGAAAGTAGGAGAGGAAGAAACGTCCCAGCGAGTACAGGCCGAGGTAGAGGACGATCGCGATCCC
Organism: uncultured Coriobacteriaceae bacterium; assembly: GCA_964633595.1. GTDB lineage: Bacteria > Actinomycetota > Coriobacteriia > Anaerosomatales > CAZWGV01 > CAZWGV01. The sequence continues at coordinate 502 of CAZWGV010000084.1, read as the reverse complement.
ATCCGCCTTGAGTCGCGGCACGGCATAGAGGAGCACTACCACGACCACGATCAGCCACAGTTGCTCGTAAACCGGGTTGGGGTGGGTCGGTATCCCCAGCAGGTCCTCGGGGATGAAGGCGCGCGGATTCGTGTAGGTGAAACCCCAGGGTAGCGAGGTGGGGTTCCCCCACGTATCTCCGTTGATGATGTTGGCGAACTTGCCGATGATCTGGGCGACCGGGAACGCCAGGGCTGTGCAGTCGAGAACCTTGAGCACCGGCAGCTTCTTCCAGAAGCAGTAGGCCAGCAGGCCGATCAGCCCGCCGATGATGACCCCGTAGATGGCCAGTCCCACCAGTTGCGTCCCAAAGACCTCCCCGGGATGCTCCCAGTAGTATCCGAAGTTCTCAAAGACGTGGAAGAGCCGGGCCCCGATGACACCACACGGCACGGCGACGATCGCGATCCCCCAAGCGTGATTCAGGGATATGCCCCGGATCTTCATCCGCCTCGCGAAGACC
>CAZWGV010000083.1:0-4701 GCA_964633595.1 uncultured Coriobacteriaceae bacterium | reverse complement strand
CCCGGCGCTCCACCCCCGTACTTCCAGTGCCCGCTATTGCCTGTGAAGTAGCCCACAGATCGACTGGACTAGGGGGGCGTCCCGACAACGGGGCGCCCTCCTCGTCTTGCTCCGGACCTGACCGCCCGCGGCGTTCCCGCGAGGCAGACCTGCCGCATCGGCCCCCCCTGCCGCGTCCGGTGTCGCATCCTCTGTTGGACAGCGCCATAATCAAGTGTGCGTCTTCGGGCGTGCATCGCCGCAGCGAGCACGCGGGGAAGGGGGGCTAGGATGCTCTTCGCCGTGATCGCCATGGGAGTACTGGCCCTGGCCGGCATCGTGGCTCTGATCACCTTGCTGGGCAGACGTTCTGCCCGCAACCGGGCTCGCACGACTTCACTGGGCGCGGCATTCGTCGTCGCGCTGGCGGTGGCTTTCGCACTGTTGAACGTCGTCTCTGTCCTCTATGCGCCGTCACTGCTCCTGCAGGCGGGGCTTGCGGTCGCAGGACTCATCGCCTTCGGCCTCTTCGTTCTTGTCGGCGAGGACATCGCCTGGGGGGCCATCGGCTTGCTCGAACTCGTCGGGCTTGCTCTGGTGACCCTGGTGGCGCTGGGAGCACTTGGGATGAGCGGCGTTGTCGATGTCACACCTCTGTTCGATGCTCGCGCATCGCAGATCGCAGACGCGAGCGGATTCGTGGCACTGCTACCGGCCGAGCGCGAGTTCAAGACTGACTACCAGCCGATCGAACCGCTGCCGCAGCCTGATGCGGGGTTCTCGGCGGAGTTCGAGGACTTCTGGCTGCACGAGCGCGCGATAGCCGGGACCATGGACATCTCGGAACTGGAGAAGGCCTTGGCTGAGGGCGAGACACCCATGGGCGCACACTTGCCACCGATTCCGGGACACGCGGGAGTCAGCCGGCACACCATCAAGGATCAGCCGGTTGCCGTGGCCGAGTACTCGCAGACGGCCGAGAACGCTGCGGGACAGCAGGCGAAGTACAACACTGTGATCCTCGTGTTCCAGCTGGGCGGCGTTGAGATACGCATGGCGTCACAGGGAGGGGAGCGCGAGAGCCGCGGTGAGTGGGTGCCCTATGATGCGCTCACCGTCGACGAACTCCTGGCCATAGCCGCCACGCTGGAGCCGGTTGAGTAGCGGCGTACCCGCACCGGGGCGTCACGCCTGGGTATCATCGCGTTATGCCGGAGCCTGAGCAGTCTTCTTCTCAACCAGTCGATCGCGCCGCCGGTGTGACGACCCACCGCTACGCGCACCTCCTTCCGCGCCTCGCGCGCGTGCTCTCGCTCGTCGCCGTGCTCGCTGCGGGCCTCGTCGCCTTCGGCGGGTTCGCCTCCACCACCTTCCGAGCGGACCCGGCACGCTTCGTCGTCGAGGTGTATCCTGCCCTGACCGGCCGCTCGATCGTGGCTCTGCCGCCCTTCGGCAGTGTCAGCGCGCGAACACACGCCGCCCCGCTCGCAGTCCGCGTCGGTCTGCGCGAGGTGGACCTCGCCGCGTTGGAGCGCCTCGCCGAACAGGGCGTGCCCGACGCCGACACCCTTGACGCCTACCGCGATGACTTCGTGGGCAGAGCAGCGCGCTCAGGGCTGACAGGACTCGCGGCTGCCTTCGTCGCAGCTGGGGTCGTCGGCTGGGCGCTGCGCCGCAAGTGGCGAGAGGCAGTGGCCGCCGCGCTCGCTGGCGTTCTGCTGCCGGCGGCACTCCTCGCCTGGACAGGAGCGGACTCCGGGCAACCACGAGTCGCCCGATGTCGTGGCGGCGCTTTCCGACCTCCCCAACGTCCGCATGATCGACGAGACCTCCTCAGTCGTCCTGGATGTGCGCGTCTTCGGCGTCGCCGACCCGCGGTCGCGCACCGCCGACTACGAGGCGAAGTCAGGCGATGCCCGTGACGTGGCCGAGCGCGTGTCCGTCAGTCTGCGCGCGCGCCTCGCCGCCTGCGAGCCCACCCCCACAGTCATCGCGGTGCACAACCCGACGATGGAGCGAGCGTTCTTGGGCCTGGCTCCGCTCGTGCTCTCCGGGCACTCTCACACGCCTCGGCTTGAGGAGCGCGACGGCACCTGGGTGCTGAACTCGGGCACGACAGGTGGCGTGCACTTCACCGAGCTCAGACCGCAGCCGCATATCCCGCATTCGGCCTCGGTGCTGTATTTCACCTCCCAGCTGCCACGCCGCCTGGTGGCCATCGATCAGATAGAGGTGTACGGAGCCAAGAGAAGTTCGTCGCTCAAGCGCACCGTGGTGGCTCCCGAGCTGGTGGGGGAGTGACGGGGCCTCTGCGCCGCCCCTCCCGTTCGCACAGGCAGGCGGTCGGCGCTAGTATCCGAGACGGCCAATGCTGCCGAGGGGGGAGCGGCTTATGTCTGGTCCGGAGCTTCGTTCGCGCTACCTGGGCGTGATGCTCGGCCTCGCTGTCGGCGACGCCCTGGGCGCGCCGGTGGAGTTCACGTCGCTCGACACCATCCTCGCCGAGCGCGGCGATCGGGGTGTGACGGACTTCGAGCCCTGGAGTGGCTTCCCTGCGGGCTACTACACGGACGACACGCAGATGTCGGTCGCTACTGCCAATGGCACGCTCGCGGCGTACGATGCGGGCGCCATGGCCGAGGTAGACAGCGCGCTGCCGCACGTCTACGCCGCGTACCTCGACTGGCTCGAGACTCAGTCGGACCCCAGCCAGGACCGGGATGCGGGGGCCACCTGTCTGGCAGCCCTTCGGAGCGGGGTCATGGGCACAACCAGCAGGCCCATCAACGACCGAAAGGGCTGCGGAACGATCATGCGCATCGCGCCTTGCGCACTGCTCTACCCTGGTGAGAGCGCATCCGACTGGGCGGCGGCGTGCGGCGCGATCACTCATGGTCACACCACGGGCTGGCTGGCCGGGGCCGTATTCGCGCAGGTACTGGAGGACGTGCTGCGGGGCGATACGCTCGAAGGCGCGACGCGCCGCGGACTAGAGGTCACCAAGCAGGCCGCCGGCAGCGAAGAGGTCGCCGCAGTTCTCCGCCGTTCTCTCGAGATGCATACCGAGAGCATCCCCGCCGCAGAGCGCATCTCCGCCATCGGCGAAGGTTGGATGGCCGAGGAAACGCTGGGCATCGCGCTTTCGTGCGCACTCGCGCATCCGAGTGACTACCCTACGGCCGTGCTAGCTGCGGTGAACATGACTGGCGACTCCGACTCCACAGCGTCGGTCACCGGCGCGCTCATGGGGGCAATGCTCGGCGCCGAGGCGATCCCAGCGAAGTGGCGCGAGGGTGTGGAGAACGCTGGATTGCTGGTGGAGCTGGCAGAGAGGATGTGGGAGGCGCGGGGGGCGGGCAACGACTGACTCGTCGCTCGCGGATGTGGCTGCTGCACACGGCGAAGTGCGCACTCAAGCTCGAAGCGGGTCTTTCCGAACAGATTATCGCGCGTTTGGATCTGTGAGGGGGGACCATGGCGATTCCATCAGTGCACCAGCTCACCTTGCCCGTTCTTCAGGCTCTAGGCGACGGCAACAGCTGGTCGACCGACGACCTCTGTTCGGAACTCGCACGGGACTTCGAACTCACGGAAGAGGAGCTTGCGCAAACGCGCGCCGACGGGCGTCGGCTCTTCTACAACCGGATCCAGTGGGCGCGAACCAGGCTGAAGCAGAGCGGCTCGATCGTCTACCCGAAGCAGTGCTACTCGAAGATCACGCAGACCGGCCTCACTGAGCTCAAGCACAGAGGAATCCAGCTCCGCATGCCTCAGGACTCCGCTGATGGGCACCTTGCCGCTCGATTCACCCCATCCGTGCTCCACTTGCGGCACGCGACGGGCTCACTCGAGGACGAGTTGCGTGAGCTCTGCGGTCCTGCGGTGAACGAAGATGCAGCCTGGGAGATCATCTGTCGCTTGAACGGCTGGGGTCCGTTTCCGCCGCAGACGTATCGCTGCGTCGCTGAGGCAGTTGACCGCACCGAACGCGACCTCCTACGACTCGCACGCCAGTGCAAGCAGTCCTACCGGCGCGAGGCACCGCTGCTCGACGCTGTGCTTGCCGTCGCCCTCGCTTGTTCAGAGCAGGACCCCCGGCAGTTGTCGCTCACTATTGCCAAGTACGGTCTCGCGGATACGGCCTTCAGTGTGGCTGGTCTCGCAGAAGCCGCGAGACGGTTTCACAGAACACGGGAATGGCGGCGGCTCGTCGAGTATCTTGCGGCGCAGCGTATGCCTCGTACTCTTCCGCGCCCGTTCGAGAGCTGGTTCGAGGTGGACGTCTTTCTGTACGTCTCGGGCCTCGGGTACTCCGTCCAACCTCAGTACTACGTGCATAGGTACAGGGTCGACATGATGGTCCAAGGTCTTGCCCGCGGTGTGGTAATCGAGTGCAACGGCGATCGCTGGCATAGCAAGGATCGCGAGGACGCTGACCGCGATCGTCGGCAGTTCCTTGAGTCTCAAGGGTTGCGAGTGGAGCCGATTCTGCTTTCGCACTGGCGCAAGGAAGAGACAACCGTCAGGCAGAGGTTAGCCGAACTCCTCGCTGAGGAGCACAGGCGAAGAACGGCATAGCCTGTCATCAGGGTTGCACGGACAGCGTACAGCCACAGTGCTGGCACTCACGAACGCACCGCACAGCTCGCACCCACTCCTGCCTCTGCTATCCTGCGTCCAAGCGGCCGCCGCAGGGGGGTCTGCCCAACGCGGCTGCCGGGC
>CAZWGV010000082.1:0-4720 GCA_964633595.1 uncultured Coriobacteriaceae bacterium | reverse complement strand
TTGTCGTAGACCTCCACGGGGAGCTCCGAGGATTCGACGCCTAGAGCGGCGAGCAGTTCGTCGGCCGGCTCGAAGGCCGCCGCTGTGGGTAGCGGCTGGCTCATTCGGCCAAAGACGACACGTCCTCCTTCGCGCTCCAGGGACACCGGGACCACTCCAGCACTGGTCTCGAGCCCGACCAGATCGAGCCCCAGCTGTTCCCCGAGCACGAACGCCGTTCCCAGCACCGGATGCCCGGCGAAGGGCAGCTCCTCGGTGGGCGTGAAGATGCGAACACGAGCGTGTCCGGTGCCCTCCGGCGGCAGCACGAACGTGCACTCCGAGAAGCCCAGTTCGAGCGCGAGCGCCTGCATGAGCTCGGGCGCGAGGCTGACGGCGTCAGTGAAGACGCCGAGCTGGTTCCCGGCTAGCGGAACCGGAGTGAACACGTCTACGAGAGTGAAGGGCGTGCCGCCCACTGTCGCCCCCAATCGTCCTCGGCGCCCGGCCCCTACACGGCCTCGTCCAACGCCTCCACGAACTGGCTGTTGTAGAGCTCATGGTAGAAGCCGCGCTGCGCCATCAGCTCTTCGTGCCTTCCCTGCTCCACTATCTGCCCCTCATTCATCACCAGGATCGTATCCGCGTGCCGGATCGTGGACAGCCGATGCGCGATGACGAAGCTCGTCCGGCCCTTCATCAGCTCGGTCATGGCCTTCTGGATGAGGATCTCCGTGCGCGTGTCCACCGAACTCGTGGCTTCGTCGAGGATCAGGATGGCCGGATCTGCGAGGAAGGCGCGCGCGATCGTGAGCAGCTGCCGCTGGCCGACCGAGATGTTGGAGGTCTCGTCGTCGAGAACGGTGTCATAGCCGTCGGGCAGCGTGCGCACGAAGTGGTCGACATAGGCGGCGCGCGCCGCTCGCTCGATCTCCTCCTCGGCGGCGTCCTCGCGCCCGTACGCGAGGTTCTCGCGGATCGTGCCGCCGAACAGCCACGTGTCCTGGAGCACTATGCCGAAGGTGCGGCGGAGATCATCGCGCCTCATGTCACGGGTGTCCACGCCGTCCAGCAGGATGCTGCCCCCATCCAGCTCATAGAAGCGCATGAGCAGGTTCACCAGCGTCGTCTTGCCCGCCCCTGTTGGACCGACGATCGCCACGGTCCTGCCTGGCTCGGCCACCAGACTGAGCCCGTCGATGAGCGGTGTCTCGGGCGCGTACCGGAACGAGATGCCGCGGAACTCGACTCGGCCCACCACCGCGGCTAGCGTCCGCGCGTCCGGAGCATCGGGGGATTCCTCGGGGGCATCCAGAAGCTCGAAGACGCGCTCGGCCGAGGCGACCGCGGACTGCAGCGTGTTCGCTATGCTGGCCGTCTGCGCTATCGGCTGCGTGAACTGCCGCGAGTACTGGATGAACGCCTGCACGTCGCCGAGCGAGATCCGCCCCTGCGCCACTCGGAGACCACCGATCACCGCGATGCCCACGTAGTTCAGGTTGTTGAGGAAGCTCAGCGACGGCATGATCGTGCCCGAGATGAACTGGGCCTTGAAGCTGGCCTCATAGAGCGCCTCGTTCTCCCGATCGAACACCGCGATGGCCTCCCGCTGGCGCCCGAACACCTTCACGACGCTATGCCCGGTGAACATCTCCTCAACGTGTGCATTGAGGCTGCCGGTGCGCTCCCACTGCGCCGCGAACTGCTTCTGGGAACGCTTGGCGATCAGCATCGTCACCACAATGCTCGTCGGGATCACCAGGAGCGAGATCGAGGCGAGCAGCGGACTGATCCAGAACATCATGATCAGCACGCCAACAATGGTCAGGACAGCCGTGATGATCTGCGTGGCGGCCTGAGACAGCGTGTTCGAGATGTTGTCGATGTCGTTGGTCACTCGGCTGAGCGTGTCGCCGCGCGGGTTGTCATCGAAGTACTTCAGCGGCAGACGGGCGAGCTTCTCGTCCACCTCCCTGCGCAACCCGTAGACCGTCCGCTGCGCGACGCCCGCCATGATGTATCCCTGCATCCAGGCGAACAGCGCGCTCACGAGATACACGCCCGCCAGCAGGACGAGCAGCCTCGCCACAGCCGAGAAGTCCACGCCCTCACCGGGAGTGATGCGCATGCTCGAAACCATGTCGGCGATCTGGTCGTCGCCGGCAGCCCGGAGCCCTTCGATGACCTGCTCCTGCGTCACTCCCGCCGGAAACTGCTTGCCGATGACGCCGTCGAACAGCACGTTGGTGGCCTGGCCGAGGATCTTCGGACCGACGATGTTGAACGTCACGCTCACGACACCCAGCACGATGACTAGGACGAGCATCGCCCTGTGCGGCCGCAGGTAGCCGCCGAGCCGCGCAAGCGACCGCTTGAAGTCCTTGCTCTTCTCGGTGGGGAGCGCCAGACCGTGCGGACCGCCCGGACCGAAGCCCCCGCCTCTGGGCGGACGGCCAGCTGTCCGCGTCGGCAACCCGGGAGTCCTGTCGCTCTCTCCAGGTCCGCTCACGACGCCATCTCCTCCTCGGTGAGCTGGGAGTGCACGATCTCCCGGTACGTCTCGCAGCTGGCCATGAGGTGAGCGTGCCGGCCCGTGCCCACGATCGCGCCCCTGTCCAGGACGATGATGTTGTCCGAGTGCATGATGGTGCTGACCCGCTGCGCCACGATCAGAACCGTGGCCTCGCGCGTCTCGCGCCTCAGCGCCTGGCGCAGCGCGGCGTCGGTCCGGTAGTCCAGCGCCGAGAAGCTGTCATCGAAGATCAGCACGCTCGGCCGCTTCACGAGAGCGCGCGCAATGGCGAGGCGCTGGCGCTGCCCCCCGGAGACGTTGGTGCCCCCCTGGGCTACCGGAGCCTGCAGCTGCTCGGGCATTGCCGAGACGAACGGCTCAGCCTGCGCCACCCCGAGCGCCCGCCAAAGCTCCTCGTCGGTCGCGTCGTCCTTCCCGTAGCGCAAGTTGCTGGCGATCGTTCCGCCGAAGAGGAACGCCTTTTGCGGGATGAACCCGATCTTGTTCCACAGCGTTTCCTGCTCCATCTCGCGGATGTCTACGCCGTCCACGAGGATCCGGCCCCTGGTGACGTCGTAGAAGCGCGGGATGAGGTTGATGAGCGTGGACTTGCCGCTACCCGTGCTGCCAACGATAGCCGTGGTCTGGCCCGGCACTGCGGTGAAGGAAACTTCGCAGAGCACCGGATCCTCGGCGCCCGGGTAGCGGAACTCCACATCCTGGAACTCCACGTGACCGCGCAGGCCCGTCTCTGGCGCTGGTCTGGCAGGGTCGGCGATCTGGGGCGCGGTTCCCAGGACCTCGATGATGCGCTCGGCCGAGGCCGCGGCACGCGGCACCATCACGAACATGATCACCGCCATCATCACCGACATCAGGATCTGCATGATGTAGGTGAGAAAGGCCGTGAGGTTGCCTATGGGCATCGCGCCGCTGTCGATGCGCAGCCCCCCGAACCACATCGTGGCAACCAGCGTCAGGTTGAAGATGGCCATCACCGACGGGATCATGATGGCGAACAACCGGGCCACTTCGAGCGTGGTCTCCGTCAGATCGCGGTTGGCCTCGTCGAACCGAGCCTCTTCATAGCGGTTGCGCACGAAGGCCCTGATGACGCGCACGCCCGCCAGCTTCTCGCGCATCACCTGATTCACTCGGTCGAGCTTGACCTGCATCGCCTTGAAGAGCGGCAGTGTCTTGCGCATCAGCCCTACCACGATCACGGCCATCAACGGGATGACAACGACGAGCAGTCCCGAGAGAGGAACGTCCTGCCGAAGCGCCATGATGACGCCGCCGACGGCCATGAAAGGCGCCGTGATCATCATGTTCAGCCCCATCAGGACCAGCATCTGGAGCTGCTGGACGTCGTTGGTGTTGCGGGTGATCAGCGAGGGGGCGCCGAAGCGGTTGAACTCGGCCAGGGAGAAGCTCTCAACACGCCGGAAGATAGCGTGCCGCAGGTCGCGTCCGAACGCCATGGCTGTCTTGGAGCCCCAGTAGACGGATACGATCGAGGTAGCGCCGAGCAGCAGCGCCACGACCAGCATGAGACCGCCGACCCTCACGATGTAGGCTGTGTCCCCCCGGATGACACCGTTGTTGATGATGTCAGCGTTGAGCTCGGGCAGGTACAGGTTTGTGATGGCCTGCGTGAGCAGCAATACCATCACGAGGACGAGCCGCCTCCGGTAGGGTTGCAGGTGCTTCGCGAGAAGGCGCGTCATCGGTTCGGGTCATCTCCTCGTTCAGGCCGTCGCCGATGGTGCCTGGCGTGCTCCGGATAGGCGCGGGCGAGCACGTCCTGCAGGCTTTCCATGCCCCTCTGGATGTTTTCGAGTTCCGCGGCGTTGGCGGAGGCGAGCATGTCCGAGAGCTGCTCGACCCCGCTATCGAGCGCTTTGCGCATGGCTGCGCTCCCGTCGTCCGTGATCGCCAGGAGCACCCGGCGCCGGTCCTCCTTCTGCGGTCGGCGCTCGATCCATCCGCGCCGTTCGAGCACGGCGATGGTCTTGGAGATCGTGGGTAGCGACACCTCCATGTGCTCGGCGAGTTGGCTGGGGCTGACGGCGCGGCCGTGCATCACCATCAACGCCTTGACCTGCGAGAGATGGATCCCTTCGGCGCGCTCGCGGACGCCTGCGGCGAGTACCCCCATGATCCAGGGCACGGTCCGCGCTGTGAGCTGCGCTGCCGATCGGCCCCGCTCGGAGGAGGCATCCTTGGAAC
>CAZWGV010000081.1:2811-5041 GCA_964633595.1 uncultured Coriobacteriaceae bacterium | reverse complement strand
TGCATCTACCCCACCTACGACTTCGCGCACGGGCAGTCTGACGCCATCGAGGGCATCACACACTCCATCTGCACCCTGGAGTTCCAGGACCACCGGCCGCTCTACGACTGGTTCCTGGACAACCTGCCCGTCCCGTCACGCCCGCGCCAGTACGAGTTCGCTCGGCTCAACCTCACGCACACCGTCCTCTCGAAGCGCGTGCTGCTCACGCTCGTCACCGATGGGCACGTGCGCGGGTGGGACGACCCCCGGATGCCGACGCTCTCCGGGCTGCGTCGCCGCGGTTTCCCCGCCGAGGGGATCCGCGACTTCGCAAAGACGATAGGCGTGGCCAAGACCGACAGCGTGATCGAGGTGGAGATGCTCGAGCATGCCGCGCGAGACGTCCTGAACCGGGACGCGCTCCGCCGCTTCGCGGTGCTCAACCCCCTGAAGGTCGTGATCGAGAACTACCCGGAGGGGCAGGCCGAGCACATGGACGTACCCAACAACCCCGAGGATCCGTCTGCGGGTACTCGTGGGGTGCCCTTCACTCGGGAGCTATGGATCGAGCGCGACGACTTCATGGAAGACCCGCCCAAGAAGTTCTTCCGCCTTGCACCCGGCCGAGAGGTCCGGCTGCGCTCGGCGTACTTCGTCACGTGCCATGAGGTCGTCAAGGACGCAAACGGCGAGGTTGTGGAGTTGCGGTGCACCTACGATCCCGAGACGCGCGGAGGCGGCTCGCCGGATGGGCGCCGTCCCAAGGCAACCCTGCACTGGCTCTCGGCCGAGCATGTTCTGCCTGCCGAGGTGCGCCTCTACAGCCACCTCTTCGCCAGTACGCATCCTGGCGCTGACGGTGGCAACATCTTCGAGGATCTGAACCCCGAGTCGGAGACGGTGCTCCGCGACTGCCTTGTGGAACCGTCGCTCGCGGACGTGCCTGTCGGTGAGACGGTGCAGTTCGAGCGGCTCGGCTACTTCTGCCCCGATCCGGACTCATCCTCCGACACCCTGGTGTTCAACCGCACGCTCACGCTCAAGGACACCTGGGCGAAGCTCCAGGCACAGGGGCGTCACGACACTCCCTGAGCGGGCCCGACCCCTACTCCCTCTCCCGGACATCACGCCGCGCGAACAACGGGAACGCCACACCGATGAGCAATGCGGCGGCAACGACGAGAACAGCCGTATCTCCCCAGGCAAGCCCGTTGTTCAGGGGGTCCCCGCCCAGGTAGTACCGGAAGGGGGAGATACTGGCGGCGTCAGCCCAGCTGTCATTGATCTCACCCAGCGAGTTGAGCACGTGCATGGCCACCATGAAGCCCGCCGCCGCAAAGACCGCGACACCCTTCCTCCCAGTACCCGCGCCGACGGCCAGCGCGAGACCGCCCCCCACCAGCCCCAGCAGCGTCAAGAGAACGCACATGGCCGCGACGTTCTGCCAGGACAGGTCCATGTCGCCCACTAGCACCCCGAGCATGGTGCCCGCAAAGGAGGCGACGCCGACGATCGTGGCGTAGAACACCATCGTGGCGACCTTCTCGGCGATGATCCTCGAGCGGCTGATGGGATTGGCGAGCAGGAGCCCCATCGAACGCCTGGCCTCCTCACCCGCGACAGCGTTTGAGCCGATGGAGATGGTCACGATCATGATCATGATGGGAGCCATCATCCCGAACGTCTCGATCTGGAACCAGCCAGCCGGAGTAGTGATGTCCCCGCCACCGAAGAGTTCGAAGAGCGCGCCCATGCTCTCCGGGAGCTGATTGAATACCGCGAAGGTCTCTTCCGGGATGGCAAGCCAGAACGCGCCCAACATGAGCTGAACCAGGAACAAGTACGCGCATGCCGAGAAGAGGGATATCTGGTGCTCGGAGGCCGTCTTGATCCAGATAGAGGACACCCTAGCAGAGCCGGCCAGCCGATCCGCCACCTTCTTGGTCAGCGGGATCTCGCGCAGCCGGTCCACCAGCGTCACCCCGACGGACTGGCCTTTCAGATCCCGACGGTTCACGCCCACCACCGCGATCACCGCGAAGGCTACGGCCGCACCTAGCAGCACACTCACGTGCCCCCAGTGCACTCCGTTGTTCAGCGGCTCGCTACCGTTGAAGTAGTACCATGGGAACGCCTCGAGCCAGTCCTCGCCTCCCTCGATCAGCGGCATCAGGCCGGCGCCAAGGAAGCCGACCACCAGCACGCCCACGGTCACCCCAACCGCCGCGCCGCGGTTGCCCGTGGCCGC
>CAZWGV010000081.1:0-2711 GCA_964633595.1 uncultured Coriobacteriaceae bacterium | reverse complement strand
GCCCGCACGCTCCTCGCCGGCGATCGACGCGGCACCCATCGCCAGCGCCATCGCCGCAAAGGTCAGCGCTCCGTACGAGCCGTATATGGCGCCGATGGCGAGTGCACCGGCGTCCACGTTCTCGGGCAGGCCGAGCAAGGACCGGTATGCGGCCGGGAATGTCTCGAACACGCTGAGGTCGATGCCCTGGTAGGCGGCCATGCCGATGATGACGAACGCGCCGATGGCCGACATAGCGATCGTCCAGCCCAGCCAGCGGTCGCGAAGGGTCTTCGCGAAGACGTTGGCCAGCATCAGGCGCTCGCCTCCTCGTCCTGGTAGTAGGTGAGGAATATCTCCTCGAGGTCCGCCGACTGAGTGCTGATGTCGACGATGCCGTACCGACCCTCGACGGCCTTGAGCAAGGTGCCCATATCGCCGCCGAACATCATGACAACATGGTTGTTCTCGGCCCGAACTTCGCTCGCTCCCTCAACTGCCTCGAAGACGGAAGCGTCCGCCTCCGCGTCGACCTCGATCTCGACCTGGCGCATAGCCTTCGAGCGAAGCGCGTGGACAGCCTCCAGGGCGATGAGGCGGCCCCGCCTGATGATGCCCACTCGGTCCGCCACCCGCTGGACCTCGGACAGGGTGTGGCTGGACAGGAACACGGTCCCGCCCTCCTCGGCCTTCTCGCGCATCATCTTCTGGAGCTCGCGCTGAACAAGAGGGTCGAGTCCAGCGCTTGGCTCGTCCATGATGAGCACCTTCGGTTTGCTCATGAACGCCTGGATGATGCCCACCTTCTGCCGATTGCCCGAGGACAGATCGCCCACCTTCTTCGACAAGTCGGCATCGAGTCGCTCGGCGAGCTGATCCACGTATGCCCGATCCACGCCACCGCGAAGGTTCGCGAAGTACTTGATGGTGTCGTTGCCCGTGAGGTTGGGATACATGGCGAGATCGCCCGGCAGGTAGCCGACGCTCTTGCGTAGCTTCACGGAATCCTGATGGCTATCCATGCCGAGGATGGTCGCGGTCCCCCGAGTTGGGCGGATCTCGTCCATCATCGTTCTGATGGTGGTGGTCTTGCCAGCTCCGTTGGGCCCGAGAAACCCGAAGACCTCCCCCGTTCGGATGTCCAGATCTAGGTCGTTGAGCGCCTCGACCTTCCCGTAGTGCTTGGTGAGACCCTTGGTGCAGATCGCACACTCGCTCATGGGGCTCCCTTCATCGCGGAGCTATGGCGGACGGCTGAGTTCGTGGGGAAGCGAGCGCCGCTCCAGTGATGGTCGCTCCGTGACGCGCGCGTACGGCCCGGACGTTCGGCAAGCGCATCCCCCAGGGATCGGAAGCCTGCCTCGGCGACGAGACACTGGGTCCCTGAACTCCGTTTACCAGTATATGTTCCCTGGGGACGCAGGCGCGCCAAGAGCGTGGCATGCTGGCGAGTCAGCAGCTGAGGAGAGTGACGTCCGCCTGCATGTGTATCGTTGGCCCGGAGTCCACGGAGTGCGCGCCCGTGTCCCGGTTGGCGATCGCCTCCGCCTGCCGCTCGATGATCGCAGACCACAACTCATGTGGCGGGGTGCCGCACGCGACGTCGAGCGCCTCTCTCGCCTCCTCGAACCTCCCCGTCCGTCTCAGCATGTCCGCGAGCACCACGTGGGCGAGCGCGAGGGATTCCTCGGCGATGGAACCGCTCTCCAGCGCGGATCGAAGCAGGGCAAGGGACGTTTGTCGGCTATGAGCAGCCATCTCGTCGAGGCCCTGGTCGTCGCATAGCCATGCGACCTCGAGCCATGCCTGATGGGCGAGCACGGGATAGCCGGCGAGTTCTCCGACCATCGCGGTGCCGATCCAGACGTCCGCGCTCTCGGGAAAGCGATCATCAGCGACGGCCGCCCGGTAATCGTCCGATGCCACCAGCTCGGCTGCACCTTCCGGCGCATACTCGAGGTTGAGGAAGCGGTAGCCGCACTTGTCGCACTTCAGCGGCCAACCGTACCTCGTGTGGCGGACCATGCCTTGGGATCTCAGATCGAGGTCCATGCCGTTCGAGTTGGATGAGCGGACGAGATGGTGCTTGCCCTCTTTGCCACACACAGCACACACCTGAGTGATCGTTAGCGAAGTTGTCATGCGTGAACCTCCCTACCGCCAGGGCGGTCTCGGGACCGCCGTCCCGCGCTTGGGGGGTTCCGGTGCTGGAGAGGATCGTGTCACGCAGGACTACCCCAGCAGTGTACGCCGCGCATCTGACAAGTCCGGGGTAGCCAGCACAGCGCTCTTCAAGGGTAATCATAGTGCGGATTCATGCTGGCGAAGCCGCGTGACCCACCGACCCCGTAGCCTGCCGTGAACCACGGCGCGACCACGGGCGTCTGAGGGGTGGACCACCACACCCGAAGGAGGCGCACGATGCGCTCTGCACCCATGATCCTGCTCGCCGGCGCGCTCACGCTCGCCGTGCTCACAGGTTGCTCCAAGGACGTCAGCCCGGAGCCCGATGAGACGTCGGCGGGGGTCCCGACGGAGGGCTCGCGTCTTGCACCGGGACTCCATGAGATAACCGATGGCAGGGTTCAGGCCGTCGGCACGCTCGAGTACCGCGACCTGGAGGGCGGGCTCTGGGCGATCGTCGGCGGCACTGAAGCCGACGGGAACCTCGGCGAGGTTGCCGCAGTCATCGCTAACGCAGACGAGTACGAGGCGGTACTCGACGGGCTCGA
>CAZWGV010000080.1:0-5207 GCA_964633595.1 uncultured Coriobacteriaceae bacterium | reverse complement strand
GGATAATGCGCCATGCCATGGATGCAATGCAACCATCGCGTGGCGCGATTGCGTGCGTCCATACGCCCCGATCGGCCTGCATCGCTCTCATAGTGCGAACAGCCGAACCGCAGACCAGCACTCGCAGTCCGCTCCGAGCGCCACGGTCGGAGAAGGCGCGCAGGATGCTCTCGAGCTCGGGCGCAGTGCCTGCCAGTTCCGGGAACTCGTCGAGCACGAGCAGCAGCGGGCCGTCAGCCGAGCGATCCGCCAGCCAATCGAGTGCGTCGTCCCAGTTCTCGAAGGGACGCGAGAGGAGATCGCGAGTCCCCCCGGGTCTGAGCGCCGCGGCAGACGCGGAGAGCACTCCAAGCTCGTCACGCAGAGGGCGTCCGGCGCCCGCGTGGAACACAGCACGCTTGTCCCGCGCGAACCTCTGCAGCAACATCGTCTTGCCGACGCGCCTTCGGCCCCACACGATCGCGAGACGACCGCGATCCCTCGTCCACCAGTCGTTCAGTGCGGGGAACCACTCGAGATCTGTGATCCTCCCCCCACCGCCTCGGTCGGTCGCCACCGTGCAGGCAAGGAGCGACGCAGTGTACCTTGCAATCTCAGCACTTAATGTTCAGAATGCAAGCTATGGAAAGGCTCCTCAGACGACACGCGTGCCGTCAGGTCGAGCTGCTGCTGCGCTCGTTCCCGCTGGTCGCGGTGACCGGCGCGCGGCAGGTCGGCAAGTCGACGCTCGCGCGGCAGATCCTCGAGGAGTTGGATGGCACCTACGTCACCCTGGACGACCCGGCCGGGCTCAGCCGTGCCGCCGAAGACCCGGCAGGCTTCGTGCGTCATGCAGACGGACTCCTCGTCGTCGACGAGATCCAGCTCACGCCGGAACTGCTGCCCGTCATCAAGGCGGAGATCGATCGCGATAGGAGACCCGGTCGCTTCCTGATCACCGGTTCGGCGAATCTGCTGCGGATGCGCCAGGTGACCGAGAGCCTGGCGGGGCGCTCCGCATGGGTCGAGCTTGCCCCGCTCCTTTGGTCGGAGATCGCAGAGATGCCGCCGTCTGCGCTGATCGATGAGGCCTTCGCCGCAAGCGACGCAGACTCCTTCCTGCGTGAAGTGGGCGCCCCCGTCGATCGGCACGCTCAGACGGCTCGCAAGCGCGCGATCCTCGGAGGGATGCCCGAGCCGCTGCGACTGGACGGACGAGCGCGTCGTGCATGGTACGACGCCTATCGCCAGACCTTCGTGGAAAGGGACCTCAGGCAGCTCTCCCGCATTGAGAACCTGCCCGACTTCAGCAGGCTGACCGCTCTGGCACTGCTGAGGACATCCGGGCTTCTCAACTTGAGCGACCTTGCCGCAGATGCCGGACTCAACCACGCCACGGCCCGCAGGTACCTCAACATCCTCGAGGTCGCCTATCAGGTGTTCGAGCTGAGCCCCTTCTTCGCGAACGTCGGCAAGCGCTTGGTGAAGCGGCCGAAGCTGTACGCGAACGACGTGGGGATGGCAGCACACGTGGCGAACTTCGACTCGTGGGAGGCCGCCGAGACGGCCGGCAGGGCCGGGGCGCTCTTCGAGACATGGGTCGTCAACGAGCTTCGCGCCCTCGACAAGTTCTCGGAGCGGAGGGCGAGCGTGTACTACTGGCGCACCTCCGCCGGCGCCGAGGTCGACCTCGTCTTCGAGCGCGGCGCAGACGTCGTCGCGGTGGAGGTGAAGGCCTCGGCGACCGTGCGCTGGCAGGAGACGCGCGGCATCCGCGCTCTGAGAGAGGACCTCGGCGAACGGTTCAAACTCGGCATCATCGCGCACCTCGGCGACGAGCCGCAGCTGCTCGACCGTTCGCTGTGCATGGTGCCCGTGGCTTCGCTCTTGGGAGTCACTCGGGGAGCGTAAGGGGCTTCGCGGCAGAGGACCGAGAGGCGCGGCAGCGGAGCGAGCCAACTCACATCCTACTCGGGGACCGGACGCGAACTCCGGGTCTGGATCAACTCCGAGAGGTGCCCTCCGGCATACACAGTTACCCACCAGGTCCCGTCGCGAAGTGCGGCACCGGTGGCGTCTTCGCTCCTCAGAGCATCAAGGACCGGCCTAGCGCCCGCTAGGTGGATGGCGTACCCGCCCAGTTCTTCAACAGGTGCCCACAGCGCGACCTGTGTGAGTGGGAGTAGCTGCAGGGCTTGGTGGTAGTCCGAGGCCCTTCGATCTCGTCGACACCGTCAGCCGGGGGCGCTACATGACCGCGAACAACTCAGTCCCCAACCACCTCCACATCCGCACGACCGTCACCTGGCCGCGCGCGGCCTACGCCGACCGCCTCGATGCCGGCCGGACGCTCGCCGAGTGGATCGCGCCCGCCCTCGACCCCCGCGCGCTCGTGCTCGCGCTGCCACGCGGTGGCATCCCCGTGGGTCGCCCGCTCGCCGACGCGCTCGGCTGCGAGATGCGCCCCGTCCTGGTACGCAAGCTCCCCATCCCAACCAGCCCGGAGATGGGCTTCGGGGCGATCACTGTGGACGGCACGCTCACCCTCAACGAGCCGGTCGTCGACGTCTTCGGCATCGATCCCGCCACGATCGAGGAAGTGGCCCAACAGACCCGTGCCGAGGTCGAAAGACGCAGCCGAGCCTACCCAGGAGGCTGGCCGCTGCCTGACCTTGCGAGCCGCAACGTCTGGCTGGTCGA
Source organism: uncultured Coriobacteriaceae bacterium (assembly GCA_964633595.1). Classification (GTDB taxonomy): domain Bacteria; phylum Actinomycetota; class Coriobacteriia; order Anaerosomatales; family CAZWGV01; genus CAZWGV01. Next base: position 2,528 of record CAZWGV010000080.1, on the reverse strand, counting down.
CGACGGGCTGGCCACCGGTTTCTCGGCCATCGCCGCCGTTCGCATGGTCCGCGCACATGGTGCGGCGAGCGTCCGGCTTGCGGTTCCCTGCGGCCCCTTGGGCGCGGCCGAACGCATCGCCCGAGACCGACGAGGTGTGGTGCGCCATCGCCCAGACCGGCGGCTCGTTCGCGGTCGCCTCGTACTACCGCGACTTCCATGACATGAGCGATGCGGAAGTCGTGGGACTTCTCGGGTAGCCACGACCGCTCCGCGCCGACAGACGGTCACCTCGACCCGGTCGTCCAGAATACCGACGGCGCCTTCCCCGCGAAGAGCACCAGCGCGACGACCGGACTGACCAAGCGCATCAGACGGTAGGCTTCTGCGAGCAGGATGTCCCTCGTGCCCGATGCAGGCCCGGAGTGCATCGCCAGATGCTGCAGTCCGGTCCACGACGCGGTCAGGTACAGTGCCAGAAGGAAGGCCAACAGGGCGAGCGAGTAGTCGAGCTTGCGCCTTGCCCGCGCCCCGACAGCTGCCGCGATCATGCTCCAACTCGGCACTGCCTCCAGCAGGAATCGGCAGAGATCACGCAGGAAGAGCGAGGATGTCTTCCAGCTAACCATCAGGATGGGTACGCTCAACAACAGCGATACCGCGGCACCGACCGCGACAAAGCGGAAGGCGTGTGGTCTAGCCCGTGCGCTCGGCATAGGAGAGCCACGCCGCCCACATGAGAAGCACCGCGAACACCATCCCGAACCCGAATAGGTAGTCGTGCACCATGTAGAAGACCTTCCCGGCGACACGCTCGGATACCCACGCCACGCCCACCAGTCGAGCGATGTTGACCGCGACCAGCACCGGGAGGCCGACTGCGATCGCCAGCAGCCGCGTCTTCCATCTCATCGGATACGCGAGCACGAGCGCAACATACACGGTTAGCAGGGTAACAGCGGTGCACTGCGGGTCGATTGAGAGCGACCTTGAGGATAGGTGGATCACGTTCCCGACAACGCGGGCATCAAGTCCGAGTGCGTTCGCGCAAGCAGCCGCGGCAGCCGCGGTGGCTCGCATAAGCACTCCCCAACCCCTCCCACTGGCATCGAGCATCGGCAGCGGGAGGAGGATCGCGAGCAACACCAAGAACACCGCCACGACCCTACGGGCGGAACCCAACGGAAGAACATCCCCGATGCGCGCAGAGGGAGTTTGACGCTCAGCTATCGATCTGTGCGCGACCACGCGCCCCCTTGCGGCGCCTGCGTCTAGCCCAGAGCGACACCGCCGCGCCACCGAGTGCGAGCAGCGGAACGCCCGATTCGGGGGTCGCAGGTGTCGCGATCACCGCCTTCGGCACGAGCATCACTCCCGCTGTGTCTATCGGGTTCCAGGTATTCGCGAAGACCGGCGGTCCAAAGTCCGCACTGCCGTTCGAACCATCCTTGTGGAAGGAGATGTGAAGGTCGTCCGGCCAGGGCGTCCCCGGGGGCACTGGCCGACTAACGGTCTCGCCCGGCGGAACCACCACTGGAACGGCGACTTCGCGGCCGAAGTGCCTACAGTAAGTCGTCTCCCCTGACGCGTAGGTGAGGTCGACCCAGTTCACGACCATACCAGTGGATCCACCTCGGAACACGATCCTGTCCAGTTCCGTCGGCCGCTCCGGAGGCACTGGCGCAGAGCCAGGAGGAGGTAGCGGCTGATTCGGGGGCTCGGGGGGTGGATGGCAGGTAGTACAGCGCGGGGGCTGCCAGGGCGGAGGAGCAGCGATAAAGATGTAGTCCTCGGTCTCTCCGTCTGTGAACGCTACTGCCGAAGTCCCCGCGTACGAGGCTAGCGGCACGGAGGTCAGGGTCATCCTCATCCAGGTGTTGAGCGGAAGGGTCCGCCAAGCGAAGAAGATACCTCCGGCTGTGACATCCCTGTTCTGCTCAACCCACTCGTCGGTGTCCGCCCAATCGCCGTCGTTGTTGTAGTCCACCAGGATGTTGGCGTAGACCGCCGGCGCGCCGTTGTTCGTGACCCAGTACACGATGGGCGAGATGAACACCAGCCCATCGTCGTACGAATCGTTGTTCGTCAGCCGCGCGTCGGCCTCGTAGTCGATGTTGGCCCCGAAGTAGAAGGTCGCCGGACCCGAGTGTCGCGCCCCGTTGCTGGCCGCCAGAGTTGGATAGAGGGGATCTTCTGCATCACCGAAATCCAAGTCCGCCCAGGCGAAAGAGACTCCGGCCGAGAGAGTGAACAACCCGACGAGGACGAGAAGAGCAAGGAAGTAGGTAGCCCCGCGCCTCACTACCATATGGCATCGCCCCCAAAGCCGCCGCAACACCCAACGCCAATCGCGCCCGCAGCCCCCTCGCTGCGGGCATCCCCTAGGTAGATGCATACTCCCACCGACAATATGCTGTCAAGTGCCCCCGTTCACGATGGCTACATCGCGCCGCCGAGCCGGTGGCTCGTGCAGGATCACCTTGACCCCGCCCTCCCCCTCGGCGTACGTTGGTGCTACCGCTGGTGCTACTCGGAGGGCTACCATGGGC
>CAZWGV010000079.1:0-5264 GCA_964633595.1 uncultured Coriobacteriaceae bacterium | reverse complement strand
TCAGGTAGCCTCGGGTCCGGCGGCGGAGTGACCCACCCGCGCTTCTGTCGCTCCTGGGCGGAGCTGACCTTCAGCTGTTACGTCCCCCGCCGCCGGGATCCGAGGGGTCGCCGTCGTGACCTGATAGGAGCCTGGCTGAGAGGCCCGCGTTCAGGCGTGTCCGCCGGCGTCCCCCGCTGGTCATGCGCTTCCGGCGGAAGGGGACTAGACATGATCGTAGTCGGGATCGACCCGCACATGAAGACGCACACCGCAGTCGCCATCGACGCGGCCACGGGCGCACTCCTCGGGGACACGACGGTGACCTGCAGTTCCTCGGGGCACGGCGAGCTGCTGAGCTGGGCCCGGGAACTGGGAGGTGCGCGGCGCTTCGCCCTCGAGGACTGCCGGCACGTGTCGGGGAGGATCGAGCGCTTCCTGCTCGGCTGCGGCGAGCAGGTGGTGCGCGTCCCGCCCAAGCTGATGGCCGGTGCGCGCGTCTCCTCTCGCGCATACGGCAAGTCGGACCCCATCGATGCTGCCTGCGTCGCCCGCGCGGCGCTGCGCGAACCGGGACTGCCCATGGCGTGCCCGGCAGGGGAGGAGAGCGACGTGCGTCTGCTGGTCGACCACAGGGACGACCTCGTCGAGGAGCGTGCACGCATCCAGCGGCGTTTGCGTTGGAACTGCCATGACCTCGAGGTCGAACTCGATCTGCCTCCCCGGGTGCTCTCCCGCTACGTGTGGCTCGATCGCCTCGCGGCCGAGCTGGACTCGGTTGCCGCGCCGTCGAGAACCAGACTGGATGGGTGACGGCGCCGAAGAGCGCGCCGCCGCTGGCGGCGGACAGCACCGTCAGTGCATTCGCGCCGTCCGACGAAGTGCATCCCGCTGGGTCATGCGAGAGTCTCCATGACTCTCCCGCGTATAGAAGCTTCGAACTTGGCCCAGGAAAGGTCGCGTGCGGGTTCGCGAATTCCCTCCGGGATTCCTCGGCCATCGCCAGTGACAAGCCAAGCTGCGTTGTACAAGCGCTTGAGCACAAGACGACGGCACATGAGCAGAGCCCGATCTTGGTAAGAGGAGTTGGTGAAGCCGGGATCGACGGGGAAGTGGGTCTGGCGGACTCCTACTGGAGATCGGGACGCAGGCTCGTCCTGCATCAGGAACACGTATCCCAGCCAGGGCGGCGTCGCCCCGAGGAGACCCTTCTCGGCAGCTTCAAGGAGGTCAGTTGCATTGCCCAGCGCCTCCTCAACGCGGTTGTTCATGTTGTTGCCGTAGCTGCCCAGAATCGACTTGAACTCGACTGCCACCACCACGCTCCCGGCGTGGACGGCAACGACATCCCACCTCTTCTCAGGTCTGTAGTAGCCAGGAAGCTCGACGCCGCGGTTCCTGTGGATGCTGGACTGTGGCAACCCTGCATCAACCAAGACCGCCTCGACGAGCTGGGCGAGCGGGTCGAGGTGCTTCCCGCTGGTCACGCCAGCACGGAGCCCGGGATCGGTGTTCCCACGCTGGCGTGCCCTCTGTGCCGCATCAGCCCTGATTGACCAGCAGCTCGCGACTGCCTCTCGGTAGTCCCTGACCGGCACAGCGCCTCCTATTCTGGGATGCTTCTGATTCCGTAGGCCTGCATCGCCGCTGAAGTTGCCGCATCGGCGTCGCGATTCTCGAATGCCGCAACGAGTTCAGCTGCGACGGGCGCGAGGATACTCTCCGGCCGTGGCACGCGAATCCTGCGGAGGTACTGTGCCTGGAAGCGCAGTGTGCCACCCCTCATGCGGACAGCATATGACGACACGAAGAACTCAGCGACCCGGGAGAGAAGCAGCCCGCCGAGAACACGGGCATCCCATTCTCCAGGCGTGATCCAGTACAGATTGTGGTGTGGGTAGTACTCGCCAGTATCCAAGACGGGCGCGATGTTCATCTTCATGTCCTGCAACAGCAGCTTCTGGCGCTGCTGCAGGCCAGGAAGTACCTTGTCGATTGTCCGGTACCAGGCCCCACCGTTCTTCTTGGCCACATGTCGGCCTCGCAGACGCCGAGAATGCGACTCCAGGTACTCTGCGAACCGAGGGTACTCCTCCAGGCGAACCAGCGAGCCGGAGCAGTCCCAGGGATTGACCAGCCATGCGCCCTGCCACTCAATCCGACCACCCGAGATATCCGCGGTCCTGACGAGCGGGAGCAGGCGGTCTTCCTCGACGACTGAGTTGTCCTCTGTCACGAACACGCTATCGGCTCCGGTGGCGATTCCTATCCCGATTCTGGCACCTGTCTCTTCAAGCAGCGGGAATCGCTCTTCCAGGGTTCGGAGGGCTGCTATCCTGGCTGGGGATCCTATCGGCCAGTGGGCATCAGTATGGAACCAGTCATCAAGGACTGCCGCCGCGAAGTCTGGGTCGCGTCTTGGCCGAATCCCGTTTTCAGCCCAGGCCTCCAAGCGGACGGCGGCATCCGCATCGAAGGTTGGCCGGGCAATGGCATATCGCACGGGCCCCTGACTACCACGCCCGACAAGGGTCACCGCAGGGTAGGCACTCACCTGATCGACGAAAGCGTCAACCCCGTGCATCTCGTAGACCGCGCGAACATTGTAGTTTTCGGATACGAGACGCCGTAGACGCTTCCCGTAGGCGTTGCGCATCCAGCGATCTGCGCAGATGAAGCACAAGACGCCATTCGCCTTGAGAGACCGAAGGCCAACCTCGAAGAAGCCAACGTAGATGTCGCTGCCCTCTGTCATCGTGTGACACCGTTCGACATAGGCCGATCTCAGGTCACGAGGTATGCACTCCGCTCGGATGTAGGGCGGATTGCCAATAACGAAGTCGGCAGCCCCGTCCTCCGGGCCCCTCAGCAGAAAGTCGTCGCAGGAGACCCAGCTCTCTGCCAGGTTGGCTGCGGTTCTCTCAGGCCAGCCATCCTCCGCAAGCCAACGAGTCACGCCCGCTCTGCAGGTCTCGACATGTTGCGGCTGCAGATCGAATGCACGGACAGCATTCAGCGCGTCCGAGATGTCCATTCCTCGTAGACGGCATGCCTCCGAGAGTCGCGCGACGATCGGTAGCAGGAAGGATCCGTCGCCACAGGACGGCTCAAGAACAACGTGCTCCGCTAGATTATCGTCGGGCGTGTAGCCGCAAAGATCGAGCATGAAGTCGACCATCCACGGCTTGGTGAAGACAGCCCCGTATTCTTGAACCTGTTTCAACAAAGCCTCCATGTGCTCACCCCACAGAATAGTCTGAACAGCCGCTCTGACAACGGTTCAGGCTACATGGGACGTCGAACCGGACGCTTTCTTGTAGCCAAACAGCGCGAGACCGGTCTGGGCCAGCTACTCTGGTGGCGCACCGGGGTGATGAGTGGCAGTCTGCAGCGAACTCAAGATGAGGGGTGAGGATGAGTAGCCCAGCGAGAATGGACCCCGCGTCGCGTCGTGACCTGGTGCCGCTGATCGGCCTCCTCGCGGCCCCGCTGGTGCTCGCCGTGTGGACCACCGTCGGGTTCTTCCTGCTCATGCCCTTGGAGGGCATCGCGTCACCGGGCGGGCCGGGCGAGTCACCGATGTGGCTGGTCTACTCGGCGCTCGCAATACTCACCTTCGCCTGGCCCGTGCTGCTCCTGTGGCTCACCCGCGGCTTCCAGATCCTGAACCGGGTTCTGATGGCCGCTCTACGTCGTCGTCGGCATCGCCCTCTTGGTCGGCGGGGACCTAGTCATCTTCTTGCGCCCGCTCGACCTTCCGCAGGAGCGCGCCGCAGCCATGACGCTGATCTTCACGGCAGTCGGCCTCCACGCATGGCGCTGGGCGGGATTCCGGCGGCGCTAGGGGAGTGTTTCCCTCGGCCACGATGGGCCGGGCCAGACTACCTGACGGCCACGCCCAGGTAGTAGGGCCAGATGAGGATCGAGAGCACCGCTATCCAGAAGCTCTGCTTGGCGAACGCGATGGTGAACAGCCATCCGATGCACCAGATGACTCCCATGCCCGTGTCGACGCGTATCTTCTGTGTGCCTGCCATTGGTGCTCCCTTCTCATCTGCCAAGGCCGACGGCCCGGCGAGCCGCATGGCCGCGACAGGTAGGCCTATGCGCTGAGTACCCATGTGGGGTTCTCGGCAGTCGGCTCGCGGTGCGGAAGCCTGTGGAGCTGCGTGGGCGGGACGGTTGCCGGGCAGGGCTAGAATGGCAGGGCGTGCATTGGGGCGCTGGTTCGAGGGCGAGCGCGGGCACGTTCGGCAGGCGTCGCGGGGTGTTTGGGGGACATTCTTGGTGGGCTCACGCTCGTCCATCCGCAGAGCAACTGCGGACGACGCCGCTCTTCTCGCAAAGATGGGGGCGCGGATGTTCACCGCTGCCTTCGGCTCGTTGAACGCCCCCGACGACATCCGTGTGTATACATCGCCGGCTTCCTCGGGGAGGCGATCCAGCGCGAGGAGCTGGGGGACTCGGCCAACACGTTCATCATCGCGGAGGACGACGGTCAGTTCGCAGGCTATGCGCAGTTGAGGCTGGGCACCCCGCCGAGGTGTGTCACGGGCGAGCGGCCGGTGGAAGTGGGCCGCCTCTATGCCGTCGATCCTGGAGGCGGCGTTGGCTCCGAACTCATGTCCGCGTGTCTCGAGTTGGCGGCGCGAGACTCCCGCGACACCATCTGGCTGGGTGTCTGGGAGCGCAATCAGAAAGCGATCGCGTTCTACGAGAGATGGGGATTCGCTGTGGTCGGCACCCACGAGTTCATCCTGGGGAGCGACCCGCAGGTCGACCGGGTGATGTCGCGGCACGTTAGCGAGGGCTAGCGGCCCCAGCTGGCGCCCTCGGCATCCAACACACTCCACGCTCCGATTTCCGGCACCGCTCCGCTGCTGCGCGGGTACATACCAGCCAAGGAGCGCGCGTCCGCCCTGGCATGCTGATGCGCTCGGGCGCGAAATTCCTCGGCGAAAGACACCCGACAGGTGAGGAGCGCGGACATGAGCAGCCACAGCGAGAGCCCCGCGGCGGGCGCTGCCGGAAGGCGGCCGGCCAGCAGGGGCCCGTCGACGCGGGACTGGTGGCCCGAGCAGCTGAACCTCAAGGTCCTCCATCAGAATCCCCCCGCGGGCAACCCCATGCCTGAGGGCTTCAACTACGCGGAGGAGTTCGGCAAGCTCGACCTTGGGGCCGTCAAGCAGGACCTCTTTGCGCTGATGACCGACTCGCAGGAGTGGTGGCCGGCCGACTACGGCCACTACGGCGGGCTGTTCATCCGGATGGCGTGGCACAGCGCG
>CAZWGV010000078.1:0-5317 GCA_964633595.1 uncultured Coriobacteriaceae bacterium | reverse complement strand
CACCGGCCTGGGAAACCAGGCCGGCGATCGCCTCTTTCAGTGCGGAGCCGGCGTCGGCAGCTTTTCGGTGGGATACGACGGGACGTTTCGTCTGTGCAGCTCACTCTGGCATCGGGCGACCACCTACGATCTTCGTAACGGGAGCCTGCGGGAGGCTTGGGAGGAATGGGCGCCACAGGTGCGGGACCTCCGTAGCGACAACCCTGAGTTCCACGAGAAGTGCCGCCGCTGCGCGCTTGCCGGTCTTTGCATGTGGTGTCCGGCGCACGCGGCTCTGGAAACGGGATCTCTCGACGCGTGGGTGGAGTGCTTCTGCGATATCGCGCACGCACGGGCGGCGGCCGCCCGGGAGGGTTGAACGGACGGCCGGCCCTCCGGCGGGTATCATAGGCGACATGACACAAGAAGCCGCCGCCAAACAGCAGAACGAGTTCTGGAGATGGAGCGAGAAGACCTGGCACTCCCCCGGCGTGCCCTGGCTGAGCGCCGCGGCCGTCACGGTGGGTATCGATGTCGGGTCGGTGAGCTCGCAGGCCGTCATCCTCGCCGATGGCGAGCTTCTGGCCTTTCATTCCACCCGCACCGGCTCGTCCAGCCCCGATAGCGCGCTGCGGGCCTTCAAGGGAGCGAGCGAGCCCGTCGGTCTCACTTTGGATGACGTGGCCTACGCCGTGGGCACCGGGTATGGGCGGGTGAACGTGCCCTTCGCCGATCGCACGATCACCGAGATCGCCTGTCACGCCCGCGGAGCCAACTTCATGGCCGGGCCGAGCGTGCGCACGCTTCTCGATATGGGCGGGCAGGACTGCAAGGTCATCCGCTGCGACGAGCGGGGCAAGGTGCTGAACTTCATCATGAACGACAAATGCGCGGCGGGGACCGGCCGGGGCATGGAGGTCATCGCCGACGTGCTGTCGGTGCCCATCGAGGACATCGGCCGCCGCTCGTTCGAGATCGACGAGGAGCCGCCGCCGGTCAGCAACGTCTGTACGGTCTTCGCCAAGTCGGAGGCCACCTCTCTGCTGCGCGCCGGATGGAGTGTCGAGCGGGTACTCGCCGCCTATTGCGCGGCGATGGCCCAGCGGGTCGCCGGTCTGATCGAACGGATGGGTGTGGAGCGGGAGTTCTTCATCACCGGGGGCATCGGCAAGAACATCGGGGTCACGAGACGCATCGAACGGCTCATCGGTGTCGAGGCGATCAGGCTGCCGGCAGATTCGGTCCTTGACCCGCAGATCGCCGGCGCTCTGGGCGCGGCGCTCTTCGCCCACTCCCTTCATAGAAAGGCGCAGAAGGCGCAGTCCGCGGCGGAGACGGCCGCGGCGGGCGGGCCGCTGACCGAGGCCGCAACAGCTCCGGCCACCGGCGGGGACGGCCCGGCGTGATCGCCAACTACGGCTACGAGGACGGCTCCGGGTTCTACTACATCACCATCGACGGGGACCGTTGCGCCATATGCAGCACCCACGATTGTGTGGCTGCGTGTCCGCAGGGCGTGTACGTCGTCGAGATGGACGACTACGATGACCTCGTGGCTGTGGTCGCCGAATCCGCCCGCAAACGCCTGCGCGAGCTCTGCGGGCCGTGCAAGGGCCATAACGGCGGCGGGGGTTCTGAGCACAGGCTGCCCTGCACCGGCGCCTGCCCACTTGGTGCTCTGAGACACAGCTGGTAGCCTCGGTGGATGCGGAAGGGGCCCTGGAGATCCGGGTCGACGGAGCGACGGTACGCGTGGCGGAGGGCGCGACCGTCCTCGACGCCTGCGACGCCGCCGGGTGCTACGTTCCCCGTCTGTGTCACTATCCGGGCCTCGGGTGTGGCGGGTGTGTCCACCCTGCCGTGTGCGCGGCGGACTCTCATGGTGTCACTGCGGGCTCGTGTGGGCTCTGCCTCGTCCGTCAGGCCGATGGTTGCTTGGTGCTTGCCTGCTGTACCGCCGCCGGCCGGGGCATGGAGATCGTCACCGACGACGCGGGGCTTCGGGAACCGCGCCTCGAACGGCTCGCGCGCATCCTCTCCCGCCATCCCCACATCTGCCTCAGTTGCCCCGACCGCGACGGCTGTGCCCGGGACGAATGCTCCTACGGTGTCCCGCCGGAAGCGCGTTGCTGTGACGAGCTGGGCCGTTGTGAGCTGGGCGCGGTAGTAGCCTGGATCGATGGCGGGCTCGCCATTCCCCGCCGTCCGGTGGTGGTGGCGCGTGAGTCTTCGGTCGAGGGACGGATACGACGCGAACCGGGTCTGTGTATCGCATGCGGGCGTTGCGTGCGCGTCTGCGACCGGTCGCCACAGGCGGGCCGGGCGCTACACCTGGCGCCCGCCGAGGATGCCGGCGGCGGGGCGGCGTCGGTGCGCGCGGCCCTCCCCAAGAACGGCACCCTGCGGGCCTCGGGCTGTACCTTCTGCGGGCAGTGTGTGCTCGTCTGCCCAACCGGTGCACTCACCGCTCCGGGCGAGGCCGGGGCTCGGTGGCTCCGGGGACGGCGAGAGCAGTGCGGTCTTGCCGCTCAAGTGTTTCCACCTACGGCGTGGCGGCGACCGTTCGAGGCCGGGTCCGTCGGGTTGGCGCCGCGCGTGGCCGGGGTATTCCGCCTTTTCGGTTCCGCCGGTGAGGTGCTCCGCATCAGCGGCGTGAGTGACCTACAGCTTGGTCTGACCGAGGCGCTGGCCGACCCGAACTGTGCCGTGGCCGTCTCCTTCGATGTCGAAGCCGGACCACTCTTCACACAGCGCGAGAGCGAGCTGCTGGCACAGTACGCCAAGACCGAAGGTCATCTGCCACCGGGCAATGACTTGGGCGACGAGCTCTTCGAAGATGAGTGACCAACCATCGGACACGGCATGCGTGACGGTTGGGGTGGTCTCCGACACCCACGGATACCTCTACGCTGAGGTGGAACGAGCCATGGAGGGTGTGGATCACATCATCCACGCCGGCGACATCGGCTCGCCCGGGGTCCTGAACGCTTTGCGGCGCATCGCGCCGGTGACCGCGGTGCGCGGCAACTGTGACCATGATTCCTGGGCGCAGGCTCTGCCGGCCATGGCCGAGCTGGAACTGGGGGGTGTGCGCTTTCTGGTGGGGCATGTCGCCTCGCACCTGCGTTCCACCGCCGATGCCGGACGCTTCGAGGCGGTCGTCACCGGACACACCCATCTCGTGGTCGTAGAGACCAGGGAGGGAACGCTTCACCTCAACCCCGGCTCGGCCGGGCCGCGACGCTTCGGCCGTCCTCGGACCATCGCGCGTGTCGTGATCAGACCTGCACAGGCAGGAGTCCAAGGGCAACCACATCTGGAGGCCGAGATCGTGGATGTGGGGCCCTAGCCCGAAGTTTTCGCCCTTTCCGGTCGATCTTCCGCGCCCTCACTGGGTTTTCGCCCTCGAGAGCAGGCTGAGCTTTGGCTACGGGCGAACGCCCAAGAGCGCAAAGGCGCGCTCCTGCAGCGGGGTGGGCTTGGTGAGTTGCGTGAAGGTATGCTCGCCTGCACCCACCCGCACCGTGTGGCGACACAGGGTGCCGAGCTCGGCCAGAAGATCACGCAGGCTGTGACAGGCAAAGCCGTCTTCGGTCCGCTTGGTACCGGCCTTGGTCTTGCCCACCGGCGAGCGAAGGGCCGGAGCCACCGGGTCGATGGGGGCCACGGGGGTGTTGTCGACAAAGAGCAGCGGAGCCAGGCGCTCCTTCAGGCTCACGGCCACGTAGTAGGCGAGCATGCAGAGGAAGATGTGAGCCCGTACCCGGTCTTCCAGGTGGTGGTAGATGGGGCGGATCTCAAGCTCGGGCGATTTGAGAGTCCGAAAGGCCTCCTCCACCTCTTTCAGCTGCTTGTAGGCGCGAACCACCGCCTGGGGGCCGAGTTCCTCTTTGGGGCAGGTGGTCCGCAGGACGTAGAACCCATCCAAGGCGGCTTCGTGTGCGATCTCGGCTTCTTTTCGGGCAAAGCGGAAGACGCCGTCGGCCACCTGAAGCTCGAAGTGCTTGGCCACCTTGTAGCGGTTGACGACACGTCCCACCCGCTCGCCGATCAGTCCGGCCGCAGCCCCGTTCAGTCGCCCTCGGGGATTCTCGACCATGGATGCCACCCGGGCCAGCTCGGCCTCGGTGGCCTGGAGGAGTTCTTCCCTCTTGCGGGCCCGCTCGGCCGCCACCTGTGGGTTGCGGCAGACGATGAGGCGCTCATCCGGAAACTCCGGGGCGGTGATCTCGGCGAGATTCACCTCGTCAAAGAGGGAGAGCTGCAGAGCCCCCGAGCCAAGAAGCGCCCGCAGCTCGCCGGTTCGTAGCGCGGTGATGAAGCCCGCGCCCTGCTGTTTCAGCGTGGTCGCCGAGGCCCGGGTCATCATGCCCCGGTCTCCCACGAAGATCACCCGGCTAAGGCCGAAGCGTTTGCTTACCGCCTCGACCGCCTGGGGCAGCGTCTCAGCGTCGGCGGTGTTACCGGGGAAGACCTCCACCCCGACCGGACGGCCTTCGGGCGAACAGATGAGACCGTAGGTGACCTGCAGGAGTCCGCGCTTACCGTCCCGGGAATACCCGAGGGCGGCCAAGGGACAGGAGCGGCCTTCGAAGTAGCTCGAGGAGAGATCGTAGAGGGCGAAGCCTCCGCAGGTGAGATGCCGGTGCGCCAGTGTGCGCTCGATGCGGTCTTTGCGGCTAAGGAGCCAATCGAGGGCCGAAAGAAGTTCGGCTTCCGTGACCTCTCCCAGTTCCAGTTCCTCGGAAAGCGTGGTCTTGGCGAATCTGCGGGTGGCGGAGAGTTTGGATCCGGGGCCAAGGAGACGCTGGCAGATGAGGGCCACCACGAGATCTCGTTCGCGCGAGCGCTCCCGGCCGAGCACGCGGGCGAGATCAAGGTCCCTGAGCACCCCGAGCACCGCGGCTACGTGACCGTGGGGAAGCGAACGCTGCACCGCGAAACTCTGCGTAGCCGAAACCAGAGTCTCGCCGGCAAGTATCCGGCGCACGGCATCGATGGCGGCAGGTGGCAGATGGGAGAGATTCCCCAGATTCTCATGCCGGACACGCCCGCCTTCCCGGTAGGAGCGGCGAAGCAGGTGGGAGGTGTAGACCGTGTCCCCGGGACCCTTAGTCCTTATTGTGGCTACGTGAACTGATCCACCACGCTTTGGCATGCCATTATCATAGCACACTAACCCCTACATAAGCAACCATGACTTTGGCTACACATTACCGCCAAGAAGAAGCCCGATTCCGCTACCAGCGCGGGATCGGGCTTCAGTTGGGGCGAAAACTTCGGTCTAGAATGTGCGGGGGCGCCGGCCATCTGGTGCCGCACAGGCAATCCCATAGCG
>CAZWGV010000077.1:0-5441 GCA_964633595.1 uncultured Coriobacteriaceae bacterium | reverse complement strand
CTCACGGTCGCGCGCCGTGCGAAGGTGTTCTGCACCGAGGATGCCGAGCTGCGCAGACTTGCCAAGTTGCTCGAGGTGGACGTGGTCGACAGGCAGGAATTCATGGAGCGCTTCGCGAAGAAGCGGACGAAGACCCCTGGCGATTCGGGCACGGGTACGACACCGGCCCCAGGTGAGAGTGGGCCTTCCGAAGCGCCCAGGGACGAGGAGTAGGCCGCCAAGGTGCAAGATAGGTGGTCGCGGGGTGTTGACTACATACGCGCAGGAAGATATCCTTGCGAGCAGACGTAACAATAGTTACAAATCGAGCGCTGCGAGCACCAGGCGGCGCCGGTTCTCGGGGTAGGACTACAGGCGCAACTCGCCTGGGCTCAGACCGGTATCCGAGCCCAGGGGCTGCGAGGCCCATCGGACCCGCGGCGACGGGGCGTCTGCAGGCATCAACCCCGGTGTTGGAGGTTGGTTCCACGTATTGCATGAGTGCTCCCGGGGACGTCTGGAAGGAGGAGGTGGTCGGCGTCAAACCCCGGTGGAGACTTGGACAGAGATGCACATTTGTCTAGTTGCGTGAAGGAGGTTGAAAGAGATATGGCGCTAACCAGACGGCAGTTCGTCACGAGGTTGGGCGCTCTGGCCGCTGCCGCAGGCATGGGCCAGGCCGACCTCGCGAAGATCACCGGCGCGTTCGCGCACGCCGCTACGTGGGGCGGAACTGGGAACAAGCCTAAGGTCATCTGGGTCCACGGCGCGGAGTGCACGGGGTGCTCGACTTCGGTCCTAAGCATCTTCGAGGATGCTCGCGGCACCGCTGTCTTCGGCCATCCGACCCTGAACGACATCCCAACGCACACTGCTCTCGGCGTCATCTTCCAGGGTGTTGTGTCCACAGATCCGGCCGTCACGCTGGCTGGCCATCGCACTCTCGAGACGGCGCCCTATGGCTACGTGGACGGCTCTCTGTACTCGGTGAACATAGCCGATGTCCTGATCGACGTTATCGACCTTGAGTATCACGAGACGGTCATGACGCAGGGCGGCGATTTGGCGTTCGACTACCTGAAGGACAACTACGTCAACGACAGTCGTCCCTTCGTTCTCGTGGTCGAAGGCGCGATACAGCCCAGCGCAGGCGGAGGCTACTGGAGCGAGACAGGAGACGCTCCCTGGTGCTCGATCGCGGCTAACGGTACAGCGGGCGTCCATGAGGAGCTCAAGTTCGATGCTGTTGTGGGTACTCTCGCCGATCGCGCGGGCTGCGCGGCAGTCATCGCGGTTGGCCAGTGCGCCACATGGGGTGGCTACCCGGCATCCATCGGTCCTGGTCTGCAGCCCAAGTCCTCGGGCACGAAGAACCAGACCGGCGCAATGGGCTGCTACGATTACTTGCTCACCTACGTCGGCGCGAGTGCGGCCAACAAGGTCGTCAACGTGCCTGGCTGTCCTGTCAACCCGTGGTGGGTCGTTCTCACAGTGGTTGCGTGGCTCGTGGACGCGACAGTGGTGCTGGCATTGAGAACTGACGGACCACTCGGCATCTTGAGCCTCAGCCCGCTGCTCGGCATCAAGGCCGGCGCAGTCGACGATTTCCGCAGGCTCAAGGCTGTCTACCCCAACCTGCTGCACGGCAAGTACTGCCCGCGCTATCCGAAGTACGCCAAGCGCGTCTTCGCCAGCAAGCCCGGCGATGATGGCTGCCTGAAGCAGATTGGGTGCAAGGGTCTTTCCACCATGTCGTCTTGTGGGCGGCACGGCTGGAACGCCATGCAGCCGCAAAACGCCAAGGCGACGATCGCCAAGCTGAACGCCACCATCGAGAACCTGTGCTATTCGGCGACCGACGGCACCAAGATCGGAGGCAACTGCCTCACCGCCGGCGGCCCCTGCATGGGTTGCACTGAGAAGGGTTATCCGGACGCGTTCACCCCATTCGTGGTGCGCTAGAGCGAAGGAAGGAGGGACACGTAAATGGCTAGTGTTGCAGCTGGAACTTACGAGGTCGACCCGATCTCACGCATCGAGGGTCACCTTGGCGTCAAGGTCACGGTCGGCGGCGGTGGTACTATCACCGAGGCCGATGCTCACGGGAACCTGTGGCGCGGTTTCGAGAACTTCCTGATCGGGCGCGATGCCAACGACGCGATCACCATCACACAGCGCATCTGCGGCGTCTGCCCGCTGCCGCACGCGTCCGCTGCGACCTTCGCGGCCGACGGCGTGCTGGGTGTGACCAACGGCTACATCTCGTTCGACACATCGGGCACGGATGGCGTACCGCCCATGGCGCGCCTCATCCGAAACCTCGTGTATGCGGCCGAGTTCGTGATGTCGCACCTCACGCACTTCTACCACCTTGCGGCGCCGAGCTACGTTCAGGGTCCGGCCATGCCGCCCTGGACGCCGTACTATGCCAACAGCCAGTACAACGACTTGCTTGAGTCGGCCGGTCGGGCCGTACCCGACGGCGATCCGGCCAGCACCACCACCAACAACATCTGGAGCGCCGTCATCAGGCAGTACGTGGTGGCGCTGCGCATGCGCAGGCTGACCTTCGAGGCCGGTGCCCTGTTCGCGGGCCGCATGCCCATGGTGTCGTCGTTCGTGGCCGGTGGCGTTTCCAACCGGTTCCGCAACCGCACCGACTTCTTTGCCAAGTGCGATGCCTTCCGTGATCTCATGGAAGAGGTCGGCCGCTTCGTCATCAAGGCTCATGTCCCGCTGGTACTGTCGCTCGCGTACTTCTATCCCGAGTATGACAACAGCGGCAACAGCTGGGGTCCGGCCCCGAAGACGGCTGGGCTGAACTACGGCGCTGGTTGCAAGAACCTGCTCTCGTGGGGCGCGTTCCCCAAGGGCGGCATCGCCAGCTCCACAGGTCTCGACGTCGAGGGTGGCTACAAGATAGGCAGCAACCCCACGGTGATGTTCATGCGGAACAGGGGGCAAATTGGCGCGGCCAAGGCTCTCGTCGAGTCCAATCTCGTAGAGTTCATCACGCGGTCCCGCTACGCGCCGACCGACGGCTTCGCCGGCACCGTGACCGAAGAGGTCACCCTGTCCGGCGTCTCGCCGTCGACGCTCTCCAGCTTCCCCGCTGATGTCACTGCGGGGAGCATCGTTGTGAAGCGACGCGGTTCCACCACCACCTACACGCTGGGATCCGACTACACGGTGGGCGTCGGCACGATCACCCGTGTTGCCGCTGGCCGGATCGCCGATGGCGAGACGGTTCTGGTGACCTACTCGTACGATCGTGGTGGCAAGGCATACCCGGGCGACGTCAACCGCACGGAGCCGGTTCGCAACGACGCCACCAAGTACTCCTGGTTGAAGGCCCCGCGTTGGTGGGACGGTTCGGCATACCAGCCGATGGAGGTCGGCCCGTTCGCCCGCATGGTCATCAACGGCAAGTACCCGATCGGGACGGCCATTGTGTCCGGCGCGTACGCTGCTCTCTACACGCGCTCCGGTCCTCCGCTAGGTCTGGATCCTGCCGCGATCGACAGCGATCTTGCCAACGCGCTGCTGTCCCAGGGTGTCGTGACTGTCACCGGCGGGAGCATCGTCGACACCGGAGTCCACACCCTCGTTGCGGACCTGGTCGCCATGAAGGGCGGCTACTCCGTGATGGACCGGCTTCGCGGCCGTGCCATCGAGGCGTTCTGGCTCATCACCTGGATGTGCGGCGCCTTCCACAAGACCACTGGCAACTTCGCCAGGGACGGCTGGATCAGCCAACTGAGGGCGCTGTGGACCGGCGGGGAAGATGCGGTCGCTAATCACCCCGCTTCCTACCGCCCCGTTGTGGTTCCGTCCGGCTCCAACTCGAGCATGGGTGTCAGCGAGGCTCCTCGCGGTGCCCTTGCCCACTTCGTGACCGCCGCCGGTGGCCGCATCACGGCCTACCAGTGCGTCGTTCCGACCACATGGAACGCGTCGCCCAAGGACGGCCAGACTACTCCTAAGGCCGGTCCCATGGAGCAGGCGATGATAGGAGTGCCCTTCGAGGACGCTCCGGTCAACGGCCGGAACTCCGGCGTTGAGGTTCTGCGCGTTGCCCAGTCCTTCGATCCGTGCATCGCATGCGCGGTCCACTAGCCGAGCAACGGGAGGTGAAAGCTGTGAGAAAGACCCTATTCGTACTGTTCGCTGCGCTGGCGATGGTCATGCTGTCGGCTGGCGTTGCATTCGCGAACTTCGGCCCGCACGGTGGTTACGCGCAGGACACCGATGCGTGTGCCGGGTGCCACCGGGCGCACTCCTCCTTCTCCACGCTCGGCTGGACGGACAGGCAGGGCGAGTTCCGCGACACCGCACTGTTGGTGTCAGGTGCCAGCACGATGACGCAGTTCTGCTATGCGTGCCACGGCGATACCGCGCCGGGCGCGAGCACGAACGTTCAGTCCGGCATCTTCGACTCGGGCCCGACGGGCCGGGACGGAGCAGCCGCAGGCACGACTGCTGAAGGCGTCTACCTGCTCTACGAGTCCAACTCGATCTACGGTGCATCGCTCAACGGCGGCGGCTTCGAGCTGATCGGCGCCGACGCCGGCCGCTCGGTTCAGTCGGCTCACGACATGGACCTCGCGTTCGGCACCGTGGATCCCGCGTGGGGTTACCAGGATGTCAATGGCGGCAACGCTGCCCCGAAGGTCTTCGGGAAGTTCCGTTGCACGGACTGCCACGACCCGCACGGCTCGTCCAACTACCGTCTGTTGAAGGATGGTCTGAACGGCAACACGGACGGGTACGCGAATGACGGCACTCCGATGCCGTACGTTGTCTCCAACGAGGAGGGCTATCCCTCCGGCGGCTGGAAGAAGGGCGCTCTGGGCGCTGCGCAGATCGCTGCGTACAAGCCTTCCTACACGTCGCCGATGTATGCGTTCGAGTCCGGTCGCGCGATGTCCGCGTGGTGCGGTGGCTGCCACCGCTCTTACGCTTCGCCGACGGCCAGCGCATACGACTACCAGTACTCCGGCATGGTGTACACGGACGACGGAAGTGCCACTGTTGTCTCCGGCAACGGTGAGACCTTGTACGACCCGGTTCCCGCCACCCCGAACGGCGGTGATGTGGGCAACCGTACGCGCCATCGCCACATCGTGGACGTTGCTCTCCTGATCGGCCAGGGCGAAGACCGTGCCCTGAACGTCTCGCTGCTCGACGACGCCGGTCTTCCCCTCGAGATGCCCAAGGGCCAGCTCAGGGCGGGCGCCGGCTACAGCGATCCAAAGCCGTGGGACAATCGCGGCAACATCACATGCCTGACGTGCCACTTTGCGCACGGCTCGGACGCCACTATGGACGGCTGGGCTCAGGCGAAGCTGTCGCAGGACGTCACTCCGGGCGCGATCGTTCCGATACCTGACAACAACCTCGACGGTGTGAATCCGAACTTCTCGCAAGCACTGCTCAGGTACGACAACCGCGGCGTTTGCGAG
>CAZWGV010000076.1:0-5759 GCA_964633595.1 uncultured Coriobacteriaceae bacterium | reverse complement strand
GCGCGACCGCCGTGGCTGCGCTGTTCATCGCGCTTGCAGCGATCGTGTTGGTTGCGGGTTGCCTTGACGCGAGCAAGGCGAGTGCGAAGTGGGAGCCCACCGCTTCTGGCAAGCCGGCGCTCTTCTACTTCGGTGCGCCTGGTTGACAGGCCTGCGTGGAGATGGAGCCTGTGGTCGACAGGCTGGCGGGGGAGTACGGCGGACGCATCGAGTTCATGGTGTACAAGGACGTGAACGCGAGAGCCGACATCAGCAAGTACGCGCAGCGGCAGGGTGTTCGTGCCGTGCCCACCATGGTGCTCGTCTCGGGCAGCGGCGTCGAGCTTCAGCGCTTTGTTGGCGGCAAGTCCGAGGCCGACCTCCGGACGGCGTTCGAGGAGGTTCTCCCATAGGGGTGCGCCCATGATCCCCATCAGGGATGCCACACCATCGCGCCGGCTGCCCGTGGTGACGCTGGCCATCATCGGTCTGAACGTTGCCGTCTTCGTGCACGAGCTCTCGCTCGGGCCGGGGGTGGCCGAGTTCTTCACAACGTGGGGGCTAGTGCCCTCCACGTTCACCACAACGGCCGGCCTGACCGAGCGATGGACACCCGTCTTCACCTCGATGTTCGTCCATGGCGGATGGATGCACCTGATCGGCAACATGCTCTACCTGTGGATCTTCGGTGATAACGTGGAGGACCGGCTCGGGCATGCGGGATTCCTGCTGTTCTACCTGGGCTGTGGAGTCGTCGCCGCGCTGGCACAGGTAGCCGCAGACCCGCTGCTGTCGGTGCCGACGGTCGGTGCCTCTGGTGCGGTCGCGGGTGCGCTGGGTGCGTACTTCATTCTGTATCCCGCAGCGCGGGTGCTCGCATTGGTGCCACTGTTCCTGACTGCGTGGTTCACGGAGCTGCCGGCTTATGTCTTCCTGTTCGGGTGGTTCGCGCTACAGCTCCTCAACGGCGTGGCGGCGCTCGGCGCGCCGAGCGCTGCGGGAGGCGTGGCCTGGTGGGCTCATGCAGGAGGGTTCGCCGCCGGTATGGTGGTGGGCGTGGGCGCGCGCGTTGCCCGGCGCCTCTCCGGCGGAGGCCGCCGCGCATTCTAGCTTCGGACGCCAGTCCGTCCGTGTAGCGGCTACCTTTGCCATGGTCGCGATACAATACGGCTCGACCGGAGCGGTGGATCCGCCCTCCGTTAGGCATCACCGCCGCCGTCACCCGGAAAGGGTTCGCAGTATGCAGACCGTCAGAGTTGGGCTTATCGGGTTGGGCACCGTCGGGGGCGGCGTCTTGGAGATCTTCCGAAGGCATGCCGGTGATTTCCGATCCCGCGCGGGGGTGGACGTAGAGATAGCGCGCTTCGCGGATCTGGACCCGGCGCGTGCGGCGGCGCTGGAGCTGTCCGCCGACTCCTTCACCACGGACGCTCGGGAGCTCATCTCCGACCCCTCCTTGGATGTGATCGTCGAGCTCATCGGCGGCATCAGCGTCGCTCGCGAGTTGGTGCTCGAAGCGTTGCGCTCGGGCAAGAGCGTAGTGACGGCCAACAAGGCACTGATGGCCAGTCATGGCCAGGAGGTCATGCGCGCGGCCGAGGAGCACGGCGTCGACATCCTGTTCGAGGCGAGCGTGGGCGGAGGCATACCGATCATCTCGCCGCTTAAGCACTGCCTTGTGAGCAACGAGGTCCTCTCGGTCATCGGCATCGTCAACGGAACCACGAACTACATGCTAACTCGCATGGCCGAGGACGGTCTCGACTACGCTGCTGCACTCGCTGAGGCACAGTCCAGGGGATACGCAGAGGCCGATCCCAGCGCGGACGTAGACGGCCTTGATGCGGCGGCCAAGATAGCCATCCTGGCTTCGATAGCGTTCAACTCCCGAGTGACGCTCGCGCAGGTGCCGTGCGAGGGCATCGGCGGAATCACCCGCGAGGACATCGCCTACGCCTCCGAGATGGGCTTCGTCCTGAAGCTGCTGGCGATCGCCAGGCGCGTGAGTGAGGAGGTGGATGTCCGAGTCCACCCCGCTCTCATTCGGACGGAGCATCCGCTCGCTGCGGTTCGAGGCGTATACAACGCCATCTACGTGGTGGGGGACTCGGTTGGCGAAACGATGTTCTTCGGTGAGGGTGCCGGAGCGCTCCCTGCGGCGTCGGCCGTTGTTGGCGATGTCATCGAAGTGGCTCGTCATATCGGCGGGCGTTGTCTTGGCCTGGTCGGCTGCACTTGCAGCGAGGAGCACCGCGTTCGACCCATCGAGGAGCTGGAGACCTCCTACTACATCCGCATGCAGGTGAACGACAGCCCGGGCGTGCTGGCCGCAGTGGCGAAGGTGTTCGGCGATCACGGGGTCTCTATCGCCAGTGTCATCCAGAAGGGGGCCCTGGGCGAGGTCGCCGAGATCGTCTGGGTCACACACAAGGCCAAGGAGTCTGATGTGAGATCCGCACTGGGCGAGATCGACGGCCTGGACGTGCTGGAGAGCATTGTCTCCGTGATCCGAGTGGAGGAGATCTGAGGATGCTCGGCGTCACGGTGCGCGTTCCGGCAACCTCGGCCAACCTGGGACCCGGGTACGATTCTTTTGGGCTTGCGCTGAGCATCCACAATCAGTTCTCAGCCGAGCTTTCTGACGAATGGACCGTTGCCGTACTCGGCGAGGGTGCCGACATACTGCCGGCAGGACCCGAGAACCGAGTCGCGTTGGCGATGGCGCGAGTATTCAAGGAAGCGGGCGAGGAAGGTCAGGCGGCCCGCGTCTTCTGCACGAATCGCATCCCGCCGGGGCGGGGGCTTGGCTCCTCCTCCGCGGCGATAGTGGGCGGGATGATGCTGGCGGACGCGCTGTGTGCAACTCCTCTCGGGCGCAACCGGCTATTCGAGCTGGCAGTGGAGATGGAGGGCCACCCCGACAACGTGGGCGCTGCGCTCTGGGGCGGGTTCACCGTGTGCTGGCGGGAGGAGACTGGGCCGCGGTGCGCCAGGGTGGAGCCCGGCGATGGTCTAGCTGCTGTCATCGTCACAAGCGACGCTGAGCTGAGCACAGCCGAAGCTCGTGCCTTGCTGCCCGAGAGCGTCTCCCACGAGGACGCGGCGTTCGGCGCCGCTCGTGCGGGCCTTCTGGCGGCGGGGATAGTCCTCGGCAGGGCGGACATGATCGGCCCCGGGCTCAGCGACCGCATCCACGAGCAGTATCGGATCTCGGTCGTGCCGGACCTCAGCGAGGTAGCAGCCGCCCTCATCGAGTCGGGGGTTGACGGGGCGGCGCTCTCGGGCGCCGGTCCCTCGGTCATCGGCTTGGTGTACGGTTTTGACGACGCGCGGGCTCTTCGCAGGGCCGGGGATGTGGCCCAGAAGGCGGCCGCCCGCCTCAGGGAGCTCGGGAGGCCGAAGCCGGTATGCGCAGCGGTCGATCGAGAAGGAGCCGTCTGGCTGTGACCTTGCGGGTCCAGGACGGGCGATGCTGGCCGGCAGTGCGCGGGTCTGCTGCCGGTCCTCGGGCGAGGTGATGGGTATCGTCGCCCGCTCAACAGGCGAGACATCCCCTTGGAAGAAGTGGGTGGGTATCGCGGCGGCTACCGGCGCACTCGCCGGAGTCGCGGTGGGAGTCCTCGGCGGTCCCGTTGCGTCGGGTGCGGACGCCGCCACTGGGTATCCGGTGTCGCTAGGCCTCCTGGCCGTGTTCGGTGCTGCTGGGGCAGTGATCGTGACCAGGCCCGAGGCGGGGCTGTATGCGCTGCTGGTGACCGCTCCGCTGGCCGATGTCTTCTCTGTGCAGTTGGTTGGCGCGAAGATCACGCCGTTCGTGGCGGCGCTCGTCGCGTGCGCTCTGGCGTGGGTGCGAGAGTTGGCTGCGAGACATCGCTCGGGCGTAGTGCGGCCGCCTCTTGGTCTGATGGCGTGGGCTCTCGTGGGACCGCTCCTTGCGGCCCTCTGGTCGCTCCCGCTGTCTCTAGATCCCTCGAAGACCGTCAGCTCCGCTGGCCGCCTCGCAGTGC
This sequence comes from uncultured Coriobacteriaceae bacterium, assembly GCA_964633595.1. GTDB lineage: Bacteria > Actinomycetota > Coriobacteriia > Anaerosomatales > CAZWGV01 > CAZWGV01. The sequence continues at coordinate 1,773 of CAZWGV010000076.1, read as the reverse complement.
TCTGGCTTATGGCCTGCTTCGTGGTGACTCAGGCCCGCGGCAAGGCGGTGCAGCGCAGGATGCTGGCAGTTGCGGTGGTGGTCGGGGTTTGCCTGACGGGGCTTGCGGCGGCGCAGTTCGCGGACCCGGGACTTGGCATCGGCAGGATGCACGTGCAGAGAGTGCTAGGAGGGGGAGTGGGCCTCATCAGGCCCAGCGGGTTCTACCTCGATCCCAACTTCCTGGGAGGCATGCTGGCGGCAGCGTGCGTGGCTGGCGCCGCGATGGTCCTGAGCGGACGCCAGGGGCGCGCGGCCGCCCTCTGGGCGATAGGCTCGCTCACGTGCGCAGCGGGCGTCGTGCTCACATCCTCGCGCTCCGCGCTGGCGTCGCTGGCGGTTGGGGCGGTCGTGGCGGTGATCGCCGCCCCGCGACGCCGCAGGGCTGCGGTGGCGGCAGCGCTCGCGGCGGCAGCGCTGCTGGTTGCGCTTACGGTGCCGTCATCGCTCGTCGGGCGCCTGGCCGCACTGCGCGACCCTCTCCAGACTAGTTCGGTGGCAACTCGCTATCTGATGGTCGGCTCTACCGTCGAGATGCTCGGTGACTACTGGACCACCGGCACAGGGCTCGGCGCCTTCGAGCGGGCGTATCCCGCGTACCGAAGCGTGGGATCGCTACATCGAGTCACGCGCCCTCATCAGGTTCCCCTTGCCATGTGGGCCGAGATGGGGATCGGAGGTCTGCTCGCGCAGGTGTGGATAGCGGTGACCGCAGTGTGGGCGGTCCGCGCGCGTCGACGCGTGGGCTGGAGCGCCACGGACACTGCGGTGACAGCTGGTGCTCTCTCCTTGGTGGTGGGATCCCTCTTCCAGTACTATCTCTACTTCGAGCACCTCTGGCTCTTCGCGGCGCTCGTCGCTGCGGTCCCTTGTCGGGGAATGGCCGAGGGGGGAGTGCGGGATGCGTGATACCGGCTCTGCCGATCTGGTTGCGATCGCTGGCCGCGAGTGGTGGGTGGTGGTGCTGTGCGCGGCCGCTGCGATGCTCGTGGCGGCCGTCGCCGGGGATCGGGTTGCTCGGACCGCCTCCTGGGAGGGGCGCGGCACCATCGCAATCGACGCGGTGACAGTGGCGCGCAACGCGGGCATCCCATCCGCTGACCAGGTCGTCACCGCCGCCGAAGGGCAGCGGTTCCAGGCTCGGGTGGCGCATACCCTCCAGCTGGATCCGGCCGAGCTTTCCGAGGCGATGGGAGTTCACACGCTCGACTCGCCGCCCCGGAGTCTTGTGGTAACGCTGCGCGGGAATGACGCCACGGCTACGTCGGCTGCAGTGGCATCTCTTACTGCCGAGGTGCTGGATCTGGCCGACGCGCTCGGTGCCTCGGCGATAGGGACGCAAAAGGCCCGCGTCCAGGAGACCGAAGCGGCTCTCAGGGATGTGCGACGGTTGGCGGAGGGTGACGATGACAGGCTCACTCGGCTAGCCGCGTCGGCGGCGGTCTGGGAGATGCGCATGAGCCTGCTGGCCGATCGCGAGGAGCTGCGCCTCCTGACCGACGCCTACTCCTGGAACGGAGATGCGGTTCTCCGACGAGTTCCTGCCGCCGCTGGGAGCGGGGCAACCGTGGCTGCCGCCGGGTTGATCGGCTTGGCGCTGGGCTTGGCTGTCGCGGCCCTGCGGGAGAGGTCCCTGAGGGGGGCTGTGCGCCAGGCCACTCCGTAGCGGCCGCGAGGCATGTCGTGTTGACCCTTCCGCGCTCGCGGGGAATACTCTGTAACACCGGCGCTGCCG
>CAZWGV010000075.1:5545-5791 GCA_964633595.1 uncultured Coriobacteriaceae bacterium | reverse complement strand
CACACAACCCGATTTCGCCCGGCCACTTCTGGGTGCGCAGCTCGTCCGCCTACGAACGCCGCGACATGAAGGCTATCGACCAGACCACGTCTGTGGATGCAGACGGTGTCTCTGCCCTGCGCTCGCGGCGTCTCCCCCTGCTTCCCCATGTGATTCGCCCTGTTGAATGCCGGCGCGCTGCGCGGGACCGCAAGATACGTGCGCCTCCGCGTGGCGCCGTCGAGAGGCGTGAGAAGGGCGGGGAGC
>CAZWGV010000075.1:0-5513 GCA_964633595.1 uncultured Coriobacteriaceae bacterium | reverse complement strand
ATGTGAGGCCGGCCGTGACTAGGAAAGGAGCTCCTTGCACTTTGTGACGCCCAGCGAGGCGTTGGCCGCGTAGGCGTCGGCGCCGATCTCGTCCGCCCACTCGTGGCTCACGGGGGCGCCGCCGACGATGACCTTGACGCTGTCGCGGATGCCGGCGTCCTTGAGCGCGGCGATCGTCTCGGGCATCTTCGGGATGGTCGTCGTGAGCAGCCCGCTCATGCCGAGGATCTGCGCGTTGTGCTCCTTGACCGCAGCCACGAACTCGGCGGGGGTGATGCCCTTGCCCAGGTTGATGACCTCGAAACCGGCGCCGCTGAGCAGCATGGCCGCGAGGTTCTTGCCGATGTCATGCATGTCGCCCTCGACGGTGCCGATGACGACCGTGCCCAGGGACATGCTCTCATCGGCTGCAAGGTGCGGCTTGATGAGGTCGAGGCAGGCCTGCATGGTCCGGGCGCTGAGCAGCACCTCAGGGATGAACTTCTCGCCGGTCTTCATCTCAGCGCCAACGATGTCCATGCCGGGCAGCAGCGCCTGCTCGAGGATGTCGCGAGGCGAGGAGCCGCCGTCAATAAGCTGCTGCGTCGCGGCGGTGGCCCCGTCGGCCCCGTCAACGATCATCTGCTTGAGAGACTCGAAGTCTGCCATAGGATTACTCGTCCTCCTTGTCGTGGGCTCGCCGGTGAGTCGAGGCTCTCAGGCCACTCCCGCATCCCTTTCGCTCTTCGCGACTATCGCCTTGATCTGCTGCACGACGTCACTCGGCAGCTCCTCGACCTTGTGGTCCGTAACGAGCTCCTTGGCCTTCTCGTTCGAACGATGGTAGAGATCGGTGCTTCCGTCCATCTCCCATTCTTCGCGGACACGACGGTCGATGAGCCCAGCTTTGGACTGGTGGGCACGCATCATCTTGAGTGTGCTCATACGCGAGAGAAAGTCCTCCTCGGACCCTACCTCGATGATCTCGTCGACCATGAGCGTCTCGTCGTTCGTGGGGATGCCACGGAGGATGTACTTGGCCATGCGCGCGATCTCGTTGTCCATCACGAGGACGCCGTAATCGATGGTGACTCCCGACTCGATCATACCAGCACCGTAGATCTGGTTGGCTCCTCCCAACGCAGGAATGAGGCCGGTGATGGTCTTCTCGTGTGCGGTCTGCACGTCGCCACCGAGCTTTGAGTCAGCCTACAACCCGGCCACGTAGCTGGGCAGATTGTAGAACCTGGCCATCGCGGGGACGGCCGCGCTGATGAGAGCGAGCTCCGGCGTGCCGACGGTGGCCGCGGCACGCTGCAGGTCGAACGCGGTGGTCGAGCTTCCGTAGATGCACTTGGCGCCCTTCTCAGCGAGCTGGGCCAGCACGATGCCGCCGAGGACCTCCGCGTTGTGGGTGACCATCGTGCCGGCCAGGGTCACGGGGGCGGAGCCTCCGGACATGGCCATGGACAGCGGCATGGCGATCTGGTGCGCGCGCGCCGCTTCGATGATACAGCCGGTGAACTCGCCCATCAGCTTGAGCGGGCTTACGGGGCAGCTCAAGAACTCGAGCATCGGCCGCTCGGCGAGCATGTCGTGGCCGCCGACGACGGCAGCCGCGGCGTCGATGTGGATCCGGGCACCGTGGTGGCCGAGCGCCAGGCTACAGATCGGCTTGGTGGTGTTCAGGAGGGTCGCCTCGATGAGGTGCGCCTCGGCGACTTGCGGCGGCACGTCGTTGGCTGTCACCGCGATCGTGTACACCTCGATGTCGTCCAGGGCGTCGACGAGACGGGCGAGATCCCCGACGTCTTTCTTCGTCGTTGGGCGCAGCTTGCCGTCCCACGGATCGACGGCCTTCACGCCTTCGGCGAAGTTGGTGTAGGTGACGCGCCGACCTTCGAGCACGACGTCCTTGTCGGGCGTCCGACCACACAGCGTGACCGTGGACGGCGCCCAGCTGATGGTCTCCTCGAGCACGTGCTGCGGGATTCTCACCTTCTTCGTCGATCGGTCGACCCTGCAGCCGCCGTCGGCGAACAGGTCGATTGCCTCCTCGTCCTCGACCCAGAGCCCCGCCGTCTCCAATACCTCAACGGTGCCCCAGTGGATGGCCTGCATCTCCTCCGGGGTGAAGACGTCGACCCCTAAGCCGCCGTTGTGGTGAACGCCGGCTCTCTGACTGCGAATCACACTTCCTCCTTCTAGGTCGGCAACCATCGTGTGCCGCGACCGCCTCATCCCGTGCGGTCACGATCGTCGCGAGATCCACGCCTGAAGCATCCGCGCCCGTGGGCGATGTCGTAAGCGGCTTTCCGCCCTCACGACGGGTCAGGCGACGGCCGCACCACGCGCGACTCAGATCTTCTTGGGGAACAGGCGGGCCTGAATGAGTGCCACCACCGGAAGGGCGATGAGCACCACGATCGCGATCAACGGGGCCGCCTCGTAACCCCAGAACTCAGTCACATTCATGTTCACGCACCTTCCTCCACCAGAAGCCCGGTATGCTTCATGCGCTCGCGACCGAACTCGGTGAGCTTGTAGCGGAACAGGAGCTTCTCCTTTCCGTGGCTCTTGCTCGCGTCGATGGTCTGGTCAATGACCTCCGCAAGCGCACCAGAGTGAAGGTCCCCCAAGGTCACTCTGACGTTACCCACCCAGTACTCGCCCTCCAAACCGTACTCACGCAGGATCTGCTCCGCGATCTCGTAGTCCCACTTGGCACCGCCGGTCTGCAGTATCTGCAGAATGCGGCCCTTCACGTGTACCTTGGCCATGCGACCTCCTGTCAGCTCAGCGGTCCGGCTCATCGGGAGCGTGAGAAGAATCCCCGGCACCCACGACCGTTCGGCAGACCTCAAGCACCTCGCGGTTCTCAGAGTACATGATCCAGCCACCGACGATCACGATGACTCCGCCGATCAGGAAGTTGTAGTCCGGCAAAGTCAAGGTGAAGATGGCGAGCCAGACGATCGCGAAGAGCCCGTAGAAATCGGCGATGGCCTGGCCCCGACCGACGCCGATCAAGGGGAAGGACTTATACCACGACACGTAGCAATAGCCGAAGGTGAGTCCCGCCAGCACGATCCAGACGAAGTTGGTGAAGTGAATAGCATCCACCAGCATCGTCCACGCGTCGCCGCCAGTGGCTATGATGGCGATCGGCATGATGATGGCGATCCAGTAGAAGACCTCGGCTGTGAAACGAACGGTGATGCCGACGTCGGGATCGGTGACGTCGAGCGCCCTGCCGGCCAGCGCGCCCTCGATTCCCCAGCCCGTGGCCGCCATGGCGCCTCCGATATAGCCGAGCCAGGAACCCGAGCCCGTGCCCGTCAACTCGGCCAGGATGCCAGGAGCGTAGACCACGATCCCTCCGGCCACGACAATGACGATGCCGAGCGCCGCCCGGGCGGTGATGTTCTCCTGGTACCAGAGCCGTGCAATCGTCGCTCCAACCAGCGGGTAGAGAAGTGCCGCGACGGCGGCGAAGACGCCGCCGATGTAGCCCATGGCCAAGAAGGATCCGAAGATCGCCATGGGGCCGCCGAAGACCGCACCCAAGAAGAACCACCTGGAGACCTTGCGCACCTGGCGGATCGTGCGGCCGTAATCTCGCAGCTTGCCGAGTACGGCGACCCATACAATCAGGGCGATCAGCACGAAGATCGCGTTCCACGTGGTGATGACGGCAGCGGCCGTCAGGAAGGCGGTGTTGGTGTCTGCAAGCGCGTCGAACGGCTTCTCGTACCAAATGGCCGTACCGGGTACGTACCAGGCTCCCCACAGGACCGCGCACCAGAGGGCCCAGGCGAAGCCCCAACGAATCGACCGTTCTCTGTAGGCATTGCACGCTGCGGCTATGTCGGTCATGAGTTCGTCTCCCCCGTCCCGATGCCGTCAGTGCGATGCACGCGGTAGGTCACTCCGCGCTGGGGGCTTGTCACTACACTCACTGCACATCACCTCTCATCTCTTGGGGCGGACGGGGATGCTTGAAGGAGGCGGAGGAGAAGGCGGGGCGGCGGAGCAGGCCCCAGGCAGAGGGCCAGGAGCTCAGCGACACGGTGCCGCTGTCGCGCGGCGTCGCCGCGCCGGGCGGCGCCGGAAAGGACACCCACACCCGGCGGAGTACCGCGCGAGCAGGCTACTGCCATTCCGCGACTCCAGTGCTCGAGCGCCGCATGAGGTGCTGGAGTGTAGCACCGCCTTTCCTGGACGACAAGGTCCCGCATTGCCTCACCAGAACTGCACTCGAAAGCGATTCGCTGTCTCAGTGGCAACTGGGCTGGTTGCGGCCCCGTGTGGTGCACGGCCGCGCCCGCAAAGAGACGCACGCGGCGCGCAGCGACATCGGCGCGCACCTGCCCATCGCACTGCTCGGCCCCGGCGTGCACCGCGGCGTCGCGTTCATCGACCACGACCTCGCGCCTGATGCGCGCTTGAGGAAGGCCCTTCAGACGCACGCCGATACCGGGGCCGAGCGGGAGGCGATCACGCAGGCTATCGCCGAGCTGCGGCCTTGCGCGCGTTCCGTTCTGTCGGGCGCCGCGCTGGCCTGGCCCGACACTGGCGGACCCTCCTGAGACCGTCACGTGTCTGTCTCAGTTTCCTGTGAGTTCGTTCACCTTGCGCACGCCGTCGTTCGCGTCCTCCGCGTAGGCATCGGCCCCGATGCTGTCTGCCCAGTGCTGGGTGGACGCGCCACCGCCAACGATCACCTTGTACTTGTCGCGCAGATTGGCCAGCTTGAGGGCGTCCAGCACCCTGGTCTGCTCGCGCATCGTGGTCGTAAGAAGAGCGCTCATGCCGATCACGTCCGCCTCGTGCTCCTGGGCGGCGGCGATGAACTTGTCGGCCGCCACGTCCCGGCCGAGGTCGTGCACGTCATAGCCGTTCGCCCTGAGGAACGCGACGACGATCGTCTTGCCGATGTCGTGCACATCGCCTTGGACCGTGCCAATCACCACCGTCCCCTTCGTCTCCGACGCTCCCTCCGGGAGCGCCTTGTTGCAGACCTGGGCGGCTCCGGTCATCGCATCTGCCGCCAGGACGAGTTCGGGGAGGAACACCTCACCTCTCTCGAAAAGGTCGCCGATCCTCGCGATGCCTGGGATGAAGCCGTTCTTGAGGATATCGTCGGGTTCGAGTCCCGCGGAGAGCGCTCTTTCGGCGACCTCGACCGCCTGTCCGCGATCGCACGCCCGGATCGCCGCCATCGCCTCCGCATAGAAGTCAGCGTTTGCCATGCCTGTGACCTCCGTCGTTCAGATTGGACCAAGTCCGTGGGAAGCGCCAAGAGCCCCCTCGTCAGGCCGGCATCTGCTCCTTCAGCTTCTCGACCGCGTTGATCTCGATATCGAGGACGTCGGCGATGCGAGCCTTCGCGGCCAGCCCCTTCGCGAGGCCCGGCACGGCCTCGATGAGCCCGATGTCCAGTTCTTCGCGGAGATTGCGCATGACCGTCGAGTCCGACAGGTCGAATGTGCTCACGTGAAGCTTGTCGGCGACGTACTTCTTCGCCTCCGGAA
>CAZWGV010000074.1:0-5969 GCA_964633595.1 uncultured Coriobacteriaceae bacterium | reverse complement strand
GACGACGCTCTGCTCATCGACTCGGCTCGGATCGCCCGCGCCGAACGCATCGCCCTCTACGACGCCGCCTTCATCGCTCTCGCCGCCCGATTCGACGCCGAACTCGTCACTGCCGACGCGCGCCAGGCAGCGGCGAGTTCCTGCCGAGTGAGGGTCGTGGGATAGCATCCGGTTCGTGTCAGACCCCTCTGGCAACCTCAGGATGCGGGCAGGTGCCGCTGATCCACCGCTGCCCGCCGCTGTCCGTGCTTGCCGAGGAGAAAGGAGCGAGCGCCGGATGAGCGTTCTCTCGTGGACCGTGAGCGCACTCGCGTGGATGGTGACGATCTTCATGCTCCCGATTGCGATCATCCAAGGCTTCATCGACGGGATGGCGGACGGGATCCGTGACGAAGAAAGCGTGCCGAGAAGCTCTAGTGGGTAGGCCGTGCATCAGCTCCTCGCCCTGCCCCTCCACACCAACCGCCGAGTAGCGAACGAGTCTCTGTGTCCTTGGCATGCGCGTTGCACCGGCTATCCCTGTACCGCATGGAGGTGACGCACGGATGTTGTCGACGGTGTCTGGCGATCGGGCAACGACGCTCATCCTGGTGGCAGGCCTGATGTTCCTGCTCGCGGGTGGGGCGTTCCTCCTCGGCTGCCCCGACACGGCGCATGCAACATCATCAACCCCGCAACATGACGGAGGACCTGCATGCGCCCCGCATGCAGGTCACACGGCGGTCATCCTTGTAGCCCCTCAGCCCGACCGCCCCGGTACGGCAGCAACGGCTGTGGTGCGCGTCGTCGCGCCTGTCCTCGCCACAGCTTGGGACCGGCCGGGAATGGTCCCCTCGTCGAACGCGCCGCCTCCAGTGGCGGACCCCCTCTTCGGTCGACTCCTGATCTAGGATCTCGCTCGCGACGGCTCGCCGCATGTGGCGTGTTGCTCGCGCGTCCGAAGATCCGGCGACACGAGCAATGCACGTGTCGCATCTGAAGGGAGTCAACCATGGAAGCTGTACACATTCGCACTCACGGCATGCACTGCGTTCGCTGCACGCAGGCCGTGGAGGCAGCTCTATCCGAACTCGACGGCGTCGCGGCCGCCATGGCGGTCAAGTCCCTTGACGTGACTTCCGTGCTGTACGAGCCACTCGCTATCGACCCGGAGACGATCGCTCGCGCGATCCAGTCGGTGGGTTTCGAGGCGGAGGTCGTGCCGCAGGACCGTCCAGTTCGGTCGACCCGCGACACGTCGATGGCTGCGTGAAGGAGAGAGAGAAGATGATGCACGGCTACGGATTCGACCCAGTCGGCCGATGGATGCACCCGGCCAACTCGTTCTTTGGCGGAACAGAATGGATGGTGATACCAGTGATGGGATTCGGGTTTCTGTTGCTGTTCGGTCTGATCGCATGGGTCATCTGGTCCCAGCGGCACGCGCTCGGACTCGGGGGCCCGGGCGCCGGCACCCAGGCGTTTGGGGCTGCGAGCCGCGATTTCGGGATCCCAAGACAACCCATGCACGCCGAGACAGCCGAGCAGATCGCCGCAAGACGGTACGCGACCGGCGAGATCGATGTCGACGAGTACCTGGGTATCGTGAGAGCGCTCAGCGGCGATGGATAGGCGATCCCGCCCCGATGTGCCAGCACCCGCGATCCGCGGAGTGGTCCAGGCGCCGGGATAGGCCACGACGAAGGAGTCCCGCCAAACGGCGGGGCTCCTTCCCTTCGGGGGCGCTAGGGCGCCAACCTCGGTAGGACCCCGCGGACCTTTGGGAAGAATCACATCCAAACCGCGGAGAACACGGGGTGAGCAGAGGTGCAGCATTCGCCTGGAGCGCACGTCGACGAGGGCACCCACACCCAGCACGGCACCCACTCCCAGCGCGGCGGCCACTCCCAGCGCGGCGGCCACGAGCACATGATCGCCGACTTCCGCCGGCGCTTCTGGGTGTCGTTGGCACTCACCCTGCCGATCCTCGCGCTCTCGCCGCTGATCCAAGACGCCCTAGGCATGGAGCGCTACCTGGCGTTTCGTGGCGACATCCTTGCGCTCTTCGCGCTCTCCTCGGCTGTGTACGTGTACGGCGGCTGGCCTTTCCTCACGGGCTTCGTCTCTGAACTGAGGACCCGCGCCATCGGGATGATGACGCTCATCGCCGTGGCGATCACCACCGCATACACATACAGCACCGCCGTCGTCTTCGGCCTGGAAGGCGAGGTCTTCTACTGGGAGCTGGCCACGCTGATCGACGTCATGCTGCTAGGGCACTGGGTGGAGATGCGCTCGGTGATGGGCGCGTCGCGCGCCCTCGAAGCGCTGGCGCAGCTCATGCCGTCCGACGCTCACCTCGTGGCCGAAGACGGCAGCATCACTGACGTCCCGCTCGAGCAGCTCAATGTGGGCGACCGCGTTCTGGTGCGGCCTGGCGAGAAGATCCCCGCCGACGGCTCTGTCACCGACGGTCGGACTTCAGTGAACGAAGCCATGCTCACCGGGGAGTCGAAACCCGTGGAGAAGGCCGAGGGCGACGGCGTCATCGGAGGAGCCATCAACGGCGAGGGCTCGATCACCGTGGAAGTACGCGCGACGGGCGCCGACTCGTTCCTCTCACAGGTCATAGAGCTCGTCCGAGAGGCGCAGGAGAGCAAGTCGAAGACGCAGAACCTCGCCAACCGAGCAGCGGCGTGGCTCACGGCTGTGGCGCTTGGCGGTGGTGCCATCACGTTCGCGGTGTGGTACGCCATCGTCGGCGAGACGACCACGTTCGCGCTCTCGCGCACAGTGACGGTCATGGTGATCGCATGCCCCCACGCACTCGGCCTCGCGATACCGCTGGTGGTAGCGATGTCCACCTCCATCGGCGCGAGCAGCGGCCTGCTGGTGCGCGACCGCGACGCTTTCGAGGGAGCCCGCAACCTCGACGCTGTCATCTTCGACAAGACCGGCACGCTGACGCTGGGCGAGTTCGGCGTGACGGATATCGAGGCATTCGACACCATGCCCGGGGATGAGGTGCTACGTCTTGCGGCGGCGGTCGAGACCCACTCGGAGCACCCGATCGCCGCGGGGGTGGTGCGTTCGGCGAACGAACGCGGCGTTGCGGTGCCCCGAGCCGAGGAGTTCGAGGCCATCCCCGGGAAGGGCGCGCGAGCCGTGATCGACGGGCGGCGAGTCGCCGTCGTGAGCCCCGGATACCTGAGCGCCCAGGGCGGTGAACTCCCGGGAGCGGCAACGCTGGAGCGCCTCTCGGCCCAGGGCAAGACTGTCGTCTTCGTCGTGGCCGACGACGAGGTCGTGGGGCTCCTCGCGCTGGCCGACATCATCCGCCCCGAGTCAGCCGCCGCGATCACCCGCCTCGAGCGCATGGGCGTGGAGTCGATGATGCTCACCGGCGACAACGCGCAGGTAGCGGCCTGGGTGGCGGGAGAGCTGGGGATCGCCCGCTACTTCGCCGAGATCCTGCCGCAGGACAAGGTAGCCAAGGTGGCCGAGGTGCAGTCCCGTGGCCGAGTGGTGGCCATGACGGGCGACGGCGTGAACGACGCGCCGGCTCTCGCCCAGGCCGATCTGGGCATAGCGGTAGGCGCCGGCACTGATGTGGCGATCGAGACGGCCGACATCATCCTGGTGCGCTCGGACCCCACGGATGTGGCCAACATCGTCGCGCTCTCCAAGGCGACGTACCGAAAGATGCGGCAGAACCTGCTCTGGGCCACCGGGTACAACGTGGTTGCGATCCCGCTTGCGGCCGGAGTCCTCTACTCGCTCGGGATTGCTCTCTCGCCCGCGCTCGGCGCGGCGTTCATGTCGCTTTCCACCGTGATCGTGGCCGTGAACGCGCGGCTCTTGCGAATGCCCGAGGAGTGAGGGGCGAGCAGGCGCGCGCGATCGGGCGAACGGGCGCTCGCGATCGGGCGAACACTGCCGCCCCGCCTCATCAGTTCTCACCGATCAGCTCCGCAACGGCCCCGACGGCCCTTTCCGCCGCAGCCGCAGCTTGTCGCGCGTCCTCGCGGCTGGGCTCTTCCCACTCCCCGGGGTAGCGCGCCTCGGCTCCCCACGCGGTCAGCTCGGCCAGGTCGTGGATGTCGAGACCGCGCGCCGTCTGGACGTCGAGCAGTGCGCGCAGGGCGACGAGGTTGTGGGTTCGCGGGAAGCTCGTGCCCCGCGACGCAAGGGCCGCCTTCAGCGCCTTCTCCGCCGCTTGCTGAGCGTGCCAACAAACGATCCTCGGCGGCACGTCGGTGTCTGTGGCCAGGCGTGTCGCGAGCGCGGCGTCCTCACGCGCGAAGCGCAGCCAGCGCTCGTCGTCTCCCCCGCCCGCCTCACGCCGCGGAGCGCTCATAGACGACCAGTCCCTCCTCGAGCGCCCGCCGCAGTAGGCTCCCGGGGACGTCGCCGCGTTCTTCAAGCTCTGCGGGGTCTGTGGGCACGATGTCGACCGGAACCCCCAGATGTCCCAGCGCGACGAGCATCCCCACTGCTAGCGAGTGCCTGTCAGCAACCTCGGGAACAACCACCAGCAGATCGAAGTCGGCGCTCTCGTCGGCCTCCCCGCGGGCGCGTGAGCCGAAGAGCACGACTTTCAGCGGACTGAATCCGTCAACGAGGCACTCGATGACCTCTGGCGGCAGACCGCCGACCGGTCTTGCCCGGCGTGCTGCCGCGATCTTCTCCTCGGCCTCGATGGCAGGCAGGATCAGCTGTCGCACGATATCGCTCCCTCGGTCGAGTTCGTGCACGAACGCACGACCGACGCTCCGTCGCGTCACGACGCCCAGCCCGGCGAGGTGTTCGAGCGCGCGTGAGGCGCCCGCCGGGCTCAGACCCGTCATGTCGGCGATCTGGCGGCCCGTCAACGGGGTGGTCTCACTGGCCAGAAGCCGCAGTATCGCGGTCCGGCCCGCACCCCCGAAGAGGTGCGCGATGATGTCGGTATCCGAGTTCATGTTATGTATACTAGAGTATACTCTGCGCGCGCTCAAGATGGTCAGGCTTGCGCGCGCGATCCAGGGCGCGCCGCCCGGCTTCGGCACCCTTCGATCAGTCCGGGCGAGATCGCTTGGCTGGACCCGCACAAAGGGAGTGGGATACTGGTGCGGGGCCGCAGCGCTCCCTCTCGCGTGGAAGCAGGGAGCAAAGCGAACAGGCCGGAGAGCGAGTAGGCCTCCGACCTGCTGATGTCTTGGTAGCGGGGGCAGGATTCGAACCTGCGACCTTCGGGTTATGAGCCCGACGAGCTACCAGACTGCTCCACCCCGCAGTATTCAGTTCGCGCCTCTCGGCGGACGCACAAGTTAGCACACCGATCACGGGTGGCGCAACACTTCCCAGGCAGGGTGCTCCGTCCGCGACGCCGGTCTTACTCCGCAGCCGGCAGCGCCACTACCACCACTCTCCTGTCTCCCAGGAAGCTGGGAGTGCAGGTGCAGAGGGTCAGCCGGTCGGGACCGGCGCGAGCTATCTGTGAGGTATCGTCGGGCTCAACCTCACGTACAGACTTGACCTTGTAGCGGTACGTCTGTCCCGACCAGAGCACGGTCACCTCGTCGCCCCTAGCGAGGCGATGCAGCAGAGTGAACGCCCCGCGTCGGCGATGCCCCGCTAGCACAACGTTGCCCGGCTGGTCGGGTTGCGCGCTGCCGCTCTGCAACCATGCGCCGCGCTTGAGCGCGGTCTTCTCCTCCACCCCTACTGGGATGTCCACCCCGATCTTCGGTATGACGACGCGACCGGCGCCCGCCACCGCAAAGCGCCCGGTCGCCTGCTTCGGCGTCGCGCTGGCGGCCTCGGTGTCCTCGGCAGAGACCGGCTCGTCACCGTCGGTCGGCAACGGAGCGGCATGCGCCGGCGGCAGTTCGGTCATCCCTAGCTCGTAGCGGACTTCGTCCACGTTGGGTGCGAGCGCCACTGCCAACGCAGCGGCCATCAGCGTGACCCCCACCAGCGTGGCGAAAGCCCGTCCGCCGCCCGATACC
>CAZWGV010000073.1:0-6060 GCA_964633595.1 uncultured Coriobacteriaceae bacterium | reverse complement strand
TCCGTCAGAAACAGGGGGACTCGTGCTGCCCGGCTCATGCCAATGCCGTCCGTGACACTCGACACAGGCGGCCAAGGAGGCGTCCCTCTCGTTCGCTCGTACGACCGGATGCGTGAACTCTGCGTTCCAGCCCTTGGTCGAGTGGCATAGCTCGCAATCGTCCCTCCGGACTGAGGGGTGCGCGCCGCGATCGGCATCGTGGCATCTCACGCAGACCGATCGCTCGAGCAGGTCCCCGAAGTGCGTTCGCCGGCCAGCCGTTTTGCTGGACATGCCGTGCTGCGGGTGGCACGTCAGGCAACCCGGTCCTCGGCGTACGGTGAGTTCGCTTGCTACTAGCCGATGGGCGGCCAGCCGCGAGCCTGTCAGACGCCCATAGGAAGCGGTCTCTTCGTGGCAGCCCGCGCACGCGCGCTGGTCCGCCCCGGCGAACGGCCGATGGCAATCCAGGCACTCGAGTCTGGTGTGACCGGCACTCAGCTCGCCGATTGAGAAGAGCATCGCATCGAGCGTACGGAGCGAGCCTGCCGACAGCATTCCGAAGCCGGACATGAACGGAAGCGACGCGACAATCGCTCCGATCACCACAATCGCCCATCGCCCGCGCGTCATCGCAGCCCTCCATAGAATAGGGCCGTCACCGCATGTGCGCCGACCGCGCCGAGCGCGATGATGGAGGCTTCGACGTGAAGGTGCCGCAACCACCACAGTCTGTTACGGGTCCCCATCCCACCGCCGACCGACAGCGTCATCCACACCAGCGCGCCCGACACTAGTACCACTTCGGACAACACTACGACGAAGGCTGGGAGCAGCGTGTGAAGGGAGAACCGTCCATGAGCAAGTGCCGCAACGAGGGCCGCCGACGACAGCCAGACGTGAGCGACCAACCACCCGGATGTGGCACCGACGGAGACAACCTCCCGCTTGCGCAGTACATAGCCTACGGTGGCGAAGAGCGCGAGGGCGACCGCGACGGATCCGACGAGCACGCCGGAGAGACCGCCGAGGTACGACATCAGCACGACGGCGCCGAGGTTAGTTCCCAACGCACTGATGACAGCCGCCGACGAACGACGAATCATGCCCCACATGGCAGTGCCGCTTCAGTGAAGCCAACAGCGGTCTGCGGACCGCATGCCGAAAAAGCACCGGTCGGGCAGCCGGCAACGCATGCCGGCGTCGCTCGTCCGGGGCACAAGTCGCACTTGGCGGGTCGCGGCTCGCCCCCGATTTCCATCATCTGAATCCCGCCGAACGGGCAGGCGCGAGCGCAAGCACCGCAGCCGATGCAGCCGGATCCCACGACCGCCACACCGCGTTCATCGACCCGCATGGCGCCGACGGGACAAGCGCCCACACATGACTGAGACCGGCACAGTCTGCATGCGCGGGGGTTCCAGAGATCGCCCGACCGGTTCCCCTCATCCAGCTGGAACCGTGCCGCGCCAAATGCGGCCGCACACGCCTTCTCACAGGCGCGGCACTCGAGGCACTTCGACAGGTCGATAGACAGAGCTGCGCTGCGCGATCGGCTGAACAGCTTCACGTCAGCACCCCTAGTCGCGCGGGACGGGTTCGTGCCGAGCACCAGGCGCTTCTTGGGGAGGAGCAGCGCGCCGGCGATCACGAGGGCCCCCGCGATGAGCGCCAAGGGCAGCGCCACGCGTGGCGGAAACGCGAAGGACACGACATCGGCCAGCACGGGTGCTGAGAATACACTGACCCTGTTCGCACCCTTTTCGGCGATGAACACGCGGCCTCGGTCGTCAGTCGCCACGCCAAGGGGAAGGAATAGCTCGCCGTCTCTGAGCCCCATCGTGCCGAAGGCCGCCATCGCCTGGCCGCTCTCGTTCAGCACGAACACGCGATGACCCAATGGATCAGCGACGAAGGCACGACCGTCGGCTCCTATCGACACATCACGCGGCAGCGACATCGGGGGCACGGAATCGCCGGACGGCGCCGGCGAAGACGCTTCACCCGTTGCCACATCGAATAGCTGCATGCGCTCGTTGTTCGAGTCGGCCACCCACACACGCCCCGAATCGTCTACGGCGAGCCCGTTCGGGTAGTCCAGCCGCCCATCCTCGAGGCGCATCTGCGGGAATCCGGCAGGCGGACGCTCGCGACCGAGGGTGCCCGCCTGCTTGCCCTCGGAGTCCAAGACCGAGATCACGTGTCCGGCTACGTCCGCGACGAAGATCCGTCCCGACTCGTCCGTCGCAACTGCAGACGGGATGCGTCCATCCTTCCACCGCACCGGTCGCCCGAGCAGGTCGCCGTGCGCCGAGTAGCGCCGAACCTCCCGCAGCACCGGATCGACGACCAGAAGCGAATCGCCCTGCACAGCCAGTTTGCTCGGCTGCCGAAGCGCGCTCCCGCCGTCTCGGCCTATGACGCGCAGCTTCTTGCCGTCAGAATCGAGCACGACGACCCGCCCGTTGCCCGTGTCGGCCACCGCAATCTCGCCGCCAGGCAGCACAGCAACGTCCTGGGGCTCCTCGAACGGGTCGGACGCGTCACCGTAAAGCGACCGGACGTGACGGTACGACGACTCCATGGGCCGTCGAAGGACATCGTTCGCATCGGACTGGGATTGCCAGGCGTCCCACACGATGTAACCGGCAGCGAGCGCTGCGATGAAGCTGATGACGGCGAACAGGTGGGATCTCTTCATCGTACGTCCTTGTCGGCATCAAGTCGTTCCAGCGCCTCTTTCGCGGCAGCATGCTCGGGTAGCAGCTCCAAAGCCCTTCGGTAGGCGATGACCGCGCCCCGGGCCGACCCCGCTCCTTCTTGCGCCCGGCCGAGGGCGTACCAGGAATCACCCGACGCGGGATCGGAGGCGACGGCCTCCCTCAGGTGTTTGACCGCCTCGTCGTAGCTGCCTTGACGTGAAGCGATCACACCGAGGTTGAATCGCGCGAGCGTCTGTCCGGGGTTGGCGGCCAATACCTTCTCGAACCACGCCCGAGCCGCGTCTGCGCGGCCCTGCTCGGCCTCCAAGATCCCCAGGTTCAACATCGCCGCGAGGTGGTCCCCGTCGAGTGCGAGCGCCCGCTCGTAGGCGGTCCTCGCCGGACCGAGGCGCCGGGCCGTCTGGTAGGCCCAGCCGAGATCCACGAGCGCGGCCGGGTTCTGCGGCTCCGCATCCACTCGCTGTGACGCCTTCGCTACCGCGGACGCCACCAACTCCTCGGGCACGCTGGCCGCCTTCTGATCACCAACGTCCACGCTGAGGAGGTAGGCCGCGACCGCCGCCGACGCCACGAGGACGAAGGCGACGGCCGCAGCGAGAGCCCGGCGGGGCGTCAGATTGTCGGAAGTGCGGATCACGGCGCGCTCATCTGACCCTTCGCGTGACACGCCTGGCACACCCCACGTCCCGGCGCACGCAGCATCATGCTCGGGCCGACGGCCTTGTCGTACCACTCCTTGGTGCCGTTGACGTCCAGTTCGCTGTTCGTGTTCGGCAGCGGCGTTCCATGCGAGAAGTGGCAGGTGATGCAAGCGACGCCCGCAGGATGATCCTTCTTGCCGCCGCCGAAGGCCTCAGGCACCTGCTGCGCGCTCTCGAACTTGAGCGGGTAGGTCACGCCAGCGACCGTCAACTTCTCGCCGCCGGTGAGCGGATACTTCGTGTTGTCGTTGCCGTCGACGTACATCGCGTGTCGACGGACGCCCGCCATCGCTGGTTCGGCGACCTTGCCCGCAAGCGCCGGGTTTCCGTTGTAGGGGGTGCTGCCGGAACCCGCGCCTGCCTGGTAGTCCATGTGGCAAGCCGAGCAGAACTCCGTCATGCCCGTCTGATAGTCGACCGTCTCGGCAGATCCGATCTTGCCGTCCGCACGGATGAGCCGCGCCTTGACGGTCACCCTCGACGCGTCAGCAGGCGTGTTGTAGGGGTTGGGCGCCTCGCGCAGGTTTCGGTAGTTGCTGTTGCCGTGCGGATCATGACAGCTGCTGCAACGCAGCTCGCCGCTGAAGGCCGGTGACGCTCCCGGTGCGGACGCGAGAAGCGTCGTGTACCGCACGTCATGCTTCGACGTCGCACCCTTGCGAAGCTCGGCGGCCTTCGTGGTCGTGGAGGCCACGGAGGCGTCCACCCACTTTTCCATCGGCCCGGCCGGCGACTCGTGCAAGCCGGCGATAGTGCCCGCGTTGACGTTGTACGCGCTACCGCTGCCGTCATGGCACAGCAGGCACAACATCGTCTCGGTCTTGCGGCTGATCAGCTGGTCGCCTTGACCACGGTGGGTGCTGTGGCACGCGGCGCACTTGACCGTATCGGCAGTCAGCTCCTTATGGAGGTTCACGCCGTCCCAGCGCTTGCGGTACTCGGTGGACCAGGTCGCCCTACTGACGGTCATCGCGACCTTGTTGCCGGCGGTCATGATCAGCCCGTACGTGGTGCTTTCGGTAACCCAAGGCCTCGTCGCCTCCATGCGGTACTCGCCCCAGAAGGTCTTCAGCGTCTTCTTCACGAAGCTCGTGGAGTCGTAGTAAGTTGTAGAGTCGAAGAACTCAGGTGCGTACGAGTCCTTGTCGAGCCCGGTTGTCCAGATTCGCCCCGTGAGGACACGGCCGTCAGAGCCGGAGTTCGTCCCCATGAACTGCCCGAGGAACTTGATCTCGCGCTTCTCCTGCTTGCCGTTGACGAGCACCGTCGTCTCGACCTTGATCTCGGCCTTTCCCCAGTGATCGCCTCGTCCGGTGGTAGGGTCGTACTTCATCCACACGTCCTTGAGCTTGAACTCCTTGTACGTGTAGCCCGGAGTGATGGCCCAGTTCGGGGGGTTTCCGTCCTTCTCGAACTCGGCCCACTGGAGCTTGTACGACGAGTCTTCGCGCTCGACCGATGCCCGCCCGTAGGTCAGCCCGTCCTCAGTGTGGCTTTTTACCTTCAGAGGGACGGTCTGCGTCGGCAGGAACGAGGCCAGCCCCGAGGTGCCGGGTACCATGAATCGCTGGTATCCGCTGTCACGGAAGAACGTCCCGTTATTGTTCAGGCCGTACTTGTCCTTCCACTCCCACTCCTTGTACGGCGGCTTGCCATTCCGGTAGTCGATGTGACATAGCAGGCACTTGCGGTCACCGGCGTACTGCGTGCCCGCATCGGCCTTGTAGATCTGATCGCCCTTGGCTGGCGGATCGAAGAAGCCCTTCTTCATGTAGTGCCCGTCGGCGCGCGCCACAGTCGCGGTCGCCAGCGCCAGCGTCAGGGCGACTGCCGCGACAACTGCGGCATGCAGCACTCTGTTCATGGAACGCTCCTCTTCTCGAGACCAAGGTAGTTAGTAGATGCTAAGTTGGTAGCTTAGTATAAGCTAGGCCACGAAGCAAGATACTGTCTGGCGGCGTCGAAGCCAATAGCCGTCCCGGCACCAGGTGCGGCGCGCAAGCTGTCGGCATTGGAGGGCAGGCAGGCGGGACACGTCCCTGCCGTTTCGGGCTCGAACCGATAGCGGGTATTGAGAGCGCGTCCGATCGTGCGAGAGCGACAGGAGGCGGCCATGCAGATCCAGACGGCGTTGCTACTGTATTGCCACCGGGAGTAGCACGAAATCGGTCAATCGAAGGGGATTGAGAGAGAGCAAATCAGCAGCTAGAAGGACGAGTAGCGACGCAGCCACAACGCCATTGTCCACTCGGGAAACCTGTGCTCTATCCCCTGAGCTACGACGGCGGTTGCGCGCGCCCATGTTAGCCGAGAGACCAGCGCCGCCCCCGAGACGCCCGCGGCGGGCGGTGAGATACTCACCCCCGCCGCGTCGCGACCATCCACCCGCGTCGCTTGTCTGCGATAAGCACCTATGGGCCTCCCGTGCGGGAGGCCCATAGGGCGCAGTCAGTTCAAAGCGTTCGCCGCATCGATCCTCACGGATTGACCGACGAGTAGTAAGCGTACACGTAGTCGTCGTCCGATGGACCCTGAGGCGGGCCGCCCGCCGTCTCGGCCCACACGGCGTGCACGTAGTTGACGTGTTCGCAGCGGATGGGCGGCGCTTCCATGAAAAGGACGCGGCCTGCAAGTCGTGGTTCTGGTTCTGCGGTCCA
>CAZWGV010000072.1:0-6413 GCA_964633595.1 uncultured Coriobacteriaceae bacterium | reverse complement strand
GCCCACCATGAGAATGCGGGGCCCCGGCACAGACGCCGGGGCCTGTTCTTTGTGGCCAGCCTCGTGTCCAAGGCGCTGCCGTTTCTGGTATGCAGTAGTGTCGCGGGATTCAAACCCCGAGGCGAGGAAGGCGAACGCCCATGCCATACGACGAGCAACTCGATCTGCGGGTGACAGAGATCGCCGCCCCCTGGGGCACCATCCGGAAGAGAGAGAGGCATGCAGGCGACGCGGCCGGCTTTCAGCACGAGTAGACCGACGACGCGCTGGGGTGGGCGCGGCATGGCCGTAGCGATCTTGCTGCTTGCGATCGTGATGACCGCGGCCGGCTCGGCGCTAGCTACTGGTCCTCGTCCGACCCGCCGGTGGACTGGTCCTTCACGTCACCGACGGTGTCTTCGACCTTGTCCTCTACCTTGCCGAACGTGTCTTCCGCGAAGTCCCTGGCCTTCTCGAACATGCCGCCTAGCTTGTCCAGCAGATTCCTCCCAACCAGTCACTCTGGGTTCCTACCCTGTTGGGGCTCGCCATTGCTGCGGCGTGTCGTGGGGGCTCGAGTAGCCAGGGAGCTTCCGGGTGGGCTGGTTATGGTAGATGCTATGAACCAATGCGAGCGCGACGCGCGAGCTTGTGGCAAGCTACGCGATGTTGCCCTAGTGCTGCAGCCAGCCACGGGCAGGTACTGCAGACGCTGGGTCGCTTTGGGAATGTCGGCGCAACTCTCAGATGGAGGCACAGTGACACAAGGATGGTTCACGGGCGGCGAGAGCGCTGCGAAGTCGGTATCAAGAGCAAGCCGCGCGACCATGCGGCTCCTGGTCTCGCTGATGGCGGTCTTCGCGCTCCTGCTGCTAGGAGGGTGCGGCGGCGAGCCGGAGGCGACCGTCCCGCAGGATCCGATCCAGCAGGAACCGGCTGCCCCACAGGAGGCGCCGCAAGCCGAGGAGGTTGAGGAGTTGCAGATAGAGGACTTGGAAGCTGGCGAAGGACCCGAGGCAAAGAGCGGCGATACCGTCGATGTGCACTACACGGGCTGGTTGACGGATGGGACAAAGTTCGACTCGTCTCTGGATCGAGGTCAGCCATTCAGCTTCACGATCGGCCAAGGGAGAGTCATCCCAGGCTGGGACCAGGGTGTCCCAGGGATGCAGGTTGGCGGGAAGCGGAAGCTCACGATACCGCCCCACATGGGCTACGGTGAGCGTGGTGCCCCACCAGCCATTCCGCCCAACTCCACCCTCGTCTTCGAGGTGGAGCTGCTGGCCATCAACTGAGCTGAGGGTCAAACCCTCTAGCTGCGACAACGTGAAGTTGACTGAATCGGCTGGGCTGAGCCGGGGAAGTGTCCCGAGGATGTGTTCGTTCGTTGGCGTCGAGGGGTCGGTCTACGGTACGATTGCTGCAGTCTGAGAAGCACTAGGACACTCCGCGCGGACAGCTGTTCGCGTTCGTTTACGCCGAATACGGCGCCATATGCCCCGATCCGTCGAGATGGTGATGATGCATCACGTACGCGACAGAGACGGGGGGATCCGCACGCATCCGAGACGGGTGACGTATCTTCGGGACGTCTCGCGGCTCGAGCAGGTACCCCCCAGCACGCGCGAGCTGCTTCAGCGCGTCTCGGGCCGCTATGCGTTCCGCTCGAACGACTACTATCTCGGGTTGATCGACTGGAGCGATCCAGCAGACCCCATCAAGACCTTGGTAATACCGCACGAGCGCGAGATGGGCGACTTCGGCGGGCTGGATGTCTCCAACGAGGCCGCCAACACGGTGGTGCCCGGGGTGCAACACAAGTATCGCGACACCTGCGTACTCCTGTGCGTCGACACATGCGCGGGGTTCTGCCGCTACTGCTTCCGCAAGAGGCTCTTCATGCGTGGCAACCGTGAGACGGCTCGCGACGTGCGGCCCGGACTCGACTACATTCGAGCCCATGCCGAGATTACCGACGTGCTTCTAACGGGCGGGGATCCCTTGGTGCTCGGGACCGATCGCCTCGCCTGCATCCTGAGGTCGTTACGCGAGATCCCGCATGTAAGGACTGTGCGCATAGGCTCTAAGATCCCTGCGTTCAACCCCTTCCGGATCTTGGAGGACCCTTCCCTGCACGAACTTCTCGAAGAGGAGTGCTCCGCTGGCGGGTGCCTGCACCTGATGTGCCACTTCGATCATCCGCGCGAGTTCACATCGCCGGCCCGGGATGCGCTGCGCTTGCTGCGCAAGCTGGGGGTGATATGTGTCAACCAGTGTCCGGTCGTCCGAGGCGTGAACGATGACGCCGCCGTGTTGGCCGAGCTCTTCCAGGAGTGCACGGAGCTGGGCTGCCCCCAGTACTACGTCTTCCAGCTGCGGCCAACCGCAGGCAACGAGCCATATGTCGTGCCGATCTCCGAGGGCTGGGAGCTGTTCAGTGAGGCGCGCTCGCGCGTTTCCGGGCTGTCGCGAAGGGCGAGGTACGTGATGTCTCACGAGTCCGGCAAGGTCCAGGTCGTGGGCATGGACGAGAGGCGCATCTTCATGCGCTACCATCGCGCGAAGAACCCTGCCGACGAGAGCCGATTCATGGTCATGCGTCGCGATGATCACGCACTGTGGTTCGATGACTTGAATCCGGTGAGCCTCTCGGCCTAGCCGGGCCGCGGTCGCCGGACGCAGGCCGACGCAGCCGGACGTGACCGAACGCAGCCTGGCGCAGCTGGACGCGGTCTGGGACTACTCGGTTCGCCCAGCTATCAGAACGAAGAGCTTGCCCTCGACGATCGGCCCAATCTCTCGTTCCTCGAGCCGCGTGAACTTCTTCCCCAGTATCCTGATGACGTTGGGGTAGCTGAAGTTGAAGAACGGGAGCGCGGCCTTGCCTGGCGCCGTCCCGAGGAGGAACTGCTTCTCGGCGTCTGTGAGTTCGTGGATCGAGTAGAGCTTTTCAAAGCTCATGGACTCCCCGGTAGCCGGATCCTTTTGAACCAGGGTGTCCGAGCTGACCTGTACTAGCCAGAGCGGCGGCTTGGCGTACTCGGGGGGGAGGCGGCGAAGCAAAAGGAACGCCTTCCCGTCGCTCGCCCGGTAGCCGCCTTCGATCCGAACAGCCTTGCCTTCCCGATCCTTGTTAGTGGCTATGTACTTGGGCATGAGAACTCCCCGGTCGCTACAGCGAACGGCGGAAGAATAGCACGACAGAGCGCTGGAGTGGGCACTCCGGCGCGACGGGCTAGGGCGCGGGGCGCGGGGGAGCAGTACCGCTAGGCTTCGACCTCCGCAGCCCACAGGCCATGGAGGTTGCAGTGCTCCACCGCACGGAGGGTGCTGCCAGGTTCCACCTTCAGTACCACGGACACCTCGGGATCGGTGGCCACCGGGGACAGGTCGAAGCGCGCTATGGGCGCGTCACCGGCAATGATCTCGATCCAGGCAATGAAGTGATCAGGCTCGTTCGGGTGGGCAACGTAGTGTCCAACCCCGACGCTCACCTTCACCTTCTCCCCTGTGCGCTCCAGCGTGATGTGGGGCAGGTGCTTCCTCTCGAAGTCTGTGGCGGATTCCAGGTCAGCCACGGTGTTGATCGAGCCAAGAAGTGGTGCGTCGCTCATGGGTACCTCCTCGTCTCGCGGCTTGCGGTGGTGCAAGGAGGGTCGTCCTGGCTGCGCGTGCCCGGCACCATTCCGCAATCCTCGCGCTGCATATACCCAAGCAAGTCAACCTCGGCATCGCACGTTGTCGAGATGGAAGGGGCGGTGCGCTAGACTTCATGCCTATCCGAGGATGTCAGGAGGGTTCCAGTGAGAGCAACGGTGCCGACCCTGGTCGATCGCGAGGATGCGGTCCTGGTGCTGGTGGACTTCCAGGAGCGGCTCGCTGCGGCAATGTCCCGAAAGGACGCCGTTGTTGCCACGGCCGCTCGGCTTGCCCGAGTGGCGGCCCTTCTAGACATCCCGATGGTCGTGACGCGGCAGTACCCCAAGGGGCTCGGTGGAACCGTACCCGAGCTGGAGGCGGTCTTGGTCCCCGCCGCCCAGGAGGGTGCACGAGTGATGAGCGCCGACAAGGTGGCCTTCTGCTGCGCTGCCGAGGCCGCCTTCTGCGAGGCCCTGGATTCCACAGGGCGTGGCCAAGTAGTCCTGTGCGGGATGGAGACACACATCTGCATCGCGCAGACGGCACTGGCGCTTGCAGCAGAGGGCAGGCAGGTCCAGGTCGTGGCGGATGCCTGCTGTTCTCGTTCTGAGCGCGATCACGATGTTGCGCTGGATCGACTACGTGCTGCGGGTGTCACCGTGACCACCTCGGAAGCGGTCATCTATGAGGCGGTGCGCGAGGCGGGCACGGAGGAGTTCAAGAACCTGCTGGCTATAGTCAAGGAGAGCTGAAGGTGGTTCGGCGCAGATTGGGGATTCGGGCTTCCATCGTAGTTATCGTTGCGCTTATCGCCATGACTGCTCATGCGGGTCTGGCTCATGCGCAGGAGCCGCCCTTAGCTCAGGGTTCGCTCCCCTACGAGCTGCAGGTTTGGCCCGAGGCCGAGCCTGGGCGTGTGCTCCTGATCGTTACCGTCGAGCTGACCGAGTCGGTACCGCTCCCAGTCAGGGTCCGGATACCACTCGCACCTGACTCTGAGATCCTGTGGACAGGGGAGATCACCGGGGGCATCGCGGAGCAGGACATCCGCAGGGACTACCGTCTTGTCGCATCCAGCATCGAGGGCACCTCGGTGGAGTTCGTACTGGCGCAATCGCGGACCGCTCAGTACGAGGCGTTGCAGGGCAGAGTCGTGCAGGACGGCCTGGCATCAAGCTCGGAAGCGGTCTGGGTTCAGGCGGAGCCGGCCTCCAGCATGCGGTTGACGGTTCGCGTCCCCGCTGGTGCCACCGAGGTTGAGACCGATCCGTCATATCGGGGGTCGCCAGCGGTCAACCCCGAGGGGGAGCAGCTGTTCGCTCTGCCAGACCCGGGCTTGGAGCCGGGCGAGGAAACGACGATCAGTGTGAGGTACGAGCGAGGCACAGGGCGCGGAACTAGTGGTTCGACGGGCGGTCCCGGGGCCGGACAGATCGTGGGAGTTATCGCCGCTCTGCTGATCGTTCTTGTCGGGGTGTTGGTGCTGGTTGTCAGGCGCGAGCGTCGGCAGACCGCTTGACGCCCGGTTCGTCGAGCGCGCAGAATCGAGCGCGGTGCTCGTTCGAGCGCCGCGGATGAAGGCGGGAGCGGCGATCCGGGAGGAATACCGCTCCTCCGGGGTGGAAGGACGGTCTTGCATGCCAGAGGGTACGGTCAAGTGGTTCAATCCGGACAAGGGCTATGGCTTCATCTCTCGTGAGGATGGCGACGATCTCTTCGTCCATTTCAGCGAGATCCAAGGCGAGGGCTTCAAGACCCTCGATGAGGGGCAGGCCGTAGTCTTCGACATCACCGAGGGTCAGAACGGCAAGCTGCAGGCGAGCAACGTGCGCAAGGCCTAGCACCGCCGCGCGCGCACTACTCGGGCGGGACGGTCAAGCGGCCGTCCCGCTTCTCGTTGGGAGACCCATGTCAGTGGCCGCAGCCCTCTCGGCTGGGCTGGTGTTCCTCGCCGAGATCGGGGACAAGACGCAACTGTTGGTGCTGGTCCTTGCAGCGCGCCACGGTGTCGCGCGCGTCCTCGCGGCCATCGGTGTTGCGGCGTCGGTTCTCACTGCGTTGGCTGTCGCGGGCGGTCGGGTTGTCGGCACTGTGCTTCCTGTTGCGGTGGTGGTGCCTGTAGCGGGGATCGCATTCATCGGGTTCGGGATCTTCACACTAGTGTCATCGAGAGGTGCCCGTGCTGAGGGAGCGGACGGACCGGACGCTACCGGACGAGTGTCCGCTCGAGGGTCTCTGCTCGCCATAGCCGGAGCCTTCTTCCTGGCGGAGCTCGGCGACAAGACGCAGTTGAGCGTAGTGGCTCTGGCGGCGGACCCGGGTGCCGCGGCTTCCGCAGCCGGTTGGGGTGCATCGGCATCGGGGCTGGACGGGGTCGGACCAGTTCTGGGCATCTGGCTTGGATCGACTGTGGGGCTGCTGGCGGCTGACGGCATTGCGGTCGCGTTGGGTTCGGCTCTCGGGAGACGCGTTCCGGAGCGCTTGATGAGCAGGATCTCCGGTGTGGTGTTCGTGGTCTTTGGGACCGCCATGCTGCTCTTCGGACGCGCCGGAAATGCGACGTGAAGGTGTAGAATCTGTCGCATGAGAGTGCTGTTGCACGCGTGCTGCGGACCTTGCATGTTGGAGCCGCTCGACGCCCTGGCCGCGGACCACGAAGTGACAGTGGTCTTCGTGAACCCCAACATCCAACCCTCGGAAGAGCACGAGCGACGCCGAGACACCCTGCTCGCGTATGCCTCAGCCGCTGGGATCGAAGTGGTGGAACTGCCCTACCAACCCCATCTATGGCACGC
>CAZWGV010000071.1:945-6422 GCA_964633595.1 uncultured Coriobacteriaceae bacterium | reverse complement strand
CCCGAGAGCAGGGTGGTCCAGCTCCCCCAGGGGCGCATGCTCGAGCGGGGATGGATGACTTCCTCGGCACCCATCGTGGCGAGCGCCTCGACCACCATTCGCACGTCCTGTTCCCTGTCCTTCGGGCAGACAAGTGTCGCGTCCGAGGTATCGACGACGATCGTGTCGTGCATACCCAGGGTCGCCACCAGACGGTCGGCAGAGTACACGAGCACATCCCTCGAATCGACGTCCACCCCACGGCCGAGGCGGGTGTTGCCATTCGCGTCGGGCTCGGCCAGGCCCTCGAGCGCCCGGAACGAGCCGACCTCTCGCCACCGCAGGCTGGTAGGGACGACCGCCACACGAGACGACTCAGGGGCGAGTACCTGCTCCACGGGGAGCGCGGGGAGTTCTCCGAAGCGGGATCTAGCCTCGGCGGTGACGCCGTCCGCGGCCGGCGCTTCGGCCAGCAGCTCGGCGACTTCAACGATCCTGGCTCCAGCGGCAGAGCGCCCCATCTGCTCTAGCAGGGTCGATGCCCTCGCGACCAGTATCCCCGCGTTCCAGAGGTGGTCGTCCGATGTCGCGTATCGCGCGGCGTCATCCGGTTCTGGGCGCTCGATGAACGCGAGCGCCCGTCGCGCCGTTACACCGCCGGATTCGTGCTCGGCAAGGGGCTCACCGAGCTGCACGTACGAGTGGCCGGCTTCGGTATCGTCGGCCTCGACCGCGATGACGGCGATCTGGCCTGCGTGCGCCAGTGACAGCGCGGCGTAGAGCGCCGCCTCCCACGCGCTCCCGTCCTCGAGCACGTGGTCTGAGGGGAGTACGACCACCCCCGCGTTCGGGTCCTCACTCGCCAGCCGCGCGGCCGCGAACGCCACTGCCGGGGCCGTGTTGCGGCCGACCGGCTCCACCATGAAGTCGACAGCCCTCAGACGCTCGTCCTCGGACGAGAGCACGCTGTTGCGCAGCTCGTCGAGGAGGCGCTCGTTCGTGACGATGTGGATGTGAGCGGGATCGTTCACGATTGTCGGGTAGACGCGACGTATCGCCTGGGCGACGAGGGATTCCGTCCCGAAGATACCGAGCAGGTGCTTGGGGCTCATCTCGCGCGAGAGCGGCCAGAACCTCGCTCCACTGCCACCGGCGAGGATCACCGCATGCGTTGAAGAGGCCGCGTCACTCCCCATAGCTGGCCCTGTTCTCCTCCCACCACTCCACCGTGCGGCGGATACCTTCGTCGAAGGGAATCTCCGCCTCCCAGCCGAACCAGTCCCGCGCGCGGCTGACGTCCAGCATGCGCCGGGGCTGGCCGTTGGGCTTCGTAGTGTCCCACTCGATGGGCCCGTCATAGCCGACATGTTCGGCGATGAGCTCGGCGAGGTCCTTGATCGAGATCTCAACCCCTGAGCCGAGATTCACGGGTTCGGCCCCGTTGTAGCGCTCCGCTGCCGCGAGGATTCCTCTCGCGGCATCTTCCACGTAGAGGAACTCGCGCGTAGGCGTACCGTCACCCCAGAGCACGACCGGGGCACCCTCGTCGCGCCCCGCGACCATCTTGCGGATCAGGGCCGGGATGACATGACTGGTCTCGAGGTCGAAGTTGTCCCTTGGCCCGTAGAGGTTCACAGGCAGCAGGTAGATGCCGTTGAAGCCATACTGCTGACGATACGCCTGCAACTGCACGAGCAGCATCTTCTTCGCCAGGCCGTAGGGAGCGTTGGTTTCCTCTGGATAGCCGTTCCATAGCTTGTCCTCGCGGAAGGGGATGGGAGCGAACTTCGGGTACGCGCATATGCTACCGATAGCGACGAACTTGGTGATGTCCGCTTCGCGGCACTCCTCGATCAGCTGGATGCCCATGATCGCGTTCTCGTAGAAGAACTTCCCCGGGTTGTCGCGGTTGGCGCCGATGCCCCCGACGACGGCTGCGAGATGGATCACGATCTCGGGCTGGGCGTCGGCGAGCATGCGCCGCACGCCTTCGGGTGTACGCAGGTCGTACTCGCGTGAGCGCGGCGCGAAGACGTCGGTGGCGTCTCGGCGGGCCAGCTCCTCGAGCAAGAAGGACCCGAGGAATCCGCCACCCCCAGTTACGCAGACGCGCTGTCCCGTCCAATGGCTCATTGCCGATGCGCCGGGTTCCACTACAGCCTCATCTCTGTGCTTAGGCGGTGTAGGTCAGCGTCGACCATCGTGACCACCAGGTCCTCGAAGCTGGTGTGCGGTTCCCACCCGAGCTTCTCACGGGCCTTGCTCGCGTCGCCGAGGAGTATGTCAACCTCAGCGGGCCTGAAGAACTCCGGATCCTCGACAACGTACCGCTGGTAGTCGAGTCCGACGTGTCCGAACGCTATCTCACAGAACTCCTTCACGCTGTGCGCCTCGCCCATCGCTATCACGTAGTCGTCGGGCTCCTCCTGCTGCAGCATCAGCCACATGGCCCTGGCCGAGTCGCCGGCAAACCCCCAGTCGCGCTTCGCCTCCAGATTCCCGAGTCGCAGCTCCGTAGCCAGCCCGAGCTTGATCTGCGCGACGCCGTGGGAGATCTTTCGCGTCACGAAGTGTAGCCCGCGTCTCGGAGACTCGTGGTTGAACAAGATGCCGTTCGACGCGTGCAGCCCATATGACTCCCGGTAGTTCACCGTAATGTGGAAGGCGTACGTCTTGGCCACGCCGTAGGGAGAGCGAGGGTAGAAGGGGGTGAGTTCGGTCTGGGGCGTCTCTCGCACCTTCCCGTACATCTCGGAAGTGGACGCCTGGTAGAAGCGAACATCTGGCTTGCATCGTCGAATCGCTTCGAGCAGCCGCAGCGGTCCGAGGGCGTTGAATTCGGCCGTCAAGACGGGCTGCCTGAAAGAGGTTGGGACGAAGGACTGGGCGGCTAGGTTGTATACCTCTCCGGGAGCGATGGTCGAGATGGCGTCCATCAGGCTCGTCTGGTCGAGGAGATCCGCCTCCACGAGCGTTATGTCCGGGAGGATATGCCTGATGCGCTCGTAGTTCTCCCATGAGGTGCGTCGTACCATGCCGAACACCTCGTATCCTTCGCGCAAGAGAAGCTCGGCCAGGTAGGACCCGTCCTGGCCGGTCACGCCGGTTATCAGCGCGCGAGTTGGCATCCTGGCCCCGTTCTCGTTGTAGCGGCTCGCGGCTCGGACGATGGACACGCCGCTTGCTCGCATCACAGTGGATCGCAATATCGTACCAGTGAAGGACGCCTGTTAGCTGGAACGTGTCCTGCTAGTGGCTATGGCCGACCGAGAGTGCGTGCGCACTGGACGGACGTGTACTATACGGCAGTAACCAGCCGTGCGGCCCTCGACTGGGGCTGCGGGGCGGGTTCGACGCATCGATTCGACCGATCGGGAGTTGAGCTGGTCATCGTGCCGAGGGGGCTGTTGGCCGCCCGGCGGTCTTTCGCACGGCAGGCACAGTGGGATGGAGATGAGATCTTGGCGACCGAGCTGGAGCAGGAGCCGGTAACAGAGGAGGCTGGCCCGTGTCAGCCAAAGAGCATCCTCATGGTGGTGGAGCAGTTCTGGGGATGCGCTTGGTATCGGTGTCACGCACCCGGGCTGGAGCTGCGGCGACGTGGTCACGAGGTGATCTTGTCAGACCGCATCCCCGGCCCCCCGGAGCTCTTCGATATCCTCGTGCTTCAGCGGCCAACAGTGCCAATGTCGCTGCAGGCTATCGAGCGGGCGAAGGTTGCTGGCCGCAAGGTGATCATTGACATGGATGACGACCTCTGGAACCTGCACCCAACGAATCCCGCCTACGACGACTGGAACGACCCCGGCACCATCGGCCGATTGGAGTGGGCGATAAGGGCCGCTGACGTCGTCACTACTGCGACCCCGCATCTGGCCGGGAGACTCAAGGGATTCAACGACAACGTCCGGGTCGTACCGAACATGCTGCCCGGTGAGCACTGGCCACCCGAGCGGAAGCGACCCGATCGAGGTGGGGTTGTCCGGATCGGGTGGGCGGGGAGTCCCAGCCACGACATCGACATGCCCATCCTCTCGGGCACGGTTGAGCAGCTCCTGCACGAGTTCGACAACGTCGAGGTCATGATGGTGGGAATGGAGGAGTTCCCGTTCGCTCCCCATCCTCGCCTTCTGACCAAGGACCGCGTGAACATCGAGGGCTATGCGGAGCTACTGGACGAGTTCGACATCGGGCTGGCTCCGCTCGTGGACAACACCTTCAACCGTGCGAAGAGCGATCTCAAGTTCGTCGAGTACGCGATGATCGGCATCCCTACGGTTGCGTCGAAGGTCAGCAGCTACGAGAACACCATCGAGCCGGGGGTTACCGGTTTCTTGGCTCGCAACCCCAAGGATTGGCTCAAACACCTGCGACGCCTCGTACAGGACGCCGAGCTTAGGGAGCGGATGGGTGTGGCCGCGCGAGCCTATGCCGAGACGCGCACCGTGGACAAGAACATCGGCAACTGGGAGAAGGCGTACGGGCTGTGCTAGGGCATCGGCGACAGTCAGGGGCCTCGCCGAGGCTACTCGTGGGCAACTGGATGGCGATATCGTGAAGGCTCTCATCCTCGCAGGCGGCAAAGGCACCCGGCTTCGGCCGATCACCTTCACGCGTGCGAAGCAGCTCGTGCCCGTCGCCAACAAGCCCATCCTCTTCTACGCGGTCGAGGCGATCCGCGACGCAGGCATCTCGGAGATCGGCGTGATCGTGGGTGATACCGCCGAGGAGGTTATGGCCGCCCTCGACGACGGCTCAAGATGGGGAGTGCGTATCACATACATCCCGCAAGAGGCGCCCCTTGGGCTCGCCCACGCCGTCAAGATCGCCGAGCCCTTCATGGCTGGCGAGCCCTTCGTGATGTATCTGGGCGATAACCTAATCAAGGACGGCATCACGGCGTTCGTTGAGGAGTTCAGAGGCGGCGAGGCGGACGCACAGATCCTCCTGGCGCACGTTCCCAACGCGAGTCAGTTTGGAGTGGCCGAGCTCGGAGCAGACGGACACGTCGTCCGTCTGGTCGAGAAGCCCGACGACCCGCCTTCCGACCTGGCGCTCGTCGGTGTGTATCTCTTCAACCGTCGTGTGTTTGAGGCGGTCAACGCGATCAAGCCCTCGGCCCGCGGCGAACTCGAGATCACGGACGCGATACAGTGGCTGGTGGACAACGGGGCTGTCGTGCGTCCGCACGTCATCGGCGGCTGGTGGAAGGACACAGGCAAGCTGTCGGACATGCTGGAAGCCAACCGCATCATGCTCGACCTGATCGAGGGGGAGAACCTCGGCGGCATCGATGATGCGAGCGAGGTGCACGGGCGCGTCCGCATCGGCGAGGGCACAACACTGGCCAACTCGGTGGTTCGTGGACCCGCGGTCATAGGCGAGAGCTGCGAGATCGTGGATGCCTACATCGGGCCCTACACCGCGATCGGACGCGACGTTCTGATCGAGGGCGGCCGCATCGCCCACTACCAGTGCGTGGTGCCGAGCACCTGGAA
>CAZWGV010000071.1:0-935 GCA_964633595.1 uncultured Coriobacteriaceae bacterium | reverse complement strand
AACCAGGCGCCGTCGGGCAGATACACCTTTCGCTCCGTGCACGACGGCTGCAAGGTGATCGGGAGCGAGATAGAGCACTCGATCCTGTTGCCCGGCGCGCGAGTAGAGAACGCGGGAGCGCGCATCGCCGACAGCCTGATGGGCTGCAACTCGGTGGTGCGCCGCACGGACACCCGGCCCGCCGCCTATCACGTGATGCTCGGGGACAACTCCGAGGTCGCGATCGTATAGCAGGAGGGGGGCTGACCGGGAGCCCTCTCCGGCGCGCGGTGCGCTAGCATAGGGACACCGCCGCCCGTGCTTCCAGCCTCACGAAAGGACGCCAATGATCGACGGTGTGAGAGTCAGGGATCTGGTAGTCCACGCGGACGACCGCGGAATGCTGATGGAGATGTGGCGCAGCGATGACCCCGACTTCGAGCGGTTCGGCCAGTGCTACGTCACCATGGTCTATCCGGGCGTCGTCAAGGCGTGGCATTCGCACGTCAAGCAGACGGACCACTTCGTCTGCGTGCAGGGGATGGCGAAGGTCGCGCTCCATGATGACCGGGAGGGTTCGCCTACACGAGGCGAGACGAACACGTTCGTCGTCGGTTGGCAGCGCCAGCGCCTGATCATCATCCCGCCCCAGATACTGCACGGCTTCACGGCCGTTGGCGACGAGCCCGCTCTCATCGTCAACATTCCCACCGAGCCCTACGACCACGACGATCCCGACGAGCAGCGCCGTCCGTGGGACGATCCCGCGATAGGGTACGACTGGGGCGTGGCGAACGGGTGAGCAGCCGCACGGTCGCCGAGGAGAAGCGATGAAGCTGCTGGTGTGCGGCGGCGCGGGCTTCATCGGCTCGAACTTCATTCGGCGTACGCTCGCGGGTGACCCGGACGCCGAGATCGTCTGCTTCGACAAGCTCACCTACGCCGGCAATCCCGAC
>CAZWGV010000070.1:0-6448 GCA_964633595.1 uncultured Coriobacteriaceae bacterium | reverse complement strand
CGCCCAGCGCTCCAGCAGCACCGCGCCGCTCCCCTCAGCCCGCTGTGTGCATATCGCTCACGTATAGTAGCACATATCGCCCATCGAATGGGCGATATGTGCTAGCGACGGCTTCCCAGGGCAGCCTGGGCGGCGTGTCGTCCCGCGCGCAGCGCCTCCGGCCTCACTCGGTCACCCGCTCCAGGAGCTCCAGTATCTCGCCCTCCACCGCCTTCAGGTCCGCCTCGATCTCCTCGAGCGGCCGCGGTGGCGTGTACACGTAGAAGTAGCGGTTGAAGTTGACCTCGTAGCCGACCTTGCCCACCTCGCCGTCCTTCTGATCGCGTACCGCCTCGTTGATCCACGCGTCGGGGACGTAGGGCAGCACCTCCCGGGCGAAGTAGTCTTCCACCGCCTCGGAGAGCGGCACGTTCTCCGTGTCGCGCAGCTCGGAGTCGGGCTCGGGGTCCCCGTCCTTGTCCGCTATGGCGGGAGCTTCCTCGTCGCGTTTCGAGAGCGCCGAGAGCACGGCCCTGCGGAGGGTCGCGTCAAGCTTCGTGCCGGTGGCCTTCTCGGCCTTCTTGAGCTCTTCAGCGAAGGCGTCGCGGTCCGTGAACAGATCGCCCGGCATCGTGGCGAGCATCGCCTTGATGGCGTCTTGGAACTCGCGTCCGGCCGCATCCTCGGCGGCCTTCGCCTCAGGGTCCTTCTTCTTGGACTCGGCGAGCTTGGCGAACGCCTTCTCGTCATCAAGACGCGCGATGCGCTCGGGCGACGCCTGGAAGTTCAGCTTCACCGGCCGCTCGACGGTGATCTTCCGGTATCCGAAGTGCGTCGTCGGAAAGACCCGGCAGTGCTCGCCCTCCTCGAAGGCATCGAGCAGCGTGAGGATCTCGGCCTGCTTGTCCGCCGGGATCTCGCGGCGCTTGTCGCCGAGGCTCTTTCGCATCGGCGTCCAGAACGAGGTGGCGTCGATGAGGAGGACCTTGCCCGCCCGCTCGGCAGACTTGCGATTGGTGACGACCCATACGTACGTGGCGATCCCGGTGTTGTAGAAGAGCTGCTCGGGCATTGCGACGATGGCTTCGAGCAGGTCGTTCTCGAGTATCCAGCGGCGGATCTCGGAAG
Source organism: uncultured Coriobacteriaceae bacterium (assembly GCA_964633595.1). Lineage (GTDB taxonomy): Bacteria > Actinomycetota > Coriobacteriia > Anaerosomatales > CAZWGV01 > CAZWGV01. The sequence continues at coordinate 5,341 of CAZWGV010000070.1, read as the reverse complement.
GTCCGGAGCCGGCGTCCCCTGTGAAGAGCGGCGAGCCGTTCATGATGATCGCCATGCGGGCACCGCCTTCCTCGGGCTTCTGCAGGTGGGCGATCATGTGCTCCAGGAAGAGCATCTGGCCGTCGGAGATAGACGGTAGCCCGGGGCCGAAACGGCCGGCGAAGCCGCGGTCGTACTCGGCCCTCACCGCCGCCTCGTCGCGCTTCCAGTCCTTGCCGTAGGGCGGGTTGGCGATCACATAGTCGAAGCGCTTCCCGGCGTGCCGGTCGTCTGAGAGCACGCTGCCGAACGCGATGTTGTCGGCGTCGAGCCCGGCCGGATCGTTCATGTACATGTCCGACTTGGCCACCGCGAACGTCTCCGGATTGACCTCCTGCCCGAAGAGCATGACCCGCACGCCGGGAGAGATGGTCTGGTGGATGTGGTCCTTGGCGATAGTGAGAAGACCGCCCGAGCCGCAACACGGGTCGTAGACGGTGACCGCCTTGCCCGGCTTGCGCAGCCGGTCCGCGTCGCCTGCGAGCATGAGGTCGACCATGAGCGAGACCACGTCGCGCGGAGTGAAGTGCTCCCCGGGGTTCTCGTTCAGAGCCTCGTTGAACTTGCGGATGAGCTCCTCGAAGACGGTGCCCATCGCGTGGTTGTCGATGGCGGCCGGCGAGAGGTCGACACCCTTGAAGCGCTCCACGACGAGGTAGAGCAGACCGGCTTCCACGAGCTTGTTGATGGTGTTGTCGAAGTCGAACTTCTCGATGACCTCCCGCATGTTGGGGCTGAAGCCTGCTATGTAGTTACGCAGGTTGGCGGCTACGTTCGGCGGGTCGGCCACCAGGCGCTCGAAGTCATAGCGGCTCGTGTTGTAGAAGGCGTAGCCGGACGCCTGACGCAGCAGCGGGTCGAGGTTGTCGAGCTTGCCCTTGTACTTGTTGTACTCGGCGAGGACGTTCTCCTTGGTGGGAGCGAGAACGCTGTCGATGCGGCGGAGGACCGTCAGCGGCAAGATCACGTCCTGGTACTTGCCCCGCTTGAAGCTGTCGCGGATGAGGTCTGCTGTGCCCCAGATGAAGCTGACGGCCTCGGAATGGTTCAAGAGGCTCCCCCCGTGGAGTACTGCTGCGGCCACGCCAGATTCTAGGGGATGGCGAGGACAGGGTCACATGGGTGACCCGCAACAGCATAACGTCGGCGACGAGACAAGGTTCTTATGGTCGCCGAAGTACGCATACGTGACCGTTAAGTAGCGGGGCACCCCGCGACGCACTCCGGCGAGCATCAGGGGACGGCGGGCCCGGACTGAGCCGGCTTCTCGCATCTGCTACCATCAGGCAGTCATGCGCCGCTCAATGAAGCGTTGCTGTTCCTTGCTGAGCACTCGGCAGAAGGCTGTTGCGCTTCAAGATCGGCGCAGGGACCGTATCGATAGATGCGTCGCAACTGCCTCCGTAGCTCAGGGGATAGAGCACAGGTTTCCTAAACCTGGTGTCGCAGGTTCGATTCCTGCCGGGGGCACCACATGAAGTTGCGCAGGTCAGCCGGGCTTGCTGGGCGGCTGGCCTTTCTGATAGCCGGAGGGCGATACCGGGAGCGGCGACCGACACCAGGCCGCCGCTCGTGAGGGGGATTGGGTGGAGGGCAAGGGGATCAGGGCTGCACGCCTCGCCGACATCGTGCGCTCGGTGGCCGAGGCCGTCCGCGACCCCGCCGACGTCCAGCTCGCCGCCGACGACGCACTGCGCGCGGCCTCCGAGGCCCTGGGTGCGAACGGTGCGGCCGTCTTCGTTCTGAGCGAATGTGACGGCCTCCTCGTGCCCGCTGCGGCATTCGGCCCACAGGCGCCCTTCCTAAAGGACATCGCGCCCCTTGAACGCACAGAGGAGGCCAGCGAGATAGCCCAGGTGGTGGCCTCGGGCGAGCCTCTCTACGTTGCTGACACGTATCCGCAGGCAATGCCCGAGGACGACCTCAACGGCATCGGGCGTTGGCGCAACGCCATCCCCACGGGAAGCCACGCGGTGCTGCCGCTGGACGCCGAGGGCAAGACGATCGGCGCGCTCACGCTCCAGTGGCCCGATGCCCGGGAGTTCACGCCCGAGGAAGCAACTCTCCTCTCCGCCATCGCCGCCGCCATCGCTGCGGTGGTTCACAGGGCGGGCCAGGGGCGGACGGGTCGTCGGCCCATCCCCGGCGTGCCTACAGTGAGCACTGCGGGGCTCGGGGACCGAAGCGCCCCGTCGCACACCTCAGGACGAGCGCTCCAGCTGGGCACCGAGACGCGACACGAGCTGCTCGTCGCCACACCCAAGGGCACGCTGTTCAGAGCCGAGGAGCGGCCGGGGGGACCGTGGGCCGCCACCTTCGCCACCGCGATCGCCAGCGGCGCATCTCAGCCGAGGGAGCACGCCAGGCATCCCTTCTGGCGTGCGTTCCGACTGCCGGCACAGCGGGTCGGCCTCGTCTTCGGCTGGGCGCGCTGCGCAGAGAAGCACGCCGCCGACTTCGCCGAGGTCTGCTCGGCTGCGGCTAGAACGCAGCTGGCACTCGGTTCCGATGCCGCTCTCGCTCTCTGGCGCGCATTCGCGTCGGCGAGCGCGACCTACGGCGACGAGTCCGACCTGTGTCTCCTTGTGGGCTCACTGTCCCTGACCGACGACGTCTTTGAGTACAGCAACGCCCGCGCTACGCCGCCCGTCCTTCTCTGCCGCGATGGCCGAGTGAAGCCCCTGGCTCCAGCTTCGGTCAAGCTCCACCGTGGCGCAGAGCCGCACGCCGATCTCGTCATGCCAGGCGACACCCTCGTTCTCGTTGACGAGGCCACGATCGAGCGCACCAAAGCCGGCGTCCACTTCGGCTTGGACCGCCTGCCCCCTACCCTGCGCTCACTGCACCCTGTCGCCGGAAGCCGGATACCCGAGGCTGTCAGGAAGGCCATCGATGAGTGGTCGGATGAGCCAGCCGCCGACGAGACTCTCGTGCTGGCGGTGACCCGCCACGCGTTCTGAGCAGGGCTGCGCCGTTGGGCCCCCAGGCCCGTCTGGCCCCACCCGCTCGGCCTACTCCTCTGGCTCCACCGGCCTCCGCAGTCGCACCTCGTCGCGCACGGGGATCCCCGCGAAGCCGGCCTCAGCCGAACCGTGCGAATCCGCGGCGAGTCCGGCGGCCACCTCAACGATGACGAATCCGCTCCGCTGGTAGAAGTAGAGCGCCGGGATGTTATCGTTGGTGGTCGCTATCTTCACGCCGGGCAGGCGCCTCGTCCGGGCGGCGTCAACGGCGGCGTCCAGAAGGGCTGAGCCCACGCCAATGCCCTGGTACTCCGGGTAGACGGTCAGCAGCACCACCGCCAACTCGCCGCCGTCAACCGCCATCGACAGCAGGCCCGCAAGACGACCGTCGGACTCGGCGATGACATTTGCGCATCTCAGCACGTCGAACACCTTGCCAAAGACGTCGAACTCGGTCTCTCCCCACGCCCTGTCGCAGATCCGCTCTATCTCGCGCTTGTCCTTCGCCTTCGCCTCGCGCACCAGGAACTGCTTCTCCTCGTGTTGGAGATGCTCGGCGCAAGTGACTGTGATGCGAGCGTCATTCAGCGGCAGCTCGGTCCCGCAGACGGGACAGCCGTACTGCGGGTAGGGCGCCTCGAGCTCGGAGCGCTGCGCCGAATCCTTGTTGTCGGTCCCCATAGGTCTCCCAGTTTCCTTGGGGTCCCGCGCCCCTCACTTCCCGCGGAACCCTGCTGCGGCCGCTCCAGCCAAGCGAATATACCCCGCCTGGCCGCGCGGCGGTAGCGCGCTGGTCCGATAGAATGGCTTGGGCCGAGGAAGCAGGCTGGGGAGCAAGCGCCAGCGGCTACCCTCCCAAGGCCCACCACGAACAACGAGGAGGGATCTTGCCCGTCAAGCCCCCTGAGCTGCATGGATCGGAACTCGCCGCCCATATCCTGGCCGAGGCCGACATCCTATACACCGACCTCGACGGCACGCTGCTGGGGGTGGGGGGATCCCTGCTGGTCGATGGCGATGGGCATCCTTCGTCTGAGACCGCCGAGGCCGTCGCCGCGCTCAACGGTGCCCGGCTCGAAGCCGTCGCCGTGTCCGGCCGCAACCGTGTCCAGACGGGCGAGATCAGCCGCGTTCTGGGATGGCGAGGTTTCATCGCCGAGCTGGGGTCGGTGATCGTGAGCGACCGGGGAGCCCAGCCCGAGTACTTCCTCGGCGATTGGGAGGCGGCTGACCCGGACCCAGCGCTCACGCCATACGAGGTGATCGAACACTCAGGCGCCCTCGCCGCGCTCTCCAGCGCATTCCCTGGGCGCATCGAGGAGCACGCTCCGTATCACCAGGACCGCGAAGCGACGCACGTGCTGCGCGGCAACGTCGATGTCGCCCGCTCGGCGGCAGTGCTCGCGGAGATCCAGCCGCCCATCGAGATCGTCGACAACGGCATCATCCACCCGCTCGGCACCGGCCTCGTCGGGGTGGACGAGGTGCACGCGTACCACCTGATCCCGCGAGGCGTGACCAAGCACGGTGCCGTCGCTCGCGACCTCATCCGCCGGGGAAGGGCGCTAAGCGAGGCGATCGCGGTGGGTGACTCGGCCACCGACGTTCGCATGGCCGAGTCAGTCGCCCTCATGGTGCTGGTCGCCAACGCGCTCGACGACGAGCGGACGATGCGTGAGGCTGCCCGCTACGACAACGTAGTCGTGACACGAGGCCGACGTGGCACCGGGTGGGCCGAACTCGCGAGAGCGTGGATCGCAGCCGCCGGTGGAGGCTAGGCCCCAGCAACGCGTCAGTCAGTCGAGCAGTTCAGCGGCCCTGGCCGAGAGAAAGAGCACTCCGACCTTGCCTCCGGCCCGGAGCTTCGCATCCACTAAGCGACGATCGACGGGGGAGTACTCCACAGAGTAGGACTCGATCCCACCGCTCAGGAAGACTATCCTCACTTCCGGTATCGCCTGCGCCACTGCGCCAGTGGATTGCGCCTTCTCTAGCTCATTCGCCAAGTCCTCGAATACGGCGGTACCCGCTACCAGAGTCTTGGTCCGCTCCCAGCCATGTGTGCTCACGCCCACCATCACCCGACGCTCGACCGCGATCTCGTCGGTACTCGCGAGGGTAGCCACCAGCTCCTCGTGGAACAAGACAGACGCGAGTTCCGCAGGATCCACAGTCTGACCGCCGTTGTCCGAGGGACCACCCGAGCTGGCTGCACCGCAGCCAGTGGCAACCGCCGACAGCAGGATCGCGACCGCGACAAGTGCCATCCCCACTCGACTAGTTCGACTCATCGCCACCTAGAACCGCGCCTGTCCTCGCGTCTATCCATATTTCGCCAA
>CAZWGV010000069.1:0-6631 GCA_964633595.1 uncultured Coriobacteriaceae bacterium | reverse complement strand
GCCGGACTATCGCGAGGGGATCCGAGCACTGCGTGAGGCGTGGTCATGAGAGCCACCTCCGCCCAACCGGCCCCGCTCCGCGTCGGCATCGTCGGCTTCGGCTACATGGGCGAAATCCGTCGCCGAGTCACCGAGGCTAGTGACGACCTCCAGCTGGTCGGCGTCTGCGAGACCGACGACGCGAAGCGGGCAGCGATAGCGGGCACCGAGACCGTCAGCACTTACCCGGAGCTCCTGGACGCGGGCCTCGATGCAGTCTTCGTCTGCACGCCCAATCGCTTCGCTCCCCAGGTGACCGTGGATGCGCTGCATCGCGGCCTCCATGTCTTTTGCGAGAAGCCTCCGGGGCGAGATGTTCCCGATATCGAACTCATGCGCGAGGCCGAGGCAGCCAACCCCGCCGCCAAGCTGATGTTCGGATTCAATCACCGCTGGCATCCGGGCGTCGTGAAGGCGAAGGTGCTGGTGGATAGCGGCAGGATGGGGCGAGTGCTCGGCCTCAGGGGCGTGTACGGCAAGTCCGGGGGCGTTGGCTTTCGCTCGTCGTGGCGCAACGACGTCGAGATGTCGGGCGGAGGGATACTCCTCGACCAGGGCATTCACATGCTCGACCTGTTCCGCTGCTTCTGCGGCGACTTCACCTCGGTCAAGGCGTGCCTGGTCGACGGATACTGGCACACGGGTCTCGAGGACAACGCCTGGGTCGTACTGCGGAACGAGGACGGGCAAGGTGCCACCCTGCACTCCTCGGCCACTCTGTGGAAGCACACCTTCCGCCTGGACATCATCTGCGAGGAGGGCTACTTGGTGGTCGAGGGACTGCTCTCCAAGACGGGAAGCTACGGAAGGGAGCAGCTCGTCGTCGGGCGCAGGCAGTTCGAGGACGAGGCCGAGGCAGTGGGCAATCCAGCCGAAGAGGTCACCTACTTCGACAAGGACGCATCGTGGGACCTCGAGGTGGGCGAGTGGGTGCGGTGCATCCGTGAGGATGTCCCGGTGACCACCGGCAGCTCCTGGGATGCTCTGCGGGTGATGCAGATCATCGAGGCGGCCTATGCGGACGCTCGGGGGGAGACGCGATGAAGAACATCGTCATCTTCGACGACTACCACGTTCGCGACCTGAAGCCCCCCGATCTCATCGCGCGCTACGTCGAGCTTACCGCCCGCGATGTCGCCGAGATGCTGGTTCCAGCGGCGACGATGCAGGTGCCCTGCCCCGCCTGCCACGCTACCGGCGTCACGGACGGTTTCGACAAGCTCGGACTGACCTACCACGAGTGCGCGTCCTGCGGAACGCTCTACGTCTCGCCGCGACCCGACGACGCGGCGCTCCAGCGCTACGACGCTGAGTCCGAGGCGCGCCGCTACTGGCGGGAGACGCTCGCCCCCGGCTCGGACGCCGCGCGGCGCGAGAAGATCGTGAAGCCCCGGAGCGAGTGGGTCGCCGACTCCACACGTGAGTACGTCCCGGGCGCCAAGCGTATGGTCGATGTGGGGACGGCGCAGTACTCGTACGTGACCGAGCTGCTCGAAGAGGGGCTGTTCGAAAGGGTGACGCTCGTGCAGCCCGTGGTGGTAGCAGAAGGCGCGGCCGCCGGGTTGGTGGATCAGTCCTCCTGGGAGGAGGTCACCCGCCTCGGCGGAACCGTCGACGCGGTGACGCTGCTCGAGGTCGCGGACCGGACGGCGGATGTGGACGCGCTCTTCTCTCGCGTACGCGAGTTGCTGCGTGACGGTGGCTTGGTGTTCCAGACAGCCATTCTCTCATCCGGCTTCGATATCCAGACGCTGTGGGACAGGGCGGACAACATCTACCCGCCCGACAGACTCAATGTCTTCTCGGTCGACGGTCTTCGCGCCTTGTTCGAGAGGCACGGGCTGGAGCCCGTCGAGCTCTCGACACCGGGCATCCTGGACGTCGAGATCGTAGGCGCGGCCCTCGAGCGCGACTCCTCTCTCGGCCTCCCAAGGTGGATTCGCCACCTGCTGGGCCGAGATGATCACACCCGCCGCGCTTTTCAGGAGTTCTTGCAGAGCGAGTTGCTGTCCAGCTACGGCCGAGCGGTGCTGCGAAAGGCGTGACACACAGGTCGCGAGAGGAGAACCATGTCCTACGTTGAGACCTACCTAGAGCAAGCGGCCGAGATCTGCCGCACTCTAGATCGCGAGCAGATTGAGCGCATGATCGAGCTGCTGGCTCAGGTTCGCCAGCGCGAAGGCCGCCTCTTCTTGCTGGGCGTGGGTGGCTCGGCCGGCAGTGCTAGCCACGCCGTGAACGACTTCCGCAAGCTCTGCGGGATCGAGACGTATACCCCTGTGGACAATGTGTCCGAGCTCACCGCGCGCACCAACGACGAGGGGTGGCACACGGTGTTCTCCGAGTGGCTGAAGACGTCGCGCATCCGGGAGTCAGACGCCGTGCTCGTCTTTTCGGTCGGAGGTGGCGACAAAGAGCGTGATATCTCCGCCAACCTAGTCCACGCGCTCGACGTCGCGAAGGACGCGGGAGCGGCGATCCTCGGCGTGGTGGGTCGCGACGGAGGGTATACCGCTCGCGTCGCGGATGCGTGCGTGGTGGTGCCCACAATGACCGCCGACACCGTGACGCCACACACCGAGGCCTTCCAGGGAGTGGTCTGGCACCTCCTCGTGTCCGACCCTAGGCTGATGGCCGCACCCAACAAGTGGGAATCAATGGCCGCTTCGGAGCGGCCGTGATACCAAAGTCCGTCCGCGCCTGAGGCCAGATGCTCAGCGCAGCGAGAAAGGTCCGCAGAGATGGCCATCTTCCTCGATACCGGCAAGATAGAAGAAGTCCGACGCTTCCATGCGATGGGTGTCATCCGGGGCGTGACCACCAATCCCACGATCCTCTTGAAGGACGGCGTGACCGGTGGGATGCGGGGCATCAAGGAGCGCTCCATCGAGATCGCCGAGTTCATCGACCCGCTGCCGCTCTCCGTTGAGGTCACATGCAACGACCGTGAAGGCATGATCGAGCAGGGCAGGGAGTTCGCGACTTGGGCGCCCAACGTGAACGTGAAGATCACCATCCACGGTCCCCAAGGCGAACTCGAGAACCTCGAGGTGGTTCACGAACTAGAGACGAAGCACGACGTCCGCGTGAACGTGACCGCGATGATGAGCGCCCAGCAGATGCTCCCGGCGGCACTCGCCGGCGCCACGTACGTGTCGATATTCGGCGGCCGCGTGAACAACATGGGCTACAACTGCGTCGACGAGATAGCCAAGGCTCGGCTGCTGTTGGACTCGTTCGATCTGGGGGCCCAGATCATCGTTGGGTCCACGCGCGAGGTTCTCAACATCGTCGAGTGGCTCGCGGCCGGCGCGCACGTCGTCACGGTCGTTCCCAACCTGCTGGAAGGCATGATCGTCCATCCGTACTCCAAGGAGACGGTCCAGATGTTCCTGGCGGACGCCAAGAAGTGTGAGGAGCTGCTGTGAGTCTGGCCGAGCTGAAGGCGCGCCGAGCAGAACTCAGGCGGCGCCTTCGCAGTCGCGAGCGGCTCTTCGTGGCGTGGACATCGCTCGGGCATCCTCAGATCACGGAGGCGTTCTGTCGCTCCGGTGTCGACTTCGTGGGGATCGACATGGAGCACTCGACGATCTCGCAGGAGCAAGCGCAGGGGCTCGTTGCCGCCGCACAGGCGGGTGGCTCTCTGTGCCTGCCCAGAGTCGCTTCACACGACGCAGAGCAGGTGCGCAGACTCCTCGACTCCGGTGCGGACGGCGTCATCGTGCCCACTGTCGAGACCGCGGAGCAGGTTGAGGCCATCGTGTCGTGGACGAAGTACCCGCCGCTCGGCAAGCGGGGCTTCGGTGTGGCGCGGGCACAGGGCTATGGGTGGGACTTCGACGACTACGCGGGTTCGTGGAACGAGACCTCTTGCCTGATCGTGCAGATAGAGTCCGTTGCTGGTGTGGAGAACGCCGAGGCCATCGTGTCCCATCCGGAGGTGGACGGCGTGATCGTGGGCCCCTACGACATCTCCGGATCCCTGGGTATCCCTGGGCGGTTGGATGACGCATCCGTACGCGCGGCGGCGGCTCGAGTGGTCGCGGCTTGCGAGCGACATGGCAAGGCCTGCGGGACGCAGATCGTCGATCCGGACGGCGACAATGTCCAGGCGGCCTTCGACGACGGATTCACCTTGGTCCTGCTCGCCTCCGACGTGTTCCTCCTCTGGAAGTGGGCCGAGCGCATGGCGGGGATAGTCAACGCGACGCGGGGGGATTGATCTCGCCTGTGGCCCCAAGAGTAGTCATCCTCGACTTCGACGGCACTCTCGTCGAGTCCGTGGGCATCAAGGACCGAGCGTTCGAGGAGCTCTTCGGCGATTGGCCGGAGTGGTCCGAGATCGAGGCCTATCACCTTGCGAACAACCACGTCATCCGCTTCGAGAAGTTTCGCCACATCGTTGAGGAGATCCTCGGCGAGGAGTACACGCCAGGTACGGAGGCCGCGCTGAGTGCTCGCTTCTCGGGACTGGTGGCCGACGCGATCGCCCGAGCCCCGTGGGTCCCTGGGGCGCTAGAGCTGCTGGACGCGCTAGACGCCGCCGGGTGCCGAACCTACCTGCTGTCGATGAGCCCGCCGGACGAACTGGCCGCTATCCTTCGGGCTCGCGGGATAGACGAGCGGTTCGCCGACGTCTACGCGCATCCCTGGAGCAAGACAGCCGCAGCGATCGACGTCCTCAGGCGCGAGGGCGTGGACCCGAGCGAGGCGGTGATGGTGGGGGACACCGAGGAGGACGCGGAGGCTGCAAAGGCGGCTGGCATCCCTTTCCTCAGCCGAGACAGTGGCAGGCCGATGCAACACGACGCCGAGGTCCTCAAAGATATGGTTGAAGTGCTGAGACTGCTTGGCGAGGAAGCGCACGAGGGGGTGCGGAGGTCATAGCCGGAAGACTCTCACGTAAGGTGCACGGTGCGCTCTTTGGTATGGTGACGCGAGTGCGCGTATGGCGCGGACTACCTGCCATGACCTCTGTAGAACGGAGAGCGTACAGGTCGGCGGTGCGGCTCGCCGCGACCTCTGGTCGGCGCGCGAGGATCTTCGAGTACGGGTCGGGAATGTCTACGCTGTGGCTCGCCGGCACTCTGCGCAAGGAGGGAGTCGAGTTCGAGCTCCACTCGGTAGACAACCATCGCGGATGGCACGAACGCGTGAAGGCCAAGGTCGTCGATGCAGGGCTGTCGGCCTCCGTGACGCTCCATCTTCGCGAGTTCCCGCCATTCTGGGAGAAGCCTGGATGGAGTTGGGACGGGCCTCCAGCTTGTGGTGAATTCGCGCCCTCGGCCGGGGCGGAACAGGAGTACGTGACCCTGCCCGAGACCCTTGGCGGCAACTTCGACGTGATCCTGGTCGATGCGCGATTCCGTCGCAGGTGTCTCGAGACGGCTCATGGCTGTCTAGGGCCGATGGGCATCGTCGCACTCCACGATGCTCAGAAGGCTCAGTATCACGAGCCTCTGAGCGGCTACAAGTACGGAGTCATGCTCAGTAGCGGCACCTACTACCCGACAGACCCCGGGGAGTGGCGCATGTGGTTCGGCAGCGATCAGAACCACCTCGTTGCGGACCTGGCGGGATGATCACATCCCCTGAGAGGTGATGACGTTGGGCTACCTCGATGAGATCTTTGGACTTGAGGGCAAGGTGGCGGCCGTCACCGGGGGAGGCGGGCATCTCTGCGGGGAGATCGCGCGCGCGTTCGGCCGAACAGGCATGAGGGTGGCAGTGCTCGATGTGCGCCGAGAGAAGGCCCAGGCTGTCGCCGAGGAGATCAAGTCGGCGGGCGGGGAGGCGATCGGCGCCGAACTCGACGTTACGAGTGCGGATGGCTGGGACGCCGCGCTCTCACTCACCGTCCGGTCCTTTGGACACTGCGACGTCCTCGTCAATGGGGCAGGCATCAACGCCCCGACGCCCTTCTTCGAGATAGCGCTCGACGAGTGGCGTTCCGTGATCGAGTCTCATGTGACCGGTACGATGCTGGGATGTCAGACCTTCGGTGCTCACATGGTCGAGCGTGGCAGCGGCTCGATCATCAACATCTCCTCGGCCTCCGCGGGGCCGCCGTTGTCCAAGGCGTTCGCCTACTCGGTCGCCAAAGCGGGCGTCAGGAACCTCACGCAGAATCTAGGCAGGGAGTGGGCAAAGGCCGGCGTGCGAGTGAATGCACTGAGGCCAGGCTTCTTTCCCACCGAGTGGTCGAAGCAGCACTTCATCGACGCCGAGCGCGAGGCGGCCATCCTCGGCCACACACCGATGGGTCGCTATGGGCGGCCGGAGGAGCTGGTCGGTGCTGTCCTATGGCTCGCGTCCGACGCGGCGAGCTTCGTCACCGGGTCCGAGGTGGCGGTGGATGGGGGGTTCACGTGCATGACGATCTAGCGCGCGTCGCGGTAGTGACCGGGGGGAACCGCGGCATCGGGGAGGCGATCGCGCAGGCGTTCGCCGAGGCGCAATACCGCGTCGTTGTCGGTGCTCGCACGGATGCGGGGTCGGCGGATGGCGCCAGGGTGTCGTTCGTCGCCACGGACGTTCGCTCTCCTGCCTCGCTGGATGTGCTGGCCGAGAGCGCAGCCGCTCTGACGGGTCG
>CAZWGV010000068.1:0-6693 GCA_964633595.1 uncultured Coriobacteriaceae bacterium | reverse complement strand
AGTACTCGGTATTCGAACTTCCCGACGACAGGCGGGGCGACGTCATGATGGCGATCGGGGAGGAGGTGGCCGACAGCGACACGGTAAGCATCTACCGGCTGTGCGGACGATGCGTTGAACGGACAGAGCTGGCTGGCACCGTGACTCGCGCCGCCTTGCCTGGCACCAGCGGGGTCATCGAGGTTCAGGAGGAGCCGACAGGGTCGTCCAGGAATCGAGGGAAGCGCTCGCGAGTGGCCGTGGGCCCCATGGAGGAGGGGAAGCTTCGTGCCACGTCGCGCCTGATGGAGGCGGTCTGTTCTGCTGACAACTTGAACCGTGCCTTCCTCGACGTGCGCTCCAACCGGGGTTGCGCAGGCGTGGATGGGGTGACTATCGCTGCGTTCAACCGCCGCCGCGCTGAGAAGCTCCGGGACCTCCAAGCTCAACTCCTGCAGGGCGAGTACCAACCCGGACCGCTGAGACAGGTGTCTATTCCCAAGTCGGACGGTACTAGGAGAGAGCTGCACATCCCGACAGTCCGAGACAAGGTGGTTCAGCAAGCAGTGCTCAGGGTTGTGGCTCCCGTCTGGGACTCTGAGCTGGAGGAGTGCAGCTTCGCCTATCGAGCCGGGCGATTGGTCCGTGGGGCTGTTGCGTCAGTCCGGAGGGCTCAAGAGGACGGATGTTGCTGGGTATTGGAGAGCGACATCGAGAGGTTCTTCGACGAGATCGATCACGATCTCGCCCTCGAGCGGTTCCGAGTCCGTGTGGCCGACGACGGAGTCGTTGCACTCCTCAGAGCGTGGATGAGTGTCTCGGTAGTCACATGTTGGGGCGGCCGTGTGTCTCAGCGGGGGCTACCGCAGGGCGCTTCCGTCTCGCCGCTCCTGTCCAACGTCTACCTCGACGGATTCGACGAACAGATGCTAGCGCTGGGATACAGGCTGGTGAGGTACGCGGACGACTTCGTAGTGGCCTGCAAGACTGAGGAGGATGCGCACGACGCACACGCGGACGCCGCACGCTTGCTCGCAGCGTCGGGACTGCGTCTCAATGCGGACCCGCATATCGTCATTCAGGGATGGGTTCCGCTTTCTCGGCTACCACTTCGTCGGGAACCTCGTCGTCAAGGCATCTCGGCTTCCCGCTGGCGTGAGGGTCACGGCGACTACCTGAGCACTCCACGGATACATCTCCCAGTCCCAGCCCGGTCTTCGCCCCAACTCCCGCATACTGTGAAAACAGGGCCAGCGCGTGTAATTGCCGCCTCACGGTGGCGTCGCGTGGTGCGCTGAAGCGGCAGCGCCCAACGAAGCCGCGTATCCCGCCGCGTCGCCCCAACTCGACCCTCGTCCCCTTCAAGACCCCTGGGATCGCTCCGATGTGACCAGGATCCCATCCTTCGAAGATGTCGGGCCCGCCGGCGGTCAGCCAGCGGCGGACGAGTCCGCCGCCAGAGTCGGCTGTGCCAAAGACCCTCTCGGGCACTGGGAGAGCAAGCTCCAGCTTCCCTCGGCGGAAGAAGGTTGTTGGAGTGCGGAAGTGCATGGAGATGGTTTCGGTCGTATCGCTTGCGACATCCCATAGGCCAGTGAGTGTGGGCAGTTGGCCATGACTGTCTCTTAGGGCTGGTGCGTCGGCCAGGGCGCATTCGCTTGTCCCAAGCTGGAGAGGAGGCAGTCTCTCTAGGCCCTTCATGGCGGCTCTGGAAGGATGCGCTCCAAGGACCGTGAGACGAACCCAGAACGCCTGTCCGGCTGCGATGCGCACGCATCGGGTGAAGTCGGCGTGGCCGTTCTTCTCGTCAAGGATGACGCCAGAAGTGATCAGGGCGGAGGTTCGGTCGCCGTGGAGTTCCTCGGCGACAACCGGGTCCCCCATCTCGACCAGCCGCAAGGCCATGGCGTGAGTGAGCTGACCGCCTCCGTTGCGGATCTGGATGGCGGACTGGGGGACCAGCTTCAGGAGAGCGGAGAAGAACGACACGACAGTCAGTCTGGCAGCAAGATGCCGCCCGGACAACTGGCCGAAGCGTCGTAGAGTCCAGGCGCTCGGACGTCGCACTTCTGGTTCGCCGCTCGACGATGGTGCGAGAATGGGATGCGAGTACGCTGTTGCCTGTAGTGGTGCGATCACGGGCGGATTACGGCATGCGAGATCGTCCTCCATTCGGAACCGCCGGACTGGGCAGGGCACGATCGCCTGTTGTGGAAGGCGGTCGCTCCTGTGCGCGAGTACTGCTGGGCCTGCTCCTCATCGCGGTCTCCGTATCCGGTTGCGCTGCCGCAGCACCTGTCACCCAGGACCCGAGTACTGCCGAATCCGCCGGGCTGACCGCTGCAACTGGGACTGCCGAGGCTCCAAAGGACCCAGGCAAGTCCTCGTCGATCGACCCTGCGGTCGACAGCTCGAGACTGCTGCAGGCGCGGGTCTCCCGAGTGGTTGACGGTGACACCGTTTGGGTCACTCTGGAGGACGGTGCGAGGGAGAAGGTCCGCTTTATCGGCGTTGACACCCCCGAGAGCACCATCCGTTTGGAGCCCTACGGGCGCGAGGCGTCAGCCTACACGTCGCGGGCCCTCTCTGACCGGCAGGTCTACTTGGAGAAGGACATCGAGGAGCGCGACAGGTACGGGAGGCTGCTGGCGTATGTGTGGACTTCCGTTCCCGGGTCTGGAGCGGATTCTGAGATCCGGCAGAAGATGTTCAACGCTCGGCTGCTTCTCGACGGGTACGCTCAGCAGCTCACCATGCCGCCGAACGTCAAACACGCCGATCGCTTTCAGGAGTATGCGAAGGAGGCTCGGCTGGATGGGAGGGGCCTGTGGGGGCCGGACGTGGGTACCTCGGCGCCCTCGCCCCCATCCGGGCAGGGTGCGCCTTACGTGGGCAACCGCAACTCCAAGAAGTTCCACTTTGCCGCCTGCGGTTCCGTTGGGGCCATGTCGCCACGGAACAAGGTGGCGCTCTCTAGCAGGGAGGATGCGCTTGCAGGGGGGTTTGTGCCGTGCAAGAGGTGCCGTCCATGACCCGGTTCTCCTGGCGAACGGACCGCCACACCAACCGAACAACCGTTCGACCGAAACCTGCGCCGACCGTCGCACACGAACGTACGTTCGTCAGAACGCCAGCCTCGCTCGCGACGCCCTTCTGCGGCCCCATGTAGCGCCGGCTGCACCGCCAGCTGATGCGCTACCTCAGGGTGAACGCGCGGGGCATCGCCGACCACGCGCTCGTCGACATACACGGTTCGGGTGCCGTCGAGAAAGGCAGTCGACCTCATCATCTGCGGACGCCCTGTTACCGTTCATGGTGTTGCTGTACAACGGAACGTGGAGACGGCACTGGGACTCAAGAGTGATGTCCCTGCCTCATGCGGCGTAGTCCCGAGCTGGTGGGATGCTTCCCGGCTCGTCCGGCGGGCTGGAGTTATACGCCAATGCGTGATACCGTGCGTATAACTCTTGGAGGTAGGCTTTGGAACGCTTGCCGCTTGAGGTCCAGACTCTATACGCGGAGCTAGTGGACCAGCTGACCGCGCTTGAGGCAGGGCGCAGTCTCGGCAGCGTCCCGGGCTCATTCGTCACGAAGACCGTGAAGGGTCACCAGTACTACTACTTCCAGCACGTCGACACGGCGGGTGCGAAGCGGCAGGTCTACCTCGGCAGGCGTGACGACGTGCTGGACGCGCTCGCGGAGCGGTTCACCGAGCAGCGCGCCGACTCTGAGCCCGACCACAAGTCGGTCCGGCGTCTTGCCGCCCTTGCCCGTACGGGCGGAGCCGGTACGACTGACGCGGCGTCGGCTCGCGTGCTCAAAGGGCTTGCCGATGCTGGCGTTTTCCGCTTAGGCGGCGTCTTGGTGGGAACGCACGCGTTCATCGTGATCGGCGGTCTGCTCGGCGTTCGGTGGGAGGGTGCAGGGATGCGCACGCAGGACGTGGACCTTGCCGCTCCACGTGTGCTCGAAGTTGCCGCATCGAACACCTCCCTAGATCTGCCCGGGACCATCGATTCGCTCGAGATGGGGTTCCTGCCTGTCCCCGGTCTGGATGCGGCCAGCCCCTCGACCTCATTCAAGGTCAGAGGTCAGGCCCTCCGCGTGGACCTCCTAACCCCGGCGCGGGCTAGCGGGGGCAAGCCGGTGATGATCCGTCGGTTCAATGCGGCGGCGCAACCGCTCAGGTACTTGGACTACCTCATCGAGCAACCCGTACGTGCTGCCGTCATCAGCGGCGACCCCGTGCTGGTCTTCGTCCCGAGTCCGGCCCGATTTGCCCTGCACAAGCTCGTCTTGGCATCCGACCGACCAGCGACCACTGCATCCAAGCGCTCAAAGGACCTAGCGCAGGCAGGCCAGCTTCTCGAGGTGCTGATCGCTGACCGCGAGGCCGACGTAGTGCTCGCCTGGGAAGCACTGCGCAAGCGGGGCGTCTCATGGGCGAAGCGGGTGCGTAAGCAGGCAGAGAATCTGCCTGCCGAGGTTGCGGAGCGATTGGAGGATGTCCTTGGGTGACGGCTAGACCCACGGCGGCCGACGAGGTGCACCCCAGCCATCACGAGTACTCTCGCGGACCACGACGCTGCCCGGTGTACCCACCCAGGTCTGTGAGCTAGAGCGCTGCTCGGCGTTCGGGAACACCCAGATGGAAGCGCTCGCCGAGTTCGAGCGCGCGCGAAGCCTGGCTGGAGGCCGCGCGAGCTGCATGCAAGCCGATACCTCGCCCAGGGCAGCGCGTCCGCAGCTGACCCCCGATCGGCGCGGCGGCGCGACACGACAAACGGCTTCTCGGCCCACCCGAACAACCGTTCGACCGAAACCTGCGCCGACCATCGCACACGAACGTACGTTCGTCAGAACGACAGCCTCGCCCGGGCCGGGCGGTGCTACTCTCGGCTACGCACCCCTCGGGAAGGCCTGGCATGAGCGAAGCGGTGGAGCGCATCCGCAACGCGGCGCAAGTGGACCGCGTCACCGAAGACGTTCGCTACATGGGGCCGCAGAAGGGTGTGAAGTTCTACCTGCGGCAAGACCTGGTCCGCCGCGTGGTCGAGCTGCTCCAGGGCGGATCGAACGTCCTCTTGCGCGGCGGGGCCGGGGTTGGCAAGACCGCGCTGGCGCGCTCGCTCGGCCGGGCCGAGTGGCCGTCCAAGGAGCCGGGGCAGATGCGGCTTCTGGACACCAAGCCGCGGCCAGCCCCGCCCATCCTCGAGACCACCCCCGCCAAGCTCATCGTCGGCTGTCACTACGCCCACGACCTTGAGAACAAGTGCGAGCAATTCTTTGGCGCCGTGAGGTCGGGCAAGGCCATCCTCTTCATCGACCCGCTCGACGAGCTGGCCGGGCTGGGCTCTTCGTCGAACGATCCCACCGCCGACGTCGCCAACATGATCATGCCGCACCTCGATCGCGGCCTTCAGGCGATAGGCACGGCCACCCCCGCGGGGGAAGCGCGACTGAAGGCGAGGAACGATCGGCTCTTGCGGAGGTTCGTGGTGGTAGACGTGCCTCCGCCCGACGAGACCGAGACCGCGGCCATCGCCGCCCTGCACTTTCGGCGCTACGACCGCGAGGGCATCTCCGTGTCAGACGACGCCCTCGAGGCCGGACTTGCCATGGTTAGCCGCTACATGCCGGCGGAAGTGCCGCTCAACGCGCTGCTCCGCGTTGCGGGCCGGGCCGCCAGCAGGGAAGCCACCGTGGATGCGGTCACGTTGCGCGCTGCGCTCTCGGAGGAGATGGGCGTGCTGCCGTGCTTCGTCGGGGTGGGCGAGCCGCCGTCCTTCTGGGCGCTGCGCGAGCGGTTCTGTGCGGAGTGCTTCGGACAGGAAGAGGCCGTCGACGAGATCGCCGACGCCATGGTGAGGTTCGCCACGGGCCTGGCCGAGCCCAGGCGGCCCGTGGCCTCGTTCCTGTTCGCGGGGCCCAGCGGGTGCGGCAAGACGAGTCTTGCGCTCGCGGCGGCTCGGGTTCTCACGGGCGACGAGACCGCTGCCCTGCGGTTCGACATGAGCGAGTACTGCGACCCCTTCGCGACGAGGAGGCTGCTTGCCAACGAGGAGGGGTCGCTTGTGGGACGCGTGGCGGCTCGCAATGCGGGCGTCCTGCTCTTCGACGAGATCGAGAAGGCGCACCCGCTGGTGGTGCGGCTGCTCCTGCAGGCGCTAGGCGAGGCCCGGCTCACGGGAGACGGCGGCCGAACCGTCCGGCTGGACAACTACCTGGTGATACTCACCAGCAACGTAGGATCGAGGCGTTGGACGACGTGCAAGCGGATCGCCGACGCCGTACCGCTGGTGCTGGCCGACTGCGCCGAGGAGTTCCCACCCGAGTTCAGGGCGCGTCTGACGCGCACGGTGGTCTTCCGGCCGCTGGACGCCGCAGTCGCGGAGCGTGTGGTCGCGCGCGAGCTCATGCGGCTGAACGAGCTGCCGGGTCTGGTCGATCGCGGGCTGCAGGCGGTGTGGGACCGCGCGCTGGCGAGCGCCGTTGGCGCTCACGGCGTGAGCGTCGAGCGCGGAGCGCGCGGACTCCAGAGCGTAGTGCGGACGCTGGTGGCCTCACCCCTCGCGCGGTGGCTCGCCGAGCACCCGGAGGCCAGAGACGGCATAGTCATGGTGGCTCCACGCCTCTCGGCGGGGGAACTCGTGTCGCTCACTGTGGACTGGGTGGATGACTCCGGCTTCTTTCGGGAGACGATGCACTAGGGGC
>CAZWGV010000067.1:3903-6938 GCA_964633595.1 uncultured Coriobacteriaceae bacterium | reverse complement strand
ATCTTTGAGAGCGGATCAAGCGGCGCGCCGCTCGTGAGCACGTTTGCTCCCTCGTCACCAAAGTGGAAGGGCACGAAGATCACGCCTGGTTTGATCCCGTCACACACACGCACAGCCACGCGCACGGCTCCGCGTTTCGATGTGATTTCGACCATGTCGGAGTCGCAGACGCCCAGCCGCTCGGCGTCTTCGCAGCTTATCTCGACGTAGCTCGCCGGGTTCAGCTCACGCAACCCCTCGGCACGTCCGGTCATCGTGTTCGTGTGGTAGTTCCACAGGTGCCTGCCGCTCGTCATCACGAAGGGCATAGCCTCGTCGGTCGGGCCTGCTGGGGGAGTGTAGTCGACGACAGCGAACGCCCCCTTGCCTCGCGCGAAGCCCTTCGCGTGCAGGATCGCCGTTCCAGGGTGGCCATCTTCCGGGCACGGCCACTGCAGACCGTCCTCGGCTTCCAGTCGCTCGTAGGAGATGCCACCGTACTGCGGCGTGAACGTGCTCATCTCGCGCATAACATCAGAAGGACCGTCGTATTCCCAGTCCTGATCAAGAGCCACACCGAGTCGCGTCAGGATCTCAAGATCGGGAAGCGCCTCGCCGGGAGCGTCCACAACCTTGCGCACGCGCTGGACACGCCGCTCCGTATTGGTGAAGGTGCCCTCCTTCTCAAGGAAGGACGCCGCAGGCAGGACGACGTCAGCATACTGAGTGGTCTCAGTGAGGAAGATGTCCTGTACGACCAGGAAGTCGAGCGAATCAAGCGCTCGCCGCACGTGTGCCTGGTCGGGAGCGGCGACGACCGGATTCGCGCCCACGATGTACATCGCCCTGAGAGAACCATCGCGAGCCGCATCCATCATCTCGACGAGGGTCAACCCGGGCTTGTCGGAGAGTTCGACCTCCGCCCCCCAGAATTCGCACGTGCGCTCAAGCGCGTCGCGGTCGGTCACGCTCTGGTAGCCCGGGAGGCAGTTCGGCAAGCATCCGAAGTCGCACGCGCCCTGGACATTGTTCTGACCGCGCAGCGGGTTCATTCCGGTTCCCGGTCGACCGATGTGACCTGTGAGCATCGCGAGATTCGCAAGCGCGCGCACTTGGTCGGTACCGGAGCTGTGTTGGGTCACGCCCATGCAGTAGACGATAGAAGCGCGCTCGGCGGTTGCGTACGCACGCGCGACCTCGCGGATCTCCTCGGCGGAGATGCCGGTCGTGGCGGCGGCCTGCACGACATCGACGGTCATCACGTGTTCGCGCAGCTCCTCGAAGCCTTCGGTGCGCTCAGCGATGAACTCGTCGTTCGTGAGACCCTCCTCGATGATGACGCGCGCCATCGCGTTGAAGAGCGCCGCGTTGGTGCCCGGCTGGATGCGCAGCCAACGCTCAGCGTGGTCAGCGAGCCGGATGCGCCGCGGGTCGATCACGATGATGCGCGTTCCGAGGCGAGCAGCCTTCTTGAGTTCGATGCCGATGATCGGGTGCGCCTCCGTGGTGTTGGAGCCTATCACGAGGATGACGTCGGCCTCACCGAGGTCCGCAATCGAATTCGTCATCGCGCCGCTCCCGAACGAGGCGACCAGACCGGTCACCGTGGAGCTGTGTCAAAGCCGGGCGCAGTGGTCGACGTTATGCGTACCTATCGCCGCTCGCAGCAGCTTCTGGAATAGGTAGTTCTCCTCGTTCGTGCACCTCGCGCTCGCCAAACCCGCAACGGCGTCAGAACCATGCTCGTCGCGGATACGGGCGAGGTTGTCGGCTACAAGCGAGATCGCCTCTTCCCACGTGGTTTCGACGAGCTTGCCGTCCTTGCGCACCAACGGCGCGGTGAGGCGATTCGAATCGTGCACGAAGCCCCAGCCGTAACGGCCCTTGGCGCACAGGTTGCCACGATTCACGCCACGGTCCAGGGGCGCTCGCGCACCGATGACGCGGCCGTCCTTGACACGGAACGCGATGGTACAGCCCACGCCACAGTACCCGCACTTCGATTCGATGGTGGTGGTCTCCCACGTACGTCCGCGATAACGGCTGATGCGGTCAGTGAGCGCGCCCACAGGGCATGTCGAGACGCATTGGCCGCAGAACTCACAGCCCGCGTCCTCAAGGGACGACGCGTACGGAGTGTTCGGCATCGCCTCGTAACCGCGGTCGGTGAATGCGTACACGTCGCAACCCTGCACCTCATGGCAGATACGGACGCATCGTCCACACGAAATGCACTTGGTATAGTCGCGCAGGATGAGCCTGTCACCTTCCGTGCTCTCTCGCACGCGATGGCGCTCGCCGTGATACGGAGACTCCTCGATGCCGAGTTCGTACGCCACGTCCTGCAGCGCGCACGCACCCGCCGAGTCGCATGACAGACAGCGAAGATTGTGGTCGGATAGCAGCAACTCGACCACGGAACGCCGAAGCTCGACCACCTCGGGGCTGTTGGTAGTGACATGCATTCCTTCGGCTGCGGGAGTCGTGCACGATGTCGGAAAACCGCGCATGCCATCGATCTTGACCACGCACAGTCGGCACGCGCCGTAGGGCTTGAGGCGCGGGTCGTGGCAGAGCGCGGGTATGCGGATACCGCTCTCACGGCACGCCTCCAGCACGGTCGCGTTCGCACGCGCGGTGATCTCGCGGCCGTCTACCGTGAGTGTGATGGGCTGTGTGTCAGTCGGTCTCACGTGAGCTCCTTGCTCTTCGGTCGGTCGTCTCACGTATATGGGCTCCTTGCACTACTTCTCGCCGCGGCGGCGCGCTCGGACCGTACCCTCAACGAGTATGGTGTCGACGGCTTCGCGCACGAAGGCCGCGATGTCGGAAACCGAGACGATACCGACGGGCCTACCGTCCTGAACCACTGGAAGGCGCCGCATCGCCAGCTCGCGCTGGAGGCGCATGGCTTGCCGAAGGTCCATGTCGGGCTCAAGGGGGACGAACTCTTCGTGCATGACGTCTCCGATTGCGACCTCACGCGGATCGCGGCCGTCAGCGATCACCGAGTGAGTGATCTGCCGGTCGGTGAGAATACCGACCAGCTTGTCGTC
>CAZWGV010000067.1:0-3803 GCA_964633595.1 uncultured Coriobacteriaceae bacterium | reverse complement strand
CGATCACCGAGTGAGTGATCTGCCGGTCGGTGAGAATACCGACCAGCTTGTCGTCCTCCACGACCAGCACTGAGCCCACTTTCTCATCGCGCATCCTGCGCGCAGCCTCGGTGACCGTAGCGTCTCGCGGCATCGCGACGACCCTGGCGGTCATTATGTCCCTGACCTGCATCTGCGGTTCCTTCCCTCATAGCTCCCTGTGCCGGCGCGTCGGCCGGATTCCTTCGATAATCTACGCTCGCTCGATCGCGTCGAACGAGCAGTGCTCCGTGCAGATCCCGCACTTTATGCAGAGATCTTGGCTTATGACGTGCACTTCCTTGAGCTCACCCCATATCGCATCGGCAGGGCAGTGCTTCTTGCATACGCCGCATCCTCGGCAGAGATCCTCCTTGACGACGTAGCGCGACAGAGCGGTGCACGCGCCTGCGCGGCACCGCTGCTCGCGGATGTGTTCTTCGTACTCCTCGCGGAAGTAGTGGATGGTCGTCAACACAGGATTGGGAGCGGTCTTGCCTAAGCCGCAGAGCGACGCGCGTTTGACATCGATGGCGAGGCGCTCAAGAACCTCGATGTCGCCCTCTTCGCCATGCCCTTCCGTGATGCGCGTAACCAGTTCGAGCATGCGTTTCGTACCAATACGGCACGGCACGCACTTGCCGCACGATTCGTCTTGCGTGAACGAGAGAAAGTAGCGGGCGATGCCGACCATGCACGTCTTCTCGTCCATGACTACCAGGCTGCCGGAGCCGACCATCGCCCCGGCGTCGGCGAGTGCCTCATACTCGATGGGAGTATCCAGACACTCGATCGGCAGACAGCCACCCGATGGGCCGCCGATCTGCACCGCCCTGCATTGGCGGCCGTCTGGACAGCCGCCCCCGATGTCGAAGACGAGTTCACGGACGGTTACGCCCATCGGCACCTCGACGAGACCGCTATAGCGCACATGGCCAGTGAGCGCGAACACCTTCGTGCCTTTGCTCGTATCGCTCCCGACGGCGGCGTACGCGTCAGCGCCGTTGCAGATGATCCAGCCGATGTTCGCGAACGTCTCGACATTGTTGATGCAGGTAGGCTTGCCCCAGAGTCCTGAGACGGTTGTGCGAGGAGGCCGGACGCGCGGCATTCCCCGATTGCCCTCAACGGACGCGATCAGCGCGGTCCCCTCTCCACAGACGAACGCGCCTGCGCCCTCCTTTATGCCCACGTCGAAGGCGAAACCCGAGCCGAGGATGTTCTCGCCTAGAAAACCGCGTTCGCGTGCCTGGTCGATGGCGATACGCAAGCGGCGTACGGCGAGCGGGTACTCGGCACGTACGTACACGTAGCCTTCGCGCGCGCCTATCGCGTACGCGGCGACCGCCATGCCCTCGAGAACCGCGTGCGGGTCGCCCTCGACGATGGCACGATCCATGAACGCGCCCGGATCGCCCTCGTCCGCGTTGCAGATCACGTACTTGACATCGCCAGGGGCATCCCGCGTGAAACGCCACTTACTCCCGGTCGGGAAGCCAGCACCTCCTCGGCCACGCAGGCCGGATGCTTTCACCTCCTCGATCACCACGTCTGGCCCAAGCTCGGCGAGCGCGCGACGGAGTCCTGCGTACGCGCCGTGCGCGAGCGCGTCGTCGATGCTCTCAGGGTCTATGAGTCCGCAGTTGCGCAGCACGGTACGCTGTTGCCTGGTATTGAAGGGGATGTCCGCGTAGCGGGGGATGGGGTCGGAGTCCTTCGACTCGCGGAAGAGACACTCCTCGACGCACCCGCCGTCCTCGGCAAGCCGCTCGACGATCCGCGACGCCGTCTCCTCGGTCACATTCGGGTAGAAGATGCCCTCATCGTCCACCACCACCACGGGGCCACGCTCGCACAGCCCATGACAACCTGTGCGCACGACCCGCACGCGGTCGTCGAGACCAGCGTCCTTGATGACGCTCTCGAAACGGTCGGCTACGACAAGCGAGCCATTCATCACGCAGCCGGAGCCGGCACACACACGAATGGTCGTAGTGCCTTCGGAGGTCTTGAGTTCTACTGGCGCTTTCGGCATCACGAAGCGTCCTCCTTGGTGGCAACATTCTCAGCGACGACGGGGTCGTCGGCCCCACCCGCGTCGTCACGGGCCGCTACGGCCTCCTCACGGAGCCGTGTGACGATATTGCGCGTCTTGGCGACATCAAGCTGTCCATACGTGCAGTCGTCCACGAGCATCAAGGGCGCGAGGCCGCAGCAGCCGACGCATGCCACCGACTCCACTGTGAACGCCAAGTCCTCGGTCGTCTCGCCGACCCTAACACCGAGTTCTTCGGAGACGACCCGCATTACGTCGGGCGCGCCGCGCACATGGCATGCAGTGCCATGGCAGATGCGCACGACGCTCTCGCCGCGGGGACGCAGATGAAACTGCGCGTAGAACGTCGCCACCCCGTATACATGGGACAGAGGGACTCCGCGCTTGGAGGCGATCTTGCGCAGCGCGCTCTTTGGCAAGTAGCCGAAGAGTCCTTGCGTCTCCTGAAGTACCGGGATCAGTGCGCCAAGATCTTCCACGTATCGCTCTAGCACCGGCTCTAGAAGTGCCAGATCAACCTGGCGGTTCACCCTCGTATCAGCACACGCACATCCGTTGTTCACAGTCTCACATCCAGCGATTCGAGAAGCTCAGTCCAGGTAAGAGTCACAGTACGAAATCTCGTTCCTCGGCACCGGAAGCGACTTCGCGATGGTGTCGTCGGCGCGAAGCGCGGCCTCGTCCTGGTTCGCGACAGCCATCTGCAGCGCGTCGTTGGGATCCGTGATCGCCGCGTCGAGACCCGCCGGGATTGGCAGTGTGGGGAACGCGGCGGCAAGCGGGGTTTCGCAGCCTCCAGGCAGCCGTCATAGATGTTCGAAAGACCCACAACCTTCTTGAGCGGCGGCTGGTTGAGCTGCTTGAACATCGCGACGGCTTCCATGGCCTCCATCGCCTGCCGCTGCGCCACGCCGAAAGGAAGCAGGAGCGGATCGAGGTACAGCCGGTCCAGCGGCACGCAAAACTCCATCATCGCGGCCATGATCTCGCTTGCCGCCACAACACGCTCGTTGGCGTCCCGGCTGATGCCTGCCTCGGTCATCGCGAGCCCGATG
Source organism: uncultured Coriobacteriaceae bacterium (assembly GCA_964633595.1). GTDB lineage: Bacteria > Actinomycetota > Coriobacteriia > Anaerosomatales > CAZWGV01 > CAZWGV01. Next base: position 674 of record CAZWGV010000067.1, on the reverse strand, counting down.
GTCTCGGCGTCATACGTCTTGGCGAGCGGGTGTTCGGCACGACCCGCTGCACCGTAGTCACCACATACTCCATCATGTCATGGCCGCCCTTGGTCGCGGGTCCCAGGTTGATGTCGAGCACGTCGGCGCCCCCTCGACCTGCCGCATCGGATATGTGCGGACACTGCGAGAGTTCGGTCTGCCCCTGCGCTAGCTTCATCGCGAACGCCAGACACGTGGGCACACCGCAGTCACCGCAGTTGGTCTTCGGCAGCTGCTTGAAGTGTCGAGCCCGGCTATGGTCATGACCGCTCCTCGTCTTTGTCGAGCCGACTACATCAGTGGCTGCATCGAGAGAACCGGGTGACCTTTCTCGGTGACGTATGCGAGAACCTCCTCCTCTGTCTCGCAGACCGTCTCGTCGGCGATCATGTCGATGAGGCCCGGCATGCCCAGCTCCTCGGCACGGGCCGCCAGCGGGGCGGCCAAAGCCTTCTTGAGCTCCGAAGTCATCCACACGACGCGTGCGAGGCCGCCTTCCGCGGAGAGAAACTTCTTGCTCACTATGTAGTTGCGTCCGATGCCCGTGAAGCCCGGCATCTGAAGGCCACCGCCGATCGTGCCGGCGAGCGTGCTGAACTTCATGCCGGATGGCGTCATGCCACTGAACTCACGGTTGACGATCATGACGCCAT
>CAZWGV010000066.1:0-7594 GCA_964633595.1 uncultured Coriobacteriaceae bacterium | reverse complement strand
GGCTGCCTGCGAAACGCGTGAGGTCGAGTACCACGAGGTATCAGCCCTCACTGGGACGGGGATGGATGGGTTCATATTGGCGCTAGGCGAGCGTGTGCATCGGCTGAGAACGGACGCGGCGCTGCCCACCGAGCAGGCGCCCGCCGTGTTCGGCCCGAAGAGCGCCGGTGGCGGTGGCCTCACGGTCGAGCGCGAAGGTGGTGGTTGGGTCGTGCGCGGCAGGACTATCGAGCGTATGGTTGTCATGACGGACACCAACAACGAAGAAGCCGTGGCCTACCTCCAGATGCGCCTCGAGCGGGCCGGTGTTGAGCGAGCTCTTCTCGAGGCAGGCGCGCGGACTGGTGACGAGGTGATCATCGCAGGTCGCGCGTTCGAGTTCTCCCTGACGGGGGAGTCCGATCATGAGGGAAGAGAGGGGCCGGACGAGTGAGTGTATACAAGCGGGTCGTGGTCAAGGTGGGCAGCGCGACCCTGACCGGGCCCGATGGCCGACTGGACAGGCGCTACATCGAAGAGCTGGTCGAGCAGTTGGCGGCTGTCCGGGGCGCCGGCAGCAGGGTAGTGGTCGTCACGTCTGGAGCCATCGCGGCCGGTATCGAAGCGCTTGGGATGCAGAGCAGGCCCGATCAGATGCCCGCGTTGCAGGCGGCTGCCGCAGTCGGCCAGGTCAAGATCATCGACCTCTACGCGGAGTTCTTCGAGGCACATGGCTCGCACGTCGGTCAGGTGCTGGTGAGCCGGCACGACACGTCTCATCGGCAACAGTACCTTCACGCTCGCGATACCCTGGAGCGCCTGCTCGAGATGGATGTTGTGCCCATCGTGAACGAGAACGACACGACGGCCGTCGAGGAGATCCGCTTCGGGGACAACGACACGCTGGCGGCCCTAGTGGCCGTGATGATCAAGGCCGACCTTGTGGTGATGTTAACCGACACGGAGGGCCTGTACTCGGCAGATCCGAGGAGCGATGTCACCGCCAGCCTTCTGGAGCACGTGGGCGAACTCACAGAGGATCTTGTAGCCGCCGCCGGCGGCCCAGGCTCGACGGTGGGCTCGGGAGGTATGGCCACCAAGATAGAGGCCGCCAAGGTGCTCATGAAAGCCGGGATCCCGATGGTTCTGTGCGACGGTCGTCGCGAGAAGGTGGTTCTCGACGCGGTAGCCGATGAGCCGGTGGGGACGCGGTTCGCGGGCGGCGGCGGGACGCTCAAGGGCCGCAAGCTTTGGATCGCTCTTGGGCAGCGTCCCAGCGGCGCTGTCGTCGTTGACGATGGCGCGAAGGATGCCCTACTGTTGCGTGGCAAGAGCCTGCTCCCGGCCGGTGTGCTGGAGGTAACGGGGCAGTTTGATGCGGGCGATACGATCCTTCTGAAAGACCGGACCGGTGCCGTCATCGCGAGGGGTCTGACCGGGATGTCGTCGGTGGATGTCGAGAGGGTCAGAGGGCTCCGGACGACCGAGATCCACGATCTTCTGCCAGGTTACGGTGGCGAAGAGGTCGTTCACCGCGACAGCCTGGCGATCCTGTGAACGTCAGTCCGGCCGGCACGTGTCCGGCCTCAGCGGAAAGGACCGCGTGATGTCGGAAGTGACCGTCCTATGCCAGAACGCCAGGCGAGCTGCCGGGATACTCGGCGTTACGTCGAGCGGACAGCGCAACCGCGCACTGCTGGCGATGGCGCACGCGCTCCAGTCCAGGCAAGACGAGATACTCGAGGCGAACGAGCGCGACATGGCGGCGGCGCGCGAGAGGAACGTCGCGACCGCACTGCTCGATCGCCTAATGTTGGATCCGGCACGCCTGAAGGGCATGGCTGAGGCGCTGAAGGACCTATCCCTCCAGCCAGATCCCATCGGAGAAGTCGTGACGGGTCACACCTTGCCCAACGGCATCGCGCTCACGCAGGTCCGTGTACCGCTGGGCGTGGTCGCCATGATCTACGAGGCGAGGCCGAATGTGACTGCTGACGCCGCGGGTCTGTGCGTGAAGACAGGCAACGCCGTGATACTGCGCGGTGGCTCCCTGGCGGTAGTGTCGAACGTGGCGCTCACAAGGGTGCTTTGCTCTGCCGCAGAGGGCGCCGGCCTGCCTGCCACTTGCATCCAATCGGTTGAGTCCACAGATCGCGAGGCTGCCACCGAGCTGATGGAGGCTCACGGCTTCGTGGACGTGCTGATCCCTCGGGGCGGTGCAGGGCTCATCAAGAGCGTAGTCGAGAACGCCAAGGTACCCGTGATCGAGACAGGTGTGGGGAACTGCCACGTCTACGTTCATGAAGGCGCGGATCCCGTCATGGCCGAGCGCATAGCAGTGAACGCAAAGTGCCAGAGGCCGGGCGTGTGCAACGCCGCAGAAACCTTGCTGGTCGATGAGAGCATCCACAAGGATGTGCTGCCCCGTGTGCTGCGGGCCCTTGAGGGCGAAGGGGTCACTGTGTACGGGGACGAGAAGACTCGCGCACTCGGGGCGATCACTCGCATCGAGTCCGCTTCAGAGGAGGATTGGGGGACCGAGTACCTCGATCTCAAGATCGCGTGTAAGGTTGTCAACGGTCTGGATGATGCGATAGCCCACGTCAACCACTACGGCACCAAGCACAGCGAGGCCATAGTGACCGGGGACTACTCGGCTGCTATCCGGTTCCTGAACGAAGTGGACGCTGCCGCAGTTTACGTCAATGCCTCGACCCGCTTCACTGACGGTGGCGAGTTCGGGTTGGGTGCTGAGATAGGTATTTCCACGCAGAAGCTGCATGCCCGCGGGCCGATGGGGCTCGCGGCTCTGACCTCGACCAAATGGCAAGCGATGGGGAGCGGCCAGACCCGCACGTGAGGAAGAAATTCCGGCTAGGCATAATGGGCGGGACGTTCGATCCCATCCACTACGGCCACCTGGTAACGGCCGAGGAGGCTCTTGTCCAGTTCAACCTGGACAGAGTTGTCTTCATGCCGACGGGGCGGCCGGCGGCGAAGGTCGATCGCGAGGTTACCACTGCTGAACATCGCTACCTGATGGCGGTCATCGCGACCTCGTCGAATCCGGACTTCGAAGTCTCCCGCATGGAGGTGGATCGTCCGGGCCTCACCTACACCGTCGAAACGCTCGAAGCCATGCGTGCTCGTCACGGCGGTCAGACTGAGATCTTCTTCATCACGGGGGCCGATGCCGTGTGGGAGATCCTCACCTGGAAAGACCCCGAACGCGTTGCCGATCTATGCACGTTCATCGCCGCGACCCGTCCCGGGTACGAATTCGCGCAACCGTCAGAGGAGGAGAAGGATCTCCTCAAGAAGGCCCGAGTGGAGTACATGGAGGTGCCGGCTCTCGCGATATCCTCAACGGACATTCGTCGGCGCGTGGCCGCGAACCTTCCCATCCGCTATCTGTTGCCGGAGGGTGTGGCCGCATACATTCGAAAGACGGGCCTTTATGCCTCAGGCGTCTGACGAACGGCGCTGGTCGCTGGAGGAATTACGCGAGGACTTGCGCGCAAGGCTGAGCGAGACCTCGTTCGCGCACAGTGTGCGTGTATCCGAGACTGCGACGATGGTGGCCTCGGCATACTCGATCCATGAGGGGGCAGCGGCTCTGGCGGGCCTGCTCCACGACTGGTGCAGGGATGACAGCGACGAGCAGCTGTTGCGCCAGGCCGAGCGTCTGGGACTCCCGGTGACCACAGTGGACAGGTCCGTGCCGTACCTGCTGCATGCGCGCGTGGCTCGTGCCGAGCTGGCCGAGAAGTACCCCTGGCTGCCCGAAGAGGTGCTCGCCGCGGTGGGCGGCCACACTCTGGGATCCGAGCATGCTCAAGACCTTGAGAAGACGGTGTACGTCGCGGACATGATCGAACCCGCGCGCAGGTACCCGGGCGTGAAGGCGTTGCGTGGCGCGGTCGGGCGGGTATCGCTCGATGTGCTGTATGAGCGAGCCTACGCAGCCACGCTGGCGAGCCTCGCAGCCAGGCGTTTGCAGATCCACCCAGACACGGTGCGGGCCTGGAACGGCATCGTCAGCGGACGGCAGGTCCGATGAGCACGAAACGTCCTCCAAGGCGGCGGAAGAGCAATGCTCGCCGTGGCCGAGGGGGCCGGGGAGGGCGCGACGCCAGACACGCGGCGATGCCGACCGGCTACCGGTCCTCGCGCCGGGGCTCCAAAGTTGCGCGCCAGGCGCGCAAGGCAGTCAAGCTTGAAGAGGTGCGAAGCCGAGTCACTGGCCACGCTGCTGTTGCCCGCGCGCGCGCATTAGCCCTCGGCAAGAGCCTTCTTAGGACGCTGGGCTTGCTCGCAGTTGCAGTATTGGCAGTGATCGTCCTCGCGTCGGCAGTCAACGGAGTGGCCCGGTGGAGTGCCAAGCGAGTCGCCGCCGGACGTGCAACGCCGGAGGGAAGGTCGGAGATCGCCCGCAACAACCTGCTGGTGATCGGTGTGGAAGGGGCGAGCGCCGTGGGCTTTCTCGCGCTCAAGGTCGAGCCCGATGAGGAGAGGGTCTGGGGCATCGCCATCCCGGCTGGAGCCTTCATGGAGGTACCCGGGCAGGGATTCGAGCGGGTGGGCGAGAGCCTGAGAGCCGGGCCGGATGTCTCGGAGGCGGCCGTCTCGAACTACTTTGGCGTGCCCTTCGAGAGGCACGTGGTGGTGGAGCAGACGGTGTATCGCTCGGCTTTGGAGAACCAGAGCGCAGCAGGGCTGATCGACGCGGCTGAGTCCTCCGATCTTGAGGCGGGCGAGAGGGAGCGGCTTCGCTCGGCAATGCAGAAGGCTCCCTCGCGCGATGTGGGCCTGGTCTCGCTCCCGGTAATCCCGATAAGCCTCGGTGACGAGACGTACTTCGAGCCGCAGAGGGATAAGATCGCCGATCTCCTTAAGGCGTGGTGGGGGGTAGAGGTAACACCCGAGAAGCAGCCGGTCCGGGTGATCGTCTACAACGGATCAGGAGTACCTGGAGTCGCGGGCACGGCCGCCCAGAGGCTCATCGAGCACGGCTACAGGGTGATCGACACGCGCAACGCCGATCGTTTCGACTATCCGAAGACGCAGGTGATCGTGCAGCACGGGGATGACTCTGTGGGCGACAGGGTGAAGAGCGCGCTCGGGGTGGGACTGGTAACCCGCAAGGAGTCGCGTCAGCAGATCGTCGACGTGATCGTCATAGTCGGCAAGGACTTCGCGCCCAAACCGAAGGACGGGTAGCGATGCGGGGTAGTGGCATCTGGTGAAGCAGACGAGAGGAGCAGCTCTGGATCCCGAGACTTGCGCGGTGCTGGCGGCCGAGGCCGCCGCCGAGAAGAAGGCCATCGATGTCATGGTACTGGGGGTTGGGGACTTGCTCGTCGTCACGGACTACTTTGTCCTTGCCACGGGCAACACCGACCGACACGTGAAGACCATCGCGGAGGAGGTAGAGGCGAAGCTCAAGGCCGAGGGGAAGCGGCTGGTGGGCAGCGAGGGCGAGCAGGAGGCCCGTTGGATCCTGCTTGACTTCGGCGATGTTGTCGTCCACGTCTTCCAGCCCGAGGAGCGAGACTTCTACCGCTTGGAGCGCCTGTGGTCCGAGGCGCCCAGAGTGGAACTGCCCGCCCACGTCGTGAATGCTTCTCCCGCTGTGGAGGCTCGCTCTGAGGGAAGCGCCGACGAGGCGGCTGGGGGGTCGGGACTCGAGGGGGAGTCTGCGAGTGACGGCGAACCCGAGGAAGCCGAGGCGTGACTGGGGTTGCTCGTCGCTACTGGATCGCCGTCGCTCTCATAGCGGTCGCTGCCGTCTGGGGCGCGACATTCGTTATGGTCAAGGACGCGATCTCGCGCTACCCGATCTTCGCGTTCCTCGGGTGGAGGTTCGCGATAGCGCTAGTGGCATTCGTGCTGATGGCACCTCGTGCTCTGGCCGGTGCGCATGGGGAGACGCTGCGAGTGGGCCTGCTCGCGGGGTCGATGCTGACCGCAGGGTACGTCTTCCAGACTTGGGGGCTAGCGGGCACCACCGCGTCGAGAGCGGCGTTCATCACTGGGATGTTCGTAGTGATGACCCCGATCCTCCAAGCGGTAGTGCTGCGCCGATTGCCTACGGGAGCATCGCTCTTGGCCGGCGGAGTGGCGGTGGGCGGACTCTGGCTGCTGACCGGGGCTGGGCCGGAGGGTTGGAGCGCGGGGGACTCCAGGGTGCTGGCGTGCGCTCTGGCCTACTCGGTGCACATGATCGTGCTCGGTGGGGTCGGCAGGCGGCACGACCCTGCCGCGTTGACGCTTGTCCAGCTGGCGACGGTCGCTGTCGTCTGCACTTTGGTGTCTGCGGTGGCCGAGCGGCCGGGTGTGCCCTCAGACGCCGGTGTCTGGGTTGCGCTGCTCATCACTGGCGTGCTGGCGTCGGCTGTCGCTTTCTGGGTGCAGACGCTGGCGCAGCGGCATATCTCACCGACCCGAACCGCGCTGATACTAGTTAGCGAGCCCGCCTTCGGAGGCCTGTTCGGATGGCTTTGGGCGGGCGACGTGCTAGGTGCACGGGGGTTGGCTGGAGCGGTGCTGGTGTTGGGAGGGATGAGCGCCTCCGAGCTAGCAGCGGTGTCGCGGGCCCGCAAGGGTGAGGAGGTAGTGCTGGAGCCCGCTCTCGAGGGTCCGCCGGCACCGCTGGTGGAGGAGGTCGACGGTGGTGGGGTGTGAGGTGACACGGGGAGTGCAGGAGGTCTCCTCGGCATGCTTGACCGGCCCGAATCGGCTGCTATACTGCGGTGTGCCCTCGATGGGCACCCAGAGCGTGGGGCCATAGCTCAGCTGGGAGAGCGCATGGCTGGCAGCCATGAGGTCAGGGGTTCGATCCCCCTTGGCTCCACCAGGACACAGACCCGCCCGCCGATTCCGTCGGCGGGCGTTGTCATGTTGCCGGCATTCGCCATGGAGCGCGCGTTGCCGAAGTGCCCAGACGACCTCAGTTCAGGCCGGAGATGGCGAACGCGCCGCCCAGGACCACAAGGAACGCGGCGCACCCGCCGATGATGAACCGGTAGGCTCGGTCAGACATCAGGCGTCTGCCGCTCGATACTGCCATCACGACTCCGCCGTACCAGGCAACATCCGCTGCCTGGTGCCCGACGAAGAACGCGGCGACCCCCAGTGGTCCGATCGCCAGGCCGTCCGAGGCGAGCTTCACGCCGATCGTCGCCCACCATATGGTCCAGTACGGGTTCGAGAGGCTGACTGCCGCGCCTGACGCGATGGGACCGAGTCGGCTCGTCCGAGCCGGGGTGTCCGAGCGCGGGACTACGGTACCTCGCGCCGCGCCCAGTAGCAGGGAGGTGCCCATCCACAGCAGGAATCCTCCCCCGACGACCGAGATGGCAGTCTCCACTGCTGGTCTCCGGAGGAACGCCTGAAGTCCGAAGGCGAAACCCAGCAACAGCACGCCCTCGAGCAGCGCGTGGCCGACGAGCAGGAGGAGGGCGGGAACGCGTCCTCGGCGGACCGTTTCAGCGATTGTGAGCGTGAGGAACGGTCCTGGAGCCATCGCGCCCGTGAGCGCTACGACGAAGGCTGTGACGCCCAGTTGGGCCGCGCGGGAGAGGGAGTCTGCGTCCACGGCGAGACATGATACACG
>CAZWGV010000065.1:0-8498 GCA_964633595.1 uncultured Coriobacteriaceae bacterium | reverse complement strand
CCCAGCGAACCCTCAAGCTCCTGATGCAGAACCGCATGCACGAGGAGCTGATCCACTACCTGCGCGCCCCACACCACGGCCGCCTCCGTCCATCCGTCCTCCCTGTCTATCCCACCACCCCTCGCGCCGTGGCCTGCTTCACCTATATGACGCCAGCTGCGACCGCATCGCCTTTGCCGTCGCGCATCACCTCATTCAACACTGGCAGGAGCGCCCTCTATGGAGGGGAAGCACACAGGACTCTTGACGCTACCCTTTCTACCTGCCTATCAGCCGCAGGGCAACGGCCTGCAGGTCACACCTCATCGCCGAACGTAGGGTGTCCGCTAGATGACACCCAAGTTCGTCATCTAATAAGAGGATAGGCCAGCTGCTGACATCGAGTATCTGGATCGCGTTCTATCTCCACCAGCAGCTGGATGATGGCAGCCGTGAGGACTGCGTCTGCGCCAAGCTGCCTGCCCAAATCCACGGTCCGCGTGGGGCTTATCAGGCCCGCGGGAGAGCTGCTCGCACGGGCGCTCGGTACCTCACTCGGTCGGAACCCCGGAGAGCGAGGCCTCGTCGTGGAAAGGCGCAACTGCCAGGGCCCTGACGCGTGCCGGAACGAGACGAGTCTGGCCGTCTGCCCGGCCCGGTGGTATACTGCCGACGCCCGACCGATCGGGTCGGCGCGCCGCTGGCGGCTCACAGCACGCCGCCGGGTAACAGGACGGCGACAGCTTGGCCGGAGCCCTGCTCTATGCGGAGGGAGGCCGAGATGCCACACACGAAGACCAAGCAGGTTGCAAACCGGCTCGCGCGCCTGGAGGGCCACGTCAGGGCGATCCGCAGCATGGTATCCGAGGGTAGGCCCTGCCCCGAGGTGTTGATCCAGGTGGCGGCGGCACGTGCCGCGCTCGACCAGGCGGCCCGGGTCCTCCTGGAGGACCACCTTGAGCATTGCGTGGTCGAGGCACACAACCGGGGAAACGTCGCATCGGCCGTGAGGGAGCTGAAGGACGCCCTCGATCGGTTCATCGGCTAGGCCTGCTCGGGCAGACGGCCGTACTAGAGGGGCAGAGGGAGGCTGCGGCCAGGATCCGGGGAGTGCTACGTCTCCCCCACGGGATGCGGAGTGGGAATGACCTTCTCGCCAGGGCCGACCCGTCCGAGCCGAAAGGTCAGCAGCCGGCTAGAGTTGATCACAACGAACAGCGACGCCACGTTGTGGACGATGGCGGCGCCGATCGGCGACAGAAGGCCGCTACCTGCCAAAGCCACACCCACCACGTTCACCACCACTGCAAAGCCCCAGATGTTCTGCCGGATGATAGCGGTGGCCCGCCGGGAGAGGGCCAGGATCTCCGGGATCAGCGACAGGTCGTCACCCATCAGCGCTATGTCAGCCGACTCGAGCGCCACGTCGGTCCCCGCCGCTCCCATCGCTACCCCCACGCTGGCGAGGGCAAGCGCCGGGGCATCGTTGACACCATCACCAATCATGGCTACGGCCTCGCCGTCCGCCTGGAGCTCCCGGATCACGTCCAGCTTCTGGTCTGGCAGCAGCCCCGCGTGGACCTCAGCGATGCCAACTTCAGCGGCTATTGCCTGGGCCGTGACGTCATGGTCCCCTGTAAGCATCACCACTCGCCGGATCCCCATGGCCTTGAGATGCCCGACCACGGCCCGGGAGTTCGGCCGCACGGCGTCGGCCAGGGCGATGACCCCCCACGACTCACCGTCGACGCGCACCACCAGCGCGGTTCGCCCCTGGCGCTCCTGCGACAACAGCGCTGCAACGGCGTGATCTCCGTCGGTCAGCACACGCTGATTGCCCACCTCTATCGTGTGCCCGCCCCAGGTGGCCTCGACCCCGCGGCCGAAGGTCATCGAGAAGCTCTCCGGGTCGGGCGGATCCAGCCCGGCGGTGCGGGCGTGATCGACCACCGCCCTCCCAAGAGGATGCTCGGAGAGGGCTTCGGCCACGGCGGCCATCTGGAGGACCTCTCGGGCGCTCCTTCCGCCCAGTGGCTCGACGGCCACCAGCGCAGGGTGGCCCTGCGTGAGCGTGCCCGTCTTGTCGAACGCGACTGCGCTCACCTGCCCAGCCGCCTCGAGCGCAACCCCACCCTTAATGAGCCCTCCTCTTCGCGCCGCGTTGCCGACGCTCGCAACGACAGCGGTCGGGGTCGCGAGCACCAGGGCGCAGGGACACGCTATGACAAGCACTGCCATAACGCGGAATGGGTCACGGGTGATCAACCAGACTGCCACCGCGATGAGGAGGATTGCCGGCGTGAAGTGGGCCGCGAAGCGGTCGGCCACCTTCTGGGTGGCCCCCTTGTTCTCCTGGGCCGACCGGACGATCTGTATGATGCGGCCCAGGGTCGTTTCCTGGCCGATGCGGTCAGCCCTCACAACGAGCGCCCCGGCCAGGCTTGTCGTGCCTGCGAAGACCGTCTCCCCCGCGGCTTTGTCCACGGGCATCGACTCGCCCGTGATCGAGGCCTCGTTCAGAGAGGCCTCCCCTGAGATGATAGTGCCATCCACGGGTACACGGTCACCGGGACGCACAAGGACGCGATCCTCCATCCTTACCTCGCGCAGCGGCAGCTCGGTCCATATGCCGTCCCGCTCGACCGTTGCGACGTCGGGTGCCAGGCGCACCAGATCGCGCACGGCGTTTCGGGTCCGCTGCAGTGTGATCTCCTCCAGGAACTCGCCGACCAGCATCATGAGCGCCACGACCGCCGCGGCCATGTACTCGCCGATGTAGGCAGATCCGACGATTGCGATCAGAACGAGCGTCCCGGCTGTGATCCTGCGCCGATCCAGCAAGGTGGCCAACGTGGGGTATCCGATCGCTGCTCCGCCGACCAGCATCGCTATGACGGCGACGTCGAACCCCGCCCGAGAGTCTATCCCGGGAACCAGGGCAACGAGGATCAACACAAGCAGTCCCCCGGGCAGCAGCGCCCGGCGCCACAACGCCCAGCCCAGTCCCCAGAAGGGAACAGCCCTAGGGGGCGATGCGGCTGCCGATGGCTCGATGCGACCTGCCCGAAGGGTCGCTGTGGCTGCTGCGAGCCCAGGGGCATCGGCCCCACGGGTCAGGCAGGCACCACTGTGCCGACCGGAGTCGTTGTCTTCGCTCAGGATTGAATGGTCACCCTCGTGCATCGCCGCCTCCGGGCGCGGGTCTCGTCGGTCACAGAAGGCCCCGGGCGTATCCCCCCCAGGGGGATACGCGTCTATCGTAGCCTGGGATCGTGCGCATGTCAAACGGGCATTCGGTCGGGCGCGCCGTGGACCGTCTAGACCTGTGCCTGCCCGGACCCTGTTAGGGCGTTGATCTCGGCGGCCTCTTTGATGCCGCTCCCGCGCTTCTGGTACCTCTCCCGCACCGCCTCTATCGACGTGATGGACGGCGGTGGAGGGTTGAACGTGAGAACGAAAGCAGCCGTGCGAGCGGTCAGGTTGTGCACCCCGAGCGATACGGTCGGCTCGACGTGGATCGCGTCGCCCGCCGAAGCGGTGAACGTGTCGCCGTCGAGCATGATCTGCAGTTCCCCCTGCAACATGACCAGCGAGAGTTCGTAGGGGTCCTCCTCGTGGCCGTGGGGAGGCATGCTACCTCCGGGGGGGACATAGGCGACATAGGTGAATAGGTTCTTGCCGAAGACAACCGGCCGGTACCAGTAGTCATCCCTCGCGTGCTGAAAGGCCTCGAGCGTGGATGTGCGGATGTGGGTGTAGCGTTTGGGTGCCAATCTGGGTTCCCCCTCTCACTGGATCTACCAGGACCTCTCTTGAGCCTTGGCGAAGGCGCATCGCGCGGATCCGGACCGCTGTGCTAGATGAACCGCCAGACCACGAACATCACTACCGCCGCGGCTACGATGAGCCCGGCGATGACCCGCGAGGGATCGGCGCGACGCCCGGGCTCATGGTGGTGCGAGTGCGGGTGCTTCCCGCCGACGTGGCGCTTGTGTTCGTGCTCGTCGTCCAGGATGCTGTGGTCACCTTCGTGCATCTGTATCCCTCCTCGAATGTGCCCTTGCAGGGCTGGCTTGTTTCGGGTCGCTCTGGTAGCGGGCCCCGCGGGGCCCGCCCATCAGCAGGCACCGCCTCCGCGCCGCATCCTCGGATTGAGTACCTCCTCGAGCGAGTACCCGACGAACGCGAATCCAAGGGTCGCCGCGGTGATCAGGACCCCCGGGGGTAGCACCCACCACACCCAGGCCCCGCTTAGGAACGCGCTGCGCGCCTGCGCGTAGAACAGCATTGACCCCCAGCTCTTGGCCGTGGGATCGCCCAGCCCCAGGAACGAAAGCGCGGCCTCAATGAGAATCGAGTTGCTCGCAGCCAGGATGAACTGCGCAAGGGACAATGGGAGCACGGCGGGCAGGACATGGCGCAGCATCACGCGTGCCGGTCGGCTGCCCAGCGCCAGCGCCGCCTCCACATAGTCCAAACACCTAACGGAAAGGACCTGGGAGCGGACAACCCTTGCAGGGCGGGCCCAGACAAGGATCCCGATGACGATAATGATATTCCAGTAGCTGGGTCCCAGGTACGCCGCCAGCAGTATCATCAGCGGCAGGAATGGGATGACGAGAACTAGGTCCACCGCCCGCATCAGCACCATCTCGGTCCATCCACCTAGAAACCCGGCGGTCACGCCCACGGCTGTGCCAATGCTGACGGCGATGCTGGCGGCCAGGAATCCTATGGCCAGAGAGATCCGGGCGCCGTGGATGAGCTCGCTTAAGATGTCCTGGCCTATGTCGTTAGTCCCCAGTAAGTGACTGCGGCTCGGCGGCTGGAACGGGTCGGCCACCGTCTCCTCCGGGTCATACGGGCTGATCAGGGGCGCCAGGAGCGCGGCGCTGGTCAGGGCCACAAGTAGGACTAGGCCGATCCATCCCACCGGCCCAAGCGCGCGCCGGCGGCTGGCGCCCGTCTGGGAGGCGGAGAGCGCGGCTACCCTCACCTCTGGCGCACCCTCGGGTCGATCAAAGGGTAGAGCAGGTCAGCGAGGATGTTGGCGGCGATTACGCAGACGGTGATCATGAAGAACGTACCCTGGATCACGGGGTAGTCGCGGTTCAGCACGGCCTCGTAGAGGAGGCGGCCTATCCCCGGATAGGAGAAGACGGTCTCCACTATCGTCGCTCCGCTTGCGATAAAGCCCAGATTAAGCATGAATACGGTTGCCACGGGAAGGAGGGCGTTGCGTACGGCGTGGCGACGCAGCACCGTGCGCTCAGGGGCGCCCTTGGCGCGGGCGGTGGCGATGTACTGCTCGCCGAGCACGGAAAGCATGGAGTAGCGCATGATCAGGTAGGTGCCGGGGATGGTGATGATCGTCAGGGTTGCCAGAGGCAGCGCGATGTGCCGCGCGCGATCCACCAGGAGTGGCCATCCCGTCAGCGCAACCCCGGCGGTGCATGCACCGAAGATCGGAAACCAGCCCAGCCCCGCGGCGAAGACCGCGATGAAGATCATCCCCAGCCAGAAGGAGGGGACCGATTCGAAGAGCATGGCGACGCCGAGCGTGCCCAAGTCTAGGGCGCTTCCACGCCGCCACGCCGCCATGGCGCCCATGAACGTGCCGACGAGCGTCGCAAGAACGAGCGCCATGCCCACGAGCAGGAGCGTGTACGGCAGCCGCTCGCCGATCATGTGCGCTATCGGCCGGCCCCGCTGAAACGAATACCCGAGCTGACCGCGCGCCAGGTTTGCCGCGTATGTGAGGAACTGTCTCCACTGCGGCTGGTCGAGCCCGTACATGGAGTACAGCTGGTGGCGCTGCTCAGGCGACAGAAACCCGACGTCCTCACCGGCGAGGAAGACCATTGGGCTGCCCGGCATCATCCTGGGCAGCGCGAAGTTCAGCACGACCGTGAGCGCGACTACAAGAAGGTACTGCGCTCCCCGGGCTGCGAAGAAACGCCACATTCGGCGCGGTCCTCTTTCGCCGGGGTCGCCGGGTCAGGGCTTCGGGGGATTGATGAACGACAGCTTGTTCACTATCCCTTGACCCTTCTGATAGACCCAAGCGTCGTGACGCTCTGCGCGATAGGCATAGACACCGTCCTGGTAGAACAGCACGTGTATCGGCACCTCGGCGGCCACGATCTTCTGCATCTCGAACAGGATCTGCTTCTGCCGCTCCGGCTGGGCGGTCGCGGCCAGATCGGAGCCCAATCGGTCGATCTCAGGGTTCTTGTAGCCGCCGATATTGATCGTGCCGAGCCGGCAGTCCGAGTGGAACAGGTCGCGCAGGACCGTCGTCCGGTTCATCACTGGGGCCGACCACCCAAAGACAGCCATGTCGAACCGGCGGCCCTTGCAGGTGTCGAAGTCGGGCCAGACCTGGGCGATTATGCTGGCGTCCTCCTGGGCGACAACGCTGGCCTCAATCCCAAGATCCCGCAGCCATGTACGGATAAGATCGGCCGCGCGGATCCGTATGGGGTTGCCGGCGAGCGTCAACAACGTGAATCGCAGGGGAGTGCCGTCTGGAGCGTCGCGGACTCCATCACGGTTGCGATCCACGTAGCCCGCCTCGTTGAGCAGTTGAACCGCCGTCGTCTTGCTGGCCGTGAAGGTCACGGCCGGATTGTAGAAGGGCGAGTCGGGATGGATGTAGCCCGGGCTGCCGACCACGCCGTAGCCGAGCAGTAGGAGCCGCACCATCAGCCGCGTGTTTATGGCATTGGCGATCGCCCGGCGCAGGCGGACGTCCCTGAGGAGTGGGTGCTCGTAGTTGAACTGCAGCAGCGTGGTGGCGTACCCGGCTCCCCTGGCGACCCTTATCCCGGCGGCCTTCTCGAACTCACCCACCACCTCTGGAGAGAGAGCCCTGCTGGTCGTGTCGATCTCGCCCGCCTTGAGCGCCGTGAAGGTAACCGTGGCGTCACGGATGATCGGCAGGACGATCTCGCGGATCTTGGGACGGCCGGCGAAGTAGGCGTCGTTGGCCACGAGCCGGTAGAACTGCCCCTCCCGGATCTCCGCCACGCGATAGGGGCCGCTGCCGATCATGTCGTTGAACCGCCGGGGCTCGGGCACGTTCTCCCAGATGTGCCGGGGCAGTATGGGCAAGTCGGCCAAGGGCTGCGCCGCGAAGCCGCTGGAGGGCGCGCCCAGGCGGATGGTCAGGCCGGTTGCCCCTGAGGTCTCGATGCTCTCGATGGCCCTCACCTGCGGCGTCCAGCGTGAGTGGGCGTACTTGCGGACATACTCGTAGGTGAACTTCACGTCATCTGCGGTGAGCGGCCGCCCGTCGTGCCACTTGATGTTGGAGTGCAGGGTGAAGGTCCACGTCCTGCCGTCGGGGCTGATCGTGTACCGGCGAACCAACCACGGCCTCGGGATGTTGTCGGCATCCGGGGTGAACAGCGGCTCGTAGACGAGCGTCATTATGTTCCATCCGGGATAGCCGGACTGGTACGTGTACGGGTTGAGCGATCCCTCGTCCCGGTGGATCGCGATCCGCAGCGGCCCAGACTGCCCAACAGACGGCTGCGTGACCGTCAGAACCAGCGCGAGCGCGATGACGGCATGGACGATGGTGCGCATCTCTCCACCTCCCTCTGTCCTTGAGCAACACCGTCTTCGTACCCCAGCGGCAGGGTCCATGATTGCCCTGCGCCGCCCTAGCGTACGAGATGGGGAAGCGTGAACAGGCCCTCTCGCCTGAATGGCTCCGCGAACACGGCGCGGGCGGAATGGCTCATCAGGCCATGGTAGAGATGAAACGCCTGATCCATCCGGCGGTGCATCGCGAGACCGAGCGACTCCTCATCCGATTCTGCGTCAACACCGGCAATCCTTGCGAGCACCGGGGCCGGGAGTCGCTGGCGCATCATGCGTGCGCTGAACGCGTGCTGGCTGCGTAGTTCCGCCAGCGCCCGCTCCTTGAGGTCGATCACATCGGTGATGTCCACGACGCAGTTGGGTCGCTCGGGGGCCATGTAGTAGATCGTTGGGATTGGATGCGGACGCAGTTCGGTCAACTGCTCGGGCGCATAGTCGCGCCCGGCAAGCGCCATCGCTTCCAGGTACAGGATCATGGCCTGGCGACGGTCGGGATCGAGGTCGTGGAAGGAGTGCTCGGGATCCTGGGTGATGAGAACGTCGGGGCGGGTCTCGCGGATGACCCGGACGAACCGCTTCTTGGCCTCGACGTCCGGGGCGACCGAGCCCATCGAGAAATCCATGAACTGCAACGACGCGCCCAGGATCTCCGCCGCCCGTGCGATCTGGTCCCGGGCTTCCGGCCTGGCCAGGGTGACCGTGGCGCGAGCGCGGCCTCCGGCCTGGACATGGCGAGCGATCGTCCCGCCGACCTCTACGATCTCAAGCCCGTACGTCGCGAGGACGAGGAGCGTGCCTGGAGAAGGTGGCAGTTGCGAGGGCGCCTCTGGAGTCATCTGATCCCCCCCGGGGGGTTATTTGCATGAGGGTAGCATGGCCCCAGTGGCCCGTCAAGGTGGCGAATCGAGTCA
>CAZWGV010000064.1:0-8738 GCA_964633595.1 uncultured Coriobacteriaceae bacterium | reverse complement strand
GATCACAGAACGGCCAGAATAGTCCACGCGCTTGCCGAGCAGGTTCTGCCGAAAACGGCCCTGCTTGCCCTTGAGCATATCAGCGAGCGACTTCAAAGGACGATTGCCGGGGCCTGTCACCGGCCTGCCTCGACGGCCGTTGTCGAACAGCGCGTCGACCGCCTCTTGCAGCATACGCTTCTCGTTGTTGACGATAATCTCAGGCGCACCCAGATCCAGCAGGCGCTTCAGCCTGTTGTTGCGGTTTATCACGCGCCGGTAGAGGTCGTTCAGGTCGCTCGTTGCAAACCGTCCGCCGTCCAGCTGCACCATGGGACGCAGATCCGGCGGGATCACGGGGACCGCATCGAGGATCATGCACTCAGGCCGGTTCCCGGACTGGCGAAGCGCAGCAACAACCTTGAGCCGCTTCAAGGCCTTGTGACGCTTCTGGCCCTTGCCCTCGTTGACCTGCTGCCGCAGCTCCGAGTACAGCTCGTCCAGGTCTATCTGCTGGAGAAGGTCCTTGACCGCCTCCGCACCCATCCCGCCCCTGAAGTAGTTGCCGTAGCGGAGCTTCAGCTCTCGGTAGAGGGTCTCGTCGGGGATGAGCGACTTGACCGTGAGCCTTTTGAAGGTCTCGAACGTCTCTTTGAGCAGCTCGCGACGCTCTTCATACTCCTCGTCCAGATCCTTGATGTCGCGCTCGGCTTCTTTCGTCGCCTTCTTCGCGCGCTCCTCAGGCGACATCTCGCCCGCGAGCGCGTCCCCCTCCTCGGGCTCGATCTCGCCCTTGGCGATGGCGACGATCCGGTCGCGCTCGGCCTCGATCGCGTCGACCTCTTCCGTCTTCTCAGCGTCAAGCCCGACGATGTCGGCTTCCAGCTCCTCCTCGAGCATGTCGAGATCGGCCTCGCGATCGTCCTCGTTGATGGAGGTGACGATCGACGCTGCAAAGTACAGAACCTTCTCCAGATCCTTGGGAGTGATATCCAGCAGGTAGCCTAGGCGGCTTGGGACGCCCTTGAAGTACCAGATGTGCGAGACAGAGGCGGCCAGCTCGATGTGTCCCATCCGATCACGGCGGACCTTGGCCCGAGTGACCTCCACTCCGCACCGCTCACAGATGATGCCCTTGAAGCGGACTCTCTTGTACTTGCCGCAGTAGCACTCCCAGTCCTTTGTCGGACCGAAGATCTTCTCGCAGAACAAGCCGTCCTTCTCGGGCTTGAGGGTGCGGTAGTTGATGGTCTCTGGCTTCTTCACCTCGCCCCGAGACCACTGCCTTATGAGCTCCGAGCTAGCGAGCCCTATCCTCAGCCTGTCGAAGTTGTTGACATCGACGTCGAGCAACGCATGCCTCCTCGGTGTGTAGCCCCCGCCCCTGGGCGGCCGATCAAGCCGACCACGGAACGCCGGAATTCGAGCGACTCCCGTCTAATCCGGATCATCCGAATCGAGCGACGCGCCCAGCTCGGCCACGTCACTCGCGATCAGCTCCTCGAGCGAGGGCATCTCCTCGCCGTCGGCAACCCCCTCGGCTATCCCTGCCAGATCGAGCCCCAAGTCCTCGGCGCGCTTGTAGATGTCCTCTTCCTCGTCCTTGAGGGCGATCTCCTCACCGCTCTCGCCGAGGATCTCAACGTCTAGACAGAGGGACTGCATCTCCTTCATGAGCACCTTGAAGGACTCCGGGATACCGGGCTCGGGTATGCTCTCGCCCTTCACGATCGCTTCGTACGCCTTGACGCGTCCTATGACGTCGTCCGACTTGATCGTGAGCATCTCCTGGAGCACGTACGCAGAACCGTAAGCGTACAGCGCCCACACCTCCATCTCACCGAAACGCTGCCCGCCGAACTGCGCCTTACCGCCCAGCGGCTGCTGGGTGATCAGCGAGTACGGTCCGGTCGAGCGGGCGTGGATCTTGTCGTCGACCAGGTGCAGTAGCTTCAGCATGTAGATGTAGCCGACGGTCACCGGCTCACGGAAAGGCTCACCTGAGCGCCCGTCGAAGAGCGCCGTCTTGCCAACGTTGCTCACAACGGGCACGAACGCGTCGTTGACCTTCGGCTTCCCATAGCGCTGGGTATGCCGTGCGCGGAGATTGCGTCCGGCGGCATCGAGCACCTGCCCGATCTCCTCCTCCGAGGCACCATCGAACACCGGGGAGGCCACGAAGACGGGTCCCTCGACCGGCGAGGTCTGCTTGGTCTCGTCCGACCAGCCGTGCTGGGCAGCCCAGCCCATGTGCGTCTCCATGAGCTGCCCCATGTTCATCCGAGACGGGACGCCTAGAGGATTCAGGATGACGTCGACCGGCGTGCCGTCCGAAAGGAACGGCATGTCCTCAACCGGCAGTATCTTCGCGATGACACCCTTGTTGCCGTGCCGACCGGCGAGCTTGTCACCCTCGGAGATGCGCCTCTTCTGTGCTACATACACACGCACCAGCTCGTTGACGCCAGGCGGCAGGTCATCCCCGGCATCACGCGAGAACTTGCGGACCGCCATCACGCGACCGGTCTCGCCGTGCGGGACCTTTAGTGACGTATCCCGCACCTCGCGGGCCTTCTCTCCGAAGATGGCGCGCAACAGGCGCTCCTCGGCGGTGAGCTCCGTTTCGCCCTTGGGTGTGACCTTGCCGACGAGGATGTCGCCGGGGCCGACCTCGGCGCCGATGCGGATGATGCCGTCCTCGTCGAGATCGGCGAGCATGTCCTCACCGATGTTCGGGATCTCCCTCGTGATCTCCTCGGGGCCGAGCTTGGTGTCGCGCGCATCCACCTCGTGAGCCTCGATGTGGATGGACGTGAGCATGTCTTCCTTGACTATCCGCTCGGAAAGGATGATCGCGTCCTCGTAGTTGTATCCCTCCCAGGGCATGAAGGCCACGAGCAGATTCTGCCCGAGCGCGAGTTCGCCCTCATCCGTCGACGGGCCGTCGGCCAGGACGCTGCCCTCGCGCACCTTCGTGCCCTCAAAAACGACCGGGCGATGGTTAATGCAGGTCCCCTGGTTCGAACGCTGGAACTTGGGGAGGCGATACTCGTCCAGAGAACCATCCTTGGCACGTATCTCGATGCGGGAGCCGTCAGCGTACTCGACCACACCCGGACGGCGAGCCAGCACAATCTCACCAGTGTCGACGACCGCGCGATGCTCCAGGCCGGTACCCACGAGGGGTGCGGCAGGCTGCAAGAGCGGCACCGCCTGGCGCTGCATGTTCGCACCCATCAGCGCCCGGTTGGCGTCGTCGTGCTCCAGGAACGGGATGAGTCCGGTGGCCACGGAGATCATCTGCTTCGTGGACACGTCGATGAACTCGACGACCTTCGCGTCCACTTCCTCTGTCTCTCCGCCCTTGAGGCGGCAGAGCACGCGCTTGTCGAGGAACTTCCCGGTCTTGGGATCGAAGGCCTCGTTCGCCTGCGCGATGATGTGGCGCTCCTCCTCGTCGGCCGTCATGAAGATGATGCCGCTCTTGTCGAGCGAGACCTTACCCTTCTCCACACGCCGATAGGGGGTTTCGATGAAGCCGTACCGGTTGACCCTCGCATAGCAGGCCAGAGAGCCTATGAGTCCGATGTTCGGACCTTCGGGCGTCTCGACCGGGCACATGCGGCCATAGTGGCTCGAGTGCACGTCTCGGACCTCGAAACCAGCCCGCTCCCTAGAAAGACCGCCTGGACCAAGCGCGGATATGCGTCGCTTGTGGGTCAGCCCCGCGAGCGGGTTGGTCTGGTCCATGAACTGGGAGAGCTGGCTCGAGCCGAAGAACTCCTTGATGGCGGCGACGATCGGCCTGATGTTCACGAGGCTTTGCGGGGTTATCTCCTCGACGTCCTGCGTGCTCATCCTCTCGCGCACCACGCGCTCCATGCGAGCCAGCCCGATGCGGAACTGGTTCTGGATGAGCTCGCCCACGCTGCGGACACGCCGATTGCCGAAGTGGTCGATGTCGTCGACGTTGCGATCGGGCTCGCCGGCCCAAAGACCGACGAAGTAGCGGACGAACTCGAGCACATCCTCGTTGACGAGGGTGAGCTGCCCCTCGGCCACCGAGAGACCCAGCTTCTTGTTCACCTTGTAGCGCCCGACGCGCGCAAGATCATAGCGCTGAGGATTGAAGAACATGCCCTCGAGCAGCGACCTGGCGCTCTCCACGGTGGGGGGCTCTCCAGGACGTAGTCTCTTGTAGATCTCCACCAGAGCTTCGTCCCGAGTGGTGGTCGCATCACGCTCGAGCGTCTTGACCATGCACTCGGCTCCGCCGAACAGCTCGAGGATATCGTCCCTCTCCTCGGCGATCCCGAGCGCGCGCAGCAACACCGTGGCGGGCTGCTTGCGCTTGCGGTCCACTCGGACGGACACGACGTCTCGCGCGTCAGTCTCGAGTTCCAGCCAGGCACCGCGCGAAGGTATGATCTTACCGGACAAGATCGACTTGTCCGTACGCTTGTCCCGGTCCTCCGAGTAGTAAACCCCGGGCGACCTGACGAGCTGGGACACCACGACCCGCTCCGTCCCGTTGATGATGAAGGTGCCGCGATCCGTCATGAGCGGGAAGTCGCCCATGAAGACCTGTTGCTCTTTGATCTCGCCGGTCTCCTTGTTGGTGAACCGGACTTCCACGAAGAGCGGTGCCTGGTAGGACATGTCCTTGTCCTTGCACTCCTCGACGGAGTACTTGGGGTCGCCGAACTCGTGGTCGCCGAACTCGACCATCATCGAACCGGTGAAGTCCTCGATCGGCGAGATGTCCTTGAACGTCTCCCTCAGCCCATCGCTGAGGAGCCAGTCGATGCTGTCCCTTTGGATGGCTATGAGGTTGGGAACTTCGAGGATCTCAGGTATGGAGGCGAATGTGCGGCGTTTGCGGAGACCGGCATCGATCAGAGGGGAACCTGTGTGGCTCGCCACAGGGCGTATCCTCCTTCGGGGCGTCGGGCTGCTGAAGGGAGTCGCAAACTGTTAAAGTACTTCTTGTCCAGTCGCGAGTCAATAGACGGGCCAGCGGTCACGAACGAATGCGGCGGCCCGGGTCGAAACCCGGCCCGCCGCACCCAGAGCGCGCTCAAGACCTCGAGCTCCAGGGTTCGCTGTCAGGCCAACTCGACAGTCGCCCCGGCTTCCTCGAGCTTAGCCTTGGCCTCCTCGGCCTTCTCCTTGTCAACGCCTTCAAGCACGGGCTTCGGCGCGTTGTCGACAACGTCCTTGGCCTCCTTGAGGCCCAGGCTCGTGAGTTCCCGAACGACCTTGATGACCTGGATCTTCTTGTCTCCAGCCGACGCGATCACGACGTCGAAGCTGCTCTTCTCCTCCGCGACAGCCTCAGCCGCACCGCCACCGGGGACACCGGCGGCCGCGACGGCTACGGGCGCTGCGGCCGATACGCCGAAGATCTCCTCCAGCTCCTTTACCAGCTCGGATAGCTGAAGGGCAGGCATCTCCTTGATCGCCTCGATGATATCTTCCTTGGTGACAGCCATCTTGAGTCTCTCCATTCCTTCTCGCCAGGCGGTCTCATTCCGCCGGACGTGGCTTCCACTGTCTTGGACCGATCTAGGCGGCCTGAGCTTTCTGGCCTGCGATGGAGTTCATGACGCGTGCGAAGGCTTCCGCTGGGCCGTTCAGAGTCCTCACCAGACCAGCGGCTGGATTCAGCATCGTCCCCAGCAGCTTCGCCACGAGCTCCTCCCTGGACGGCAGTGCGGCAAACGCCTTGACCCCGGCAGCGTCCAGAAGGCTGTCCTCGAAAAGACCACCCTTGACCTCGAGCGCAGTGTGCTCCTTGGCGAACGCCATCATCGCCTTCGCGGGCGAGATTGGATCGTCTGCGGCGAAGACCAGGGCTGTCGGTCCCTCGAGATACTCGTTCATCGGAGCCAGAGCCAGTTCGCGCACGGCTATCTCGGTGAGCGAGTTCTTGTAGACCTTGAGATCGCCTCCCGCATCGCGCAGCGCCGCTCTAAGCTGCTGCATCTCTTTGACGTTCAGCCCGCGGTAGTCCGCTAGTATGACGGCCGAAGCATGCACGAACCTCTCGCGTATCTCCGCGACCATCGCTTCCTTTTGAGGTGTCGGCACCTACTCCCCTCCTTTCGACGCAAGGGATCGCTCACTGCTCTGGCGACTCGACCGAAGCCGGGCGCCAGGAGCGCAACTCGTCAACAAGAACGGCCCCCGCTGGAAGCGGAGGCCGCTGAGAGAGCACGCCATTTGGCGAGACTGAACTCTGCTGGCATCCACCTTAGCGGGCCGACCTTCCGGGTCGTTTAAGCCTGGACACTCCAGGCACCGGCCTTCTTCGGCGGCGATATCCTCACTTGTAGTTCGCGTCGGTCATTATGCACACGCGGCGTATACGGCGCAAGGGTTGGTGGCGCGACGCCCCTCAGCCCTCGTCGGCCGTTGCGCGTGTCCGCGCTGGATCGACTTTGATCCCCGGGCCCATCGTTGTCGTCAGAGTGACGCTCTTCAGGAAGCGTCCCTTGGATGCCGAGGGCTTGGAGCGCATCAGCTCTTCCAGCACGGCCGAGTAGTTCTCGAGCAGCAACTCCTCGTCGAAGGAAGCCTTCCCAATACCCACGTGAGCGATCCCGAACTTGTCAGCGCGGTACTCGACCTTGCCGCCCTTGAGTTCGCGGACCACGCGACCGACGTCCACGGTGACGGTGCCGAGTTTGGGGTTGGGCATCAGTCCTCGCGTTCCCAAAATCTTGCCCAGCTTGCCCACCTTGGACATCATGTCGGGCGTCGCGACCGTCGCGTCGAAGTCGAGGAAGCCGCTCTGGATCCGCTCCACGAGCTCATCGGCGCCTACGACGTCGGCGCCAGCCTCCTCGGCTTCGCGGACCTTCTCACCCTGGGCAAACACGGCCACTCTGACCGTCTTGCCGGTCCCGTGAGGCAACACGACGCTCCCCCGAACCTGCTGGTCAGCCTGACGCGTGTCGATCCCGAGGCGGAAGTGTGCCTCCACGGTCTCGTCGAACCTGGCAGTAGCCATTTCCTTCGCGAGCCGGACAGCCTCGGCCGGCGAATGCAGGGCACCCTTGTCGAATAGGGTGACCGCCGCAGCGTAGCGCTTGCCTCTCTTCATCTTTCCTCCTAGTGGTATTCGGGCGTACGTCGCCCTCCCACATATGCGGCGCATCCGCGTGCGCCCAAACATCGAACCCCCGGCCATGAGCTAGCTCTCGACGGTTATCCCCATCGACCGCGCGGTTCCCTCGATGATGCGCATCGCCGCGTCGACGTCGTTCGCGTTCAGGTCAGGCATCTTCGTCTCGGCGATCTCTCGAACCTGCGCCTTGGTCACCTGGCCTACCTTCGTCCGGTTGGGTTCCCCGGAGCCAGCCTCTACGCCGGCGGCTTGCCTCAGCAGCACAGCCGCCGGAGGCGTCTTGGTCACGAAGTCGAATGATCTGTCTTCGTACACAGTGATCTCGACCGGGATGATGGTCCCCGACTTGTCCTGCGTGGCGGCATTGAAGGCCTGGCAGAACTGCATGATGTTCACCTGGTGCTGCCCGAGGGCGGGACCCACTGGCGGAGCCGGATTGGCTTGACCTGCGGGGATCTGGAGCTTGATGTACCCGGCTATCTTCTTCGCCATCGCTTGGTTCACGTCCTTCGTGTCGGAGCCCGCGTGAACGCCGCGCCCCTGTTCCGTCTGCTAGTCCATCCGAAGCTCACTACGCCGCGAGCGAGAGCTTGCTCCCAACAGATGTCCTGCTACAACTTCGCCACTTGGTCGAAACCGAGTTCGACCGGCGTTTCCCTCCCGAAAATGGAGACCATGACCTTGACCTTGCCCTGGTCAGCGTTGACCTCGGACACCACGCCGTCGAAGTCCGCGAGCGGGCCAGCGGTCACCTTGACAGCCATTCCCTCGCCGAACTCGGTCATGGTCTTGGGCTTAGCGCTGGCCGAGACGCGCTTTCGTACCCTGTCCACCTCGGCCCGGGATAGCGCGACGGGCTTCGCCTGGGCACCCACGAACCCGGTTACGCCGGGAGTGTTGCGCACGACGTACCAGGAGTCGTCGTCGAGTTCCATCTGGACCAGGATGTAGCCTGGGAAGACCTTCTTCTCCTGAGTGACCTTGCGGCCGCCCGCCTTCAAGTCCGTGACGCTCTCCTTCGGGATGAAGACGTCGAAGATCCGATCCTGCATGCCCATGGACTCGATCCGATGCAGCAGATTGGTCTTCACCTTGTTCTCGTAGCCCGAGTAGGTGTGGATGACATACCACTTCTTCGCCATCGCCCGACCCTACCTAGCCGCGTTGGTGAGCACGTCGATGAAGATGAACGCCGAGGTGTAGTCCACCAAGGCCGTCACGAGCGTGAAGAAGATGAGCGTGACGATGACGACTGCGCTGGCGTTCACGACCTCGGTCCGAGTGGGCCAAACGACCCGCCGCAACTCGGAACGTACATTACCGATGTACGCGACGAAACGCACAGCAACGTTGCGCCTCTTTGGAGCCGACTTCGAGGCCTTGGGGGCTTTCGCGGGCGTCTTGGCGCTGGGTTCCTTGGCGCGGGAGCTTATCCGCTCCAATACGCCACCCTTCGCCGTCTCAGTCTTGGAAGCCTTCGCCATCCTCGGACTACCTATTCTCACGAGACTTCGCTTGCCGATCCTCACACTGCGCGCGGACCACAAGCGACGCCTATCAGTCCTGCTGGCAGGGCAGGAGGGACTCGAACCCCCAACATCCGGTTTTGGAGACCGGCGCTCTACCATTG
>CAZWGV010000063.1:0-8979 GCA_964633595.1 uncultured Coriobacteriaceae bacterium | reverse complement strand
GGCGCGGGTTGGGTGTCTTGACAAGACGAATGTTGCGGAATAGTATTCTGCAAAGTCACTGAAAGGCACAGGATCATGTCGGGCCCGCTTGCACTTGGGAGGCGAGAACTCGAAGGCCGGTTGGTTGAGTTCGACCGCGCGGTGGGTTTGCTCTACCCTGGCAAGACGTTTCGACTCGTGCTTGTCGGCGGTGGCGCGATGATCCTGCTTGGATGCCTTGCCCGGTCGACCGCCGACCTCGACGTGCTGCACGTCCAGCGCGAGTTGGTGAGCCTGATGGCGCGGTACGACATGAACTGTCGTGTCGCTGCGTACCTTGACCACTTCGCCTACAACCTTGAAGACAGGCTCGTCCCACTAGATCTCGGGACGATGGCCGTCGAGTGCTACTCGGCATCACTCGAGGACGTCGTGGCGTCCAAGCTCCACTCGGAGCGAGACTCCGATGCGCAAGACGTCCGACGCCCCGAGGTTCTGGAGATGCTGGACTGGGAGCGCTTGGACGAAGTGGTGGCGGACATGCGGCAGAGCAAGATGAACGATCGCCGCCATGGGCAGTTCCTGCACAACTACCGGGAGTATCGACAGGAGTGCGGCCCATGCGACGTCTGACCTTCCCAGGATTCCTCCGGTCATACGTGAAGGCGTTGTCTGGCGAGGACACCCTTGCGCTGCCCAGGCTCACGGCCCTCTCCGAGACCGAGGCGAGGCTCGTCGAGCCGCTACTCCTGTGGGCTGCGGCCACAGGTCGCGCCGGAAGGCTCGACGGCCTGCTCGAGGGGCGGCGAGCGCTGCAGATGGAGCTCCAGGCACTCGTGCGCCTTCAATCGACGGGCCGACTAGAGAGCGAACTGGCTGACGCTGGCTGTTCTCTGCGACCCGAGTACTCCAAGGTTTGGCACAGCTACGTGGTAAGACGTGACGCTTCGAATCGAGACAAGGAGCTTCGCCTCAAGGTTCGCGAACGCGTCTTGGAGCTGGAATCACAGAAGGGCGTTACCAGGTACAGGATGGCGAAGGATCTCGGTCTGAACCCCGGGAACCTGCACGCCTTTATGTCGCTTGGCGATCCCACAAAGCTCTCACTCGATCGGGTTGTGGATCTCGTGGAGTACCTCGAAGCCGCGTAGCGTTCGGGCCGTGGGGCGCCAGCTCCATGGGCGATCTTGGATGCGGCTAGACTGGATGCGCCAGCAAGTGTCGGCGTGCTTCGGTAGGATGTCGGGTGGGCTCGAGCGGACTCTGAGACGGGCGCACCCGCCGGCCGCAGCGGCGTTTGATAGAAGGGGGAGCAGTTGTCTGAGGGCATGCGCCTCATGGCCGATGGTGGGTTCCTGAACTCATCGGATGCCCGAGCCATAGACTGGTCCAAGCCGCCCGGTGCGCCGGCCGCCCTCGACACCATCGAGGTGCTGTTCGGCAAGGGCGATAGACCGCTCGAAGTCGCCATCGCCACGGCCGCCGCTACTCCAAAGGCTGACGACGTCCGCAAGCTGTGGAAACTGCGCGCCAACCGAGGCGCTCCCGTTCTGTTGGTCGTTCTCCATTCGGCTGTCGGCGCTGCGCACGCTAGCGTCATCGGCACCGAGGGCGATCCGGCCCCGATCCAAGGACTCACGATAGGCAGAGTCGAGCGCATCGCGGCTGCCGCGCTCGGCGAGCCCAATCGCCACCAAGCCGTACGCACGCTTGACCGTCTTCTGGGCGCCGTCAGCCGCGAAGGGCTTGCGGCCGGCATCATCAACGCCGGCCTGTTTGCCGCCCACGAACTCAAGGACGGCGTCCCGAAGCGGTCCGACTGGGAGGACGCACGCGAGCGGTCATTCCCGTTACTTGGCAAGACGGGGCGCGAGTTGCTCGACGCGCTGGGCTACTCCATAGAGTCGAAGGGCCCGAATCTGCTCGCGCTCTCAGACGCGACCACGCAACAAGCCATCGCGGTCGTGCTCGAAGAGGTCGAGAGCTTCGATCGGACCTCACCGCGCTTCGGCGGTGTCTCTCCGGTGTCGCGCGCGCTCGCTCAGGCCCAGCAGGAACGATTGCCCTGGGTTATTGCTCTGCGCCGGAACCAAGTGCGCCTCTACCCGGCCGATCCCGACATCGGCGTAGGGCGCAAGGGCCTGACCGAGACGTACGTCGAGCTCGATCTCACTCTGCTCGATGACTCCGACGCCGGCTATCTGACCTTGTTCTTGTCGCCCGAGGCACTCGCTAAGGGCGGGAGTGTCGATGAGATCTTGCGTAACTCCGCCATCTACGCCACCGACCTGGGCGCACGCCTAAGGGGCCGCATCTACGAGGACGTCGTCCCGGACCTCGCGGTCGCTGTCGCCACGCGCATGGGCGCTGCTACCGAGGCCGAGCTCGAGTCGGCCTACCACCGCACGCTAATCATCCTGTTCCGACTGTTGTTCGTGGCCTACGCCGAGGACCGAGGGTTGCTGCCGTTCGAGCGCAACCCGCGCTACACGCGAAACGCGCTGAAGACTTACGCACGCGACTTCGCCGAGGACCCGGGGCAGGTGTTCTCCGCGGAATCCACGAGCATCTGGGAAGACCTCGTCCAGGTCTGGAACGCCATCGACTCGGGGGAGCCCAGGTGGGACGTGCCCGCATACAACGGGGGCCTGTTCGCCACCGATGACGCGCACCCGGACGGCGCTGCCGTGTCCGCGCTGGGTCTGACGAACGCCGAGATAGGCCCCGCGCTATCGGCCATGCTCGTGGACGCGGACGGTGATGGCGGGCGCGGCCCGGTCGACTTCCGCTCACTGTCGGTGCGCGAGTTCGGCACCATCTACGAGGGATTGCTGGCATCAAGTCTGTCCATCGCGCCGAGTGATCTCACGCTCGATCGGCAGCAGACGTACGTGCCTGCCAAGGAGGGCGACGAAATCGTCGTCGAGGCGGGTGGCGTCTACTTCCATAACGCGTCAGGACAGCGGAAGAGCACCGGCTCGTATTTCACCAAGTCATTTGCCGTCGAGCACCTGCTCGACACCGCGCTTGAGCCCGCCATCACCGAGCACCTTGAGAGAGTGAAGGCGCTCATCGTCGAGGATGACACCGGAAGCAAGGCGGCCGAAGCGTTCTTCGACTTCCGTGTCGCCGACCTTGCGATGGGGTCGGGACACTTTCTTGTGGCAGCCATAGACCGCATCGAAGCCCGCTTCTCGGCGTTCCTTTCCGAAAACCACATGCCTGCTGTGTCTGATGAGCTGGCACGCCTGGAATCCGTCGCGCGGCAGGCGCTCGGGGAAGAGCAGGGTCTTCTCGCCGAGATCGAGCCATCGCTTCTGCTGCGCCGCCAGATCGCCCGTCGCTGCATCTACGGGCTGGACATCAACCTCATCGCGGTCGAGCTGGCGCGCCTAGCGATCTGGATCCACACGTTCGTGCCAGGCCTGCCGATGTCATCGCTCGACCATGGGCTTGTGCACGGGAACTCGCTCACCGGTATCGGCACCATCGAGGAGACGCTCGCTGCACTGGACCCGCAAGCGCGGCCGGGTCAGTTCTCGCTCTTCTCGTCCTCCATCGAGGCGGCTCTCGATGCGTCCAAGGCGACACTGCTCAAGGTGGCGCGCGCGTCGGAGGCTACAAAACAGGAGGTCAGACAGGCTGCGGAAGAACACCGCCGGGCACTTGCCGAAGCCGAAGAAGCCAAGCTTCTGATGGATGTCGCGGTAGCGGTCCGATTGGGGCTGCTGGCCGTGCCGACCGCACCAGAGGAGGCGATTGCTGCGCTTCAGGCTGACACGGACTCGGGGCGCCATGCTCGCAACATCCTCTATGGGCTGATGCCTGCACACTTCCCGTATCTGTTCCCCGAGGTCTTCCTGCGAGAGAACCCCGGCTTCTCAGTCATTCTCGGCAATCCGCCCTGGGAGAAGGTCAAGGTTGAGGAGCACATCTGGTGGGGAGCCTACGCTCCTGGCTTGCGTGGCATGCCGCAGAAGGAGAAGAACGAGGCGATCGCCCGACTGAAGAGCGAGCGCCCGGACCTGGTAAGGGAGTACGAAGCCGAGGTGGCTTCGGTCGACGCACTACGTTCAGCGTTGCTCAAGATGGGCGGCGGTAGAATCGGCTCCGGGGATACGGACCTGTACAAGATATTCGCGTGGCGCGACTGGGATCTGGTCAGTCCTGGCGGTCGTTTTGGCGTGGTGTTCCCGCGAAGCGTGCTCAACGGATCCGGGACTTCCAAGTGGCGCGAGGAGATCATGGCGAAAGGGTCGTTTGCCAGCGCAACGACGCTCACCAACACGGGGCAATGGGTCTTCGATGGCGTGGACGGACGCTACTCGATCGCCCTACTCGCGGTCGAGAAGGCGGCTGCGCCTGAGGACGAGCGGGTAGTGACTTTGGTCGGCCCGTTCCACTCACTCGACGGCTACCTCTCCGGTCGTGATGACACCCTTTCGATCGCGGCCGAGGAGTTCGCGACCTGGGCGAGCGGAGCTGCGTTCCCGCTACTGCCATCGGCTAAGAGCGCCGCCGTGTTCGCGAAGATGCGTCAGGCGCCGCGGTTCGACGGCTTGGGGGACTTCGAGTTCCGGCCAGTGGCGGAGCTCCACGCTACAGGCGACAAGGAGTTCTTCGATTTCGACCTCGATGAACCCAAGGGTGAAATGCGAGTACTGGCTGGCGCCTCGTTCAACATATGGGAGCCCGACTTTGGACCCCCGTACGCATACGCCAAGCGAGACGCGGTGCTGGAGCACCTGCAGCAGAAGCGTCAACGGCAAGCGCGGACCTCGTCGAGTGCCTTCCAGAGGATGGACGTGAGTTCGCCGGAGACGCTGCCGTGTCTGTCTCCGCGAATCGCGTTCAGGGATGTCGCCCGAGCGACCGATCAGCGGACCACCATTGCGTGCCTACTGCCCGGCGATTCCGTTCTGGTACACAACTCGCCGTATCTCCTCAGGCGTTCCGGCTCTTGGGGAGATGAGGCCTATCTCCTTGGTGTCATGTCGAGCATCCCGTTCGACTGGTACTCTCGACGCTTCGTCGAGACGCACGTCACCTTCGATTTGCTTGGCGCCTTCCCGATGCCCCGCCCTGCCGAATCAGACCCCCTGCGCCGGCGCATCATCCAGGTGTCAGCACGACTTGCGGCCGTCGATGACCGATACGCTACCTGGCTTGCCTCGGTCGAGGATGCGGTCGGAACACCGATCGGTGAACCTATGCGCCTCGATGAAGTCGAACAGTTTGCGCTGATCACCGAGCTCGACGCGCTCGTGGCGCTCCTATACGGGCTCTCCCGACAGGATGTGAACATCCTGTTCCAGACATTCCATCGTGGGTGGGACTACGAAGCTCGGCTGGAGGCTGTGCTCGCCCACTACGAGCGTTGGGAGACGCCTGCACGTGAGCACGGGCACGTCACGGAGGGCGGAACTCCATGAGCAACTATCGCGTCGGCCAGCCGAAGTTCGCCACGAACAGGCCCGCCACAAGCGATCGCCCCGCCGAGCGCGTCGCGGATGCCGTCAACGCGCTCGTCGGGGAGGCGACCGAACACCTGTCGGCGCCACCACCCGTGGCAATCTCCAGCGCATACTTCAATCCCTCGGGGTTCAGCTTGGTCTCGGGTGCTCTTCGCAAGGCAGGACCGACCCGGCTGTTGCTCGGCGCCGAGCCCACGCTTGAGGCCACACGGGTGAAGCGACTCGCCACGCGAAGGGCGCGCTCGAGGACGCATCCCGTCCTTCAGGCCGCACTGGAGGGGCATGTCCGTGCCATCGAAGACGACCGGAACCTGCTCGGGTTCGATGCGCCTTCGGATGGCACCGCACGGGCCCTCGTGGACTGGCTACGGTCGGAGCTTCAGGACGGCACCCCGCTCGTAGAGGTGAGGCGCTTCACGAACGGCTTCATGCACGGCAAGTGCTTCATCATCGACGCGCCCGTGGGCAAGGGCGTACTGGCCGGCTCATCCAACTTCACGCATGCCGGTCTCTCGGAGAACCGTGAACTCAACCTCGGCCAGTACGAGCCTGACACCGTCGAGACGGTGCTCGACTGGTTCAACGAGCTGTGGGAAGAGTCTGAGCCGTACGACCTCGCCGCGCTCTACGAGGCGCGCTGGGAGCCGCATGATCCACGCATCGTCTTCTACAAGATGCTCTGGGAGCTCTACGGTGCGGACATCGAGCAGGAAATGGCGGAGCGCGACCTCTCAGACCTCGGTCTGACCGACTTCCAGCGCGATGGTGCGTGGCGCGCCAAGCGCATCCTCGCAGCGCTCTCCGGGGTCGTCGTCGCCGACGAGGTGGGCCTCGGCAAGACCTACATCGCCGCAGAGATCATCCACGAGGCGGCGATCAAGAACCGTCAGAAGGTGCTCGTGGTGGTACCAGCGGCCTTGCGCAAGACGTGGAAGGACTTCCTCGCACTCCCCAAGATCAACCTCCCCGCAGATGTCGTGTCCTACGACGAGCTCGTCATGGACCAGGACATCGCAGGTACATCCCGGGCGCGCCTGCAGGACCTCGATGCGTATGCGGTCGTCATCGTCGATGAGGCGCACGCGCTCAGGAACGCCTCGACTGCCCGCGCGGATGCTATGCGAGCGCTACTGGAAGGCAAGTCGCCCAAGAAGCTCGTGCTCATGACCGCCACGCCGGTCAACAACTCGCTTTCCGACATCTACACCCTCATCAGCTACTTCGTGACCAACGACGCCGCGTTCGCCAGCGCGGGCATCCTCTCGCTCAAGGGTTACTTCGACGCGGCGCAGGCGACGAACCCCGATGATCTCTCGCCGGAGCACCTCTTCGACGTGATGGACAAGATCGCGGTGCGTCGCACACGCGAGTTCATCAAGGAGCACTACCAAGGCGAGCGCATCACGATGGCGGATGGCGAGTCGAGGGAGATCCGGTTCCCGAAGCCGCGCGTGAGGCGGGTGGACTACAGTCTCGAGGACGTGCTCCCCGGCTTCTTCGCGGACTTGGCGTGCGCGCTTGGGGCGTCCTCGGATTCGCTCGATACCGTCATCCTCGATGAGCCGGGTGAAGTACTCACGTTCGCGCGATATGTGCCTTCACGGTTCCTCAGGCCTTCCGTGGTGCAGGCGAAGCTGAACACGGAGGGCCATGAGGGCGAAGACTGGCAAGGCGAGCAGTACGAGCGCCAGAACGCCGGACTGCTCCGCTCGATGCTGCTCAAGCGCTTCGAGTCCAGCGGGTATGCCTTCCAGCGAACCATCGACGCCATGATCCGCTCACACGAGGTCTTCCTTTCGGCCATGGACCAGGGCTGGGTCATCACGGGTGACGCCCTTCGGCAGTGGATGGCGACCGACAGCGACGAGATGGAGGAGTTCGTCGCGACGCTCGATGATGACACGGCTCAGCGCCATGTGACGCCGACGTCCGACTACGACATGCATGCGCTTCGCTCGGCTGTCGAGGCTGATGCGCGTCGGCTCTCCGAGCTCAGGGACAAGGCGAGGGCTGCTGACGATGCATCCGACCCGAAGATAGAAGCGCTGATCGAGCAGCTCGTGGCGATCGCCGCAGAGGCCGAGCGCGACGGGGCCACGGAGTACCGGCGCCGCGACGACCGCAAGGTCCTGGTGTTCAGCTACTACGCGGACACCGTCGAGTACCTTCACGGCGTGCTCCAGCTCGCCATCCAGCACGATGACCGCCTCGCGGCTTACCGCGGCCGAATCGCGACCGCGACGGGATCTGACAAGACCCATCAGGCGGCGGTGATTGCGGGCTTCGCGCCGCGGACAGCGGGTGGCGAGAACGACGAGGACCTGTTCGACCTCGTCATCACAACTGACGTTCTGGCGGAGGGCGTGAACCTGCAGCAGGCTCGCCACCTCATCAACTACGACCTGCCCTGGAATCCCATGCGGCTTGTCCAGAGATACGGCCGTATCGACCGCATCGGCTCCGACCACCCCGAGGTCTTCATCAGGGTCTTCTTCCCGGCGACGGAGCTCGATGGCATGCTCGCCTTGGAGGAACGGCTTCAGCGGAAGATCAAGCGGGCCGCGGCAGCCGTGGGCGTCCGAGAGGTTCTGCCGGGGGTCAAGGAAGTCCAAGTCAACCTGACAGAGTCGCGCGACGAGATCGCGCGACTTCAGGCTGAGGACGCCAGCCTGTTTGAGGACGGTGGCGCGTCCGCGCTTTCTGGCGAGGCGTATCGCAGGCGTCTGATGGACTTCATCAGGGACCCTCTCAACAAGGAGGCGCTCGGTGCTCTGCCTTGGGGTTCCGGCGCCGCATTCGTGAAGCCAGCCGTGGGCGAGTCCGCGATCGTGTTCTGCGCTCACATATCGGGCTCAAGCGAACGGTGGTTTCGCTACGTTGCGCTTGATGACGCTCTGGGTGTCCAGCACTACGGGGACGAAGAGACGGGCTTGTCGCGACCGCGCATCTCGTCGGAGACACTCACGTGTCTTAGCCGCGCCGACACCGGCGATGCGATGCCGACACCCGCAAACGTCATCACAGACGAGATCTACGCTGCCGCGTTCACCGCTTGGGAGCACGCTCAATCGGACATAGTCGACCGCTGGAATTACCTCGCAGATCCCGCGAACCTGCGTCCGGTCATCCCCAAGGCGATGCGTGATGCGGTTGCTGTGGTTCGAGCCCATGGCGCGCATCTGGGGGAGAGAGCGGATCGGCTTGTCGAGATGCTGGAAGCACCGCACAGTCCCCGCGTCCAGCAGCTGGTGCGCGCGATCGTTGATGACGACGAGGCCAGCGGCCGATCGAAGGTCGAATCGCTTGATGAGCTGGCGAGGCGGATGAACTTGAAGCCGTACGTTGAGCCCGAGCCGCGCGAGCCGATATCGGCGGATGACGTGCATGTGGTCGTTTGGTGTGCGGTGCTTGCGGGAGGCCGCGCGTAGGCGCCTCGCACGAACCGAAGCGGGCTCACGCGCGGACGTGTACCTCGGTTCGCCTGCGCCGGCCCGCTTTCGGACCCCGTCGCGACGGCTGGTACAAT
>CAZWGV010000062.1:0-9214 GCA_964633595.1 uncultured Coriobacteriaceae bacterium | reverse complement strand
AGTACGAGTCGTTGGCCGCCTTTGGCTCGCCCCGGCGTCTGGTGCTGAAGGTCTCCGGTCTGGCCGAGAGCCAGGCCGACCGCGTCGAGCGGGTGAAAGGCCCGGCCGTCGCCGCAGCGTTCGGCCCCGACGGAGCGCCCACCAAGGCGGCCGAGGGCTTCGCGCGGAGCCGCGGTGTGGCGGTGTCCGATCTCGAGACCGCCGAGGCCGAGGGCGGCACCTACGTCTTCGCCGTCATCGAGCAGCAGGGCGGACCGGCAACGCAGGTCCTCCCTGACACTCTCGCCGCGATCGCGGGACAGCTCGAGTGGCCGAAATCGATGCGCTGGGGGAGCGGGGAGACACGCTTTTCTCGGCCGGTGCGCTGGCTGCTGGCGCTCTTCGGAGACGAAGTGGTGCCCGTGAGGCTCGCCGGACTGGAGGGTGACCGGCTCACCTGGGGACATCGCTTCCTCGCCGACAACCCCATCATCGTCGAGTCCGCCAGTGCGTACGACGGCGCGATGGAGCGTGGGCTCGTGGTCTTCGACCAGCAGGCACGTGCGGCGATGGTGAGAGAGGCGCTGGAGGGTGCTGTCAGCGGCGGCGGCGCGGCTGTCAGCGGTGGCGGCGGCGCGGGCGGCGGCGAGAGCGCAGCGGGTGCCGGGAGCGCCACCACCGTGATCCCCGACAGGACGTTCGCCGAGGTGGTGAACCTCGTCGAGTGGCCCACAGTGGGCGTGGGCAGGTTCGACGACGCCTTCTTGCGGGTCCCCCGCGAGGTGCTGGAAGAGGCCATGGGTTCTCACCAGCGCTACTTCCCGGTGGAGAAGCCCGCCGGCGACCTCGCCGCGGCGTTCGTTGTCGCGCACAACGGCGATCCCGCGCTGACGGACGCGATCATCTCGGGTCACGAGCGCGTCATCCGCGCGCGCCTGGCTGACGCCGCCTTCTTCTGGGATGAGGACCGCAAGCGGCCCATCGAGGAGTTCGTCTCGAGCCTGGACTCGATCATCTTCCAGGAGCGGCTGGGCAGCCTTGGCGCCAAGGTCGCCCGGGTCGAGTCCTTGACGGCCCGGTTGGCCGAGCTCGCAGACGTCGGAGCCGAGTCTGCCGCCGAGGCGGTGCGTGCAGCGCACCTGGCCAAGGCGGATCTCGTTTCGCATGTCGTGGTGGAGTTTCCTTCCCTGCAGGGAGTGATGGGGCGCTACTACGCGCTGGAGGCCGGGGAGACGCCCGATGTTGCCGAGGCCATTCAGGAGCACTACCTGCCGCGCGGAGCCGGCGACATGCTGCCGCGAACCGCCGCCGGCAAGCTCGTATCGGTGGCCGACCGCCTCGACACCATGTGCGGGATCTTCGCGATCGGCCTGGCACCGACGGGGTCGGCCGATCCATACGCCCTGCGGCGCGGCGCGATCAGCATACTCGGCATCATCATCGACGGCGGTCTCAACCTGCGGCTCGACGAGGCGATCGGCGCCGCGCTCGCTGGCTATGACGGCGTGGTGGAGGGCATGGAGCCGTCCAGCCTCGGCGCCCAGGTGAGGTCGTTCTTCGTGGGCCGCATGGAAGGTCTCTTGCGCGACCGAGGCCACGCCTACGACACGGTGGCGGCCGTGCTCGCTGTTGCCGGAGACGACCCCGCCGACACCCTCGCCCGGTGCGAGGCGCTCACCGAGTTCCGCGCGGCCGGTCAGGCCATCGACGACATGTCGACGGCCTTCAAGCGCGCGCAGAACCTTCGGGTCGACTCGCTGGGCGCGGACGCCGACAGGTTGATCATGGGGCCGCAGGAGCTGGCGCTGGTCGACGCCCTGGCCGAGGCGGAGGACCGCGCGGGCGCCGCGCTCGACGCGCGCGACTACCCCGAAGCCCTCAGCGTGCTGGCCGGACTGCGCGGCCCGATCGACGCCTTCTTCGACGATGTCCTGGTGATGGACGAGGACGAGAAGCTGCGGAACAACAGGCTGCGCATCCTCAACCGCTTCGTCGGGCTGTTCGTACGCTTCGCGGACATCGGCGCACTGGCGGGCTAGATCCCGCTATGGCCCACGACCCGAAGCCGTCCGTCTACGTTCTCTCCGACTCGGTCGGCGAGACGGCTGACGCAGTGGCTCGCGCCGCGCTCGCACAGTTCCCCGAGGACACCTTCCACGTCGTGCGGTTGCCCAAGATCGCGTCGCGGGATCAGCTCCAAGGAGTGATACGTGGCGCGAAGGACGAGGCGTGTGTGGTCTTCTACACGCTGGCGGTGCCGAAACTGCGTGACGAGATGGCGCGCCTCGTGCACGAGACCTCGGTCCGCGCGGTGGACATCCTGGGGCTGGGCATCGCCAGCCTGGCCGACGCGTGCGGAGTGGACCCAACGTGGAGAGCCGGGGCCATCCGCGATACCGACCGAGGCTACTTCGAGAGAGTGGACGCACTCGAGTTCGCTGTGAAGCACGACGACGGACGTAGTGTCGAGGATCTCCTGGAAGCGGAGATACTGCTGATCGGGGTGTCTCGGACGAGCAAGACACCTCTCTCGATGTACCTCGCCTTCAAGGGCTTCAAGACGGCCAACGTGCCTCTGGTCCCCCGTGTCCCTCCGCCGCGGCAGCTCTTTGAGGTCGATCCACGAAGGATCTTTGGGCTGGTGATGTCGTCGGAAACCCTCATCGAAGTGAGAGGGCAGAGGGCGGCGGAGCTTCGGACATATGCGGGGCGGTACTTCGAACGCGAGGGGATCGAGCAGGAGCTTGCGGACTCTCGCTCGCTTATGCGACGTCTCGGCTGCATCGTGGTCTCGTCGGAGGGCCGAGCCATCGAGGAGACCGCTCAGGAGATACTGCGCTACTACCGGATGGCGGGGCTGGAATAGGGGCCCCGAGGGCTGCTCGCGGACTTCCTTATGCGGAGCCGTTCGGTACGGTAGGATAGTCGGCACCAGACGGGCGGTGCTGCGAGCCAGGTCCGCTGTCCGGCGCGGGTGGCCCGGTTGTCCGGGCGACCGGCAAGTATAGGTCCATTCAGAGCGCGGGGGTGGGGAGTTGTCCGACACCAAGCACGTGTACGCCTTCGAAGAGGGCGACGCCTCGATGAAGTTCGTCTTGGGCGGGAAGGGCGCCAACCTGGCCGAGATGACCAGGCTTGGCCTGCCCGTACCACACGGGTTCACGATCACCTGTCAGACCAGCGCGGCCTACTACGAAGCGGGCCGCCGATTCCCGGACGGTCTCGAAGACCAGATACGCTCTGCGGTAGCCGACCTCGAGAGCAAGATGGGCAAGCGGCTCGGCGACTCGGGCGATCCGCTGCTCGTCTCGGTAAGGTCGGGCGCGCCGTTCTCGATGCCCGGCATGATGGACACCATCTTGAACCTGGGGCTCAACGACGCGTCCGTGGACGGGCTCATAGCTACCACCGGGGACGAGCGTTTCGCGTGGGACTCGTACCGCCGCTTCATCCAGATGTTCAGCAAGGTGGTGCTGGGCGTGGAGGGCGATCTGTTCGAGAACGCGCTCACGCAGATGAAGCAGCAGCGCGGCGTGAAGACCGACACGGAGCTTTCCTCGGCCGACCTGAAGGAGCTCGTGGGCACGTTCAAGAGCCTGGTTTCCGAGCATGCCTCCACAGCCGACTTCGCCGACCTGGCGGCCCCCGACGGGACCGTCGCCTTCCCGCAGGACGTGGATCGGCAGCTCATGCTCGCGGTAGAAGCCGTCTTCAAGTCCTGGATGAACCGGCGCGCCATCGACTACCGCAAGCTGTATCGGATCGACGACGCGCTGGGCACTGCCGTGAACGTGCAGGCAATGGTGTTCGGGAACAAGGGCGAGA
Organism: uncultured Coriobacteriaceae bacterium; assembly: GCA_964633595.1. Lineage (GTDB taxonomy): Bacteria > Actinomycetota > Coriobacteriia > Anaerosomatales > CAZWGV01 > CAZWGV01. The sequence continues at coordinate 5,410 of CAZWGV010000062.1, read as the reverse complement.
CCTCGGCCACCGGCGTGGCCTTCACCCGCGATCCCGCCTCGGGCGAGAAGGTCTTCTACGGCGACTTCCTCACCAACGCACAGGGCGAGGACGTCGTGGCGGGCATCCGCAACACCGAGCCCATCGCGGAGCTGAAGAAGGTGCCAGGGCTCGAGGAGACCGGAACGCAACTGGACGAGGTCTTCGTCAAGCTGGAGAACCACTACCGCGACATGTGCGACATCGAGTTCACCATCGAGCAGGGCACGCTGTGGATGCTGCAGACGCGTATCGGCAAGAGGACCGCACGAGCGGCGCTAAAGATCGCCGTCGACATGGTGGATGAGGGGCTGATCACGCACGAGGAAGCCGTGCTGCGCGTAGATCCCGACCAGCTCGACCAGCTCCTGCACCCGCAGTTCGACGCGACGGCCACATACGACGTGCTCGCCAAGGGCCTGAACGCATCGCCGGGCGCCGCAGTGGGCGAGGTCGTCTTCACCGCCGAGCACGCCGAGGAGGCGGCCAAGCAGGGCCGCAAGGTCATCCTCGTCCGATGGGAGACCACACCCGACGACCTGCACGGCATGGTCGCTGCGCAGGGCATACTCACGAGCCACGGCGGCAAGACGTCGCATGCAGCGGTCGTCGCACGGGGCATGGGCAAGCCCTGCGTCTGCGGCGCCGAGGCGCTGAAGATCAATGCGGACGCCGGCGAGTTCCGCGTGGGTGATGTCGTGGTCAAGGAAGGCGAGATCATCTCGATCGACGGCACCACCGGGAGCGTTGTGCTGGGTGCCGTGGAGCTCGTGCAGCCCGAGGTGTCCGGCGAGTTCGACACCGTGCTGTCGTGGGCGGACGGCTTTCGGACGATGGGTGTTCGGGCGAATGCGGACACCCCAGACGATGCGGCTCTTGGGCGCGAGTTTGGGGCGGCGGGCATCGGCCTTTGCCGTACCGAGCACATGTTCCTGGGCGACCGGAAGCGCATCGTCCAGGACATGATCATCGCCGAGAACGAGGAGAGCCGCGCACAGCCGCTCGCCAAACTCCTCGACGTTCAGCGCGAGGACTTCGTCGGCATACTCGAAGCCATGGACGGACTGCCCGTCACGATCCGGCTGCTCGACCCGCCACTCCATGAGTTCCTCGACGACCCCCGCGCGCTGGAAGTGCAGATCGTGCGCGCGGAGTGCGCGGGCGGCGACCAGGTAGAGCTGGCCGCCAAGCGCAAGATGCTCCACCTGATCGACTCGATGACCGAGTCCAACCCGATGCTCGGCCTACGCGGCTGCAGGCTCGGCATCATGTATCCCGAGATCTATGGCATGCAGGTGCGAGCCATCACGGAGGCCGCCTGTGCGCTGCGCAAGGCCGGCAAGGACCCGCAGCCCGAGATCATGATCCCGCTGGTGAGCGTGGTCGCTGAGCTGGACACCTTGCGTGCCGAGACAGAGGCGATCGTCCGCGAGGTCCAAGAGGCCGAGGACTGCGTCTTCGAGATCGCCATCGGCACCATGATCGAGCTGCCCAGGGCTGCGATAACCGCAGACGAGGTGGCCACCGCCGCGGACTTCTTCTCATTCGGCACCAACGATCTCACCCAGACGACGTTCGGGTTCTCGCGCGACGACATCGAGGGGAAGTTCCTGCCCCGCTATCTCGAGCGCAAGATCCTCTCGCGAAATCCCTTCGAGACGGTGGACGCCGGAGTGGCCGAGCTCGTGCGGATCGCCTGCGCCAAGGGCCGCGACGTGAACCCCGGCATCAAGCTCGGCGTGTGCGGCGAGCATGGCGGAGACCCCGAGAGCGTGAAGATCTTCCACACCATCGGGCTCACGTACGTGAGCTGCTCTCCGTACCGGGTTCCGCTCGCGAGGCTCGCCGCCGCCCAGGCGGCTCTGGCACAGACGACCGCGACATCGGACAACAGGTAAGAGTCGGCTCTCGCCACGAGGGGGTGTGCGGTGGCTCGCCGGACGCGGCTGTTCCAAGCGGCGGGCTCGCCGCTCATCCAGGGACAGTCACGTATGGAGCGTCCCGCTTGGCAGCCAGCGCTGGGAGGCGCTGGTGTCGCGATGGTGCTGTGGGTCGCGTGGTCGTGGGTGGGCTCCCTCGACGGAGGCAACTTCGTGCGCTCAGCGGTGTCGCAGCGCGGCTTCGCATTCCTGGTGGGCGTGCTTGCCGGGGCGCTCGCGGGCAGCTACGTGGCCCGCGCGTGGGGCTCGCACCACCGGTGGCTTCCAGCTGCGCTGACAGGCCTGGTAGTTGGCACCCTCGCCGCAGCCGCGGTGAGTGCAGGGTGACCCGCTGATGGCCGAGGGAGACAGGAGCGGTCTTCTCACCCGGGAGGCTGCCGAAGCCACAGAGCGCGCCACGCTGGCGCCCTGGGCCAAGCTCTCCGCGGAGTCCCGCGGCCGAGAGCACGCCATCGAGCCCGATCCGCTGCGCACGGAGTTCCAGCGCGACCGCGACCGCATCATCCACTGCAAGGCGTTCCGACGGCTCTCGCACAAGACTCAGGTGTTCCTCTCGCCCGAGGGCGACCACTACCGCACCCGGCTGACCCACACTCTGGAGGTTGCCCAGATCGCGAGGTCGATCGCCCGGGCGCTCCGGCTCAACGAGGATCTCACCGAGGCGATAGCGCTCGGCCACGACCTGGGGCACACTCCGTTCGGCCACATAGGGGAGGATGCGCTGAACGACGCGCTCAGCGAGGTGTCGGACCGCTATCCCAGCGTGCGCCTGCCGTTCAAGCACAACCTGCAGTCATTGCGCGTCGTGGAGGAGCTCGAGTACGGCGGCAAGGGCCTGAACCTCACGTGGGAGGTGCGGGACGGCATCGGGAGGCACACAGGCGAGGAGCGTCCCGAGACGATGGAAGGCCGAGTGGCGGCGGTGGCCGATCGCATCGGCTACGTGAACCACGACATCGACGACGCGATGCGCGGCGGTGTGCTCGGCGAGGACGACCTGCCGTCCGGACCGTGCGATGTCCTCGGCCACAGCCACGCCGCCCGCATCACCACTATGGTCGAGGACATGGTCACCACGAGTCTCGCCCAAGGCGACATCCGCATGAGCGAGCGCGTATGGGACGCCATGATGGGACTTAGGACCTTCCTGTTCGACAACGTTTATCTGCGCTCCGAGGCCAAGGCCGAGGAGCCCAAGGCGTATCAGGTGGTAAAGGCGCTATTCGGGCACTACCTCGCCAACCCGGACGACCTCCCCGCGGAGCACCGTCCGGTAGCGGCCGAGGAGCTGCCGCGCCGCGTCACGGACTACATCGCGGGCATGACGGACCGCTTCGCGATCCGCACCTACGAGGAGCTGTTCGTGCCCAGAGCGTGGATGGTGTGACGTCCGGCCTTCACTCAGGGGCCCGGCGCTTGTTGCCGCGGCTCGGAGCACTCGGATATCATCGCCGAGGTATGCCGCCGGGCGGGTCGGGCGGTATATGCCGTGGGAGACACGGAGGGAAAGGGAGACAAGTACATGGCTGACTGGATAGCGTGGCTGGCTCCAGCCGCCGCGGTCGTGGGTTTCATCACGGCCGTGTACCTCGGTACCTGGGTGTTGAAGCAAGATCCGGGCACCGAGAAGATGCAGGAGATCTCGAAGGCGACCCAGGAGGGCGCCCTCGCATTCCTGCTGCGAGAGTATCGCGTGCTCGCGATCTTCGCGGTGGTCGTGATGATCATCATCGGGCTGGCGCTGCAGAGCCTGCTCACCGCCGTAGCGTTCCTCACGGGCGCGCTTCTCTCGGCCGGAGCGGGCTTCTTTGGGATGCACATCGCCACAAGGGCCAACACGCGCACTGCGCATGCTGCCACCATCGGTGTCGCGCGTGCGCTGAACGTGGCGTTCCGCTCGGGGCTCACGATGGGTCTCACAGTGGCGTCGTTCGGCCTGGGCGGGCTCTCGCTCTGGGCGATTTTCCTGCTGCTCACCAACGAGCAGCCGCGCCCCGAGATCGTGAACGGCTTCGCCATGGGCGCCAGCTCTATCGCGCTCTTCGCCCGTGTGGGCGGCGGGATCTACACGAAGGCCGCCGACGTGGGCGCCGACCTGGTGGGCAAGGTGGAGGCCGGCATTCCCGAGGACGATCCCCGTAACCCCGCCGTCATCGCCGACAATGTGGGCGACAATGTGGGCGACGTTGCCGGCATGGGCGCCGACCTTTTCGAGAGCTACGTGGGCTCGATCCTCGCCCCGATGGTGCTGGCCGTGACGCTTTGGTACGGGATGGGTAACGGCATCGACTTCCAGTATGGGGTTACCGCGCCGCTGCTGATCGCCGCTTTCGGCATCGTCATGTCGATCATCGGGCTGTTCGCGGTGCGCACCAAGGAAGGCTCGCACCTCCACTCGGCGCTGAACCGCGGCACCTACGTCGCGGCGATCCTCGAGGTCGGCGCCATGGGGTGGCTCTTCTACCACTGGTCCACTCGCGTCGAGGCTGACCCCGCTCGCATGTGGTACTTCGGCTCGGTGGTGGCCGGTCTCGTTGCCGGCATCCTCATCGGCAAGATCACCGAGTACTACTGCTCGGACCACTTCAATCCGGTGAAGAAGATCGCCGACTCCTCCGAGACGGGCACCGCAACCAACATCATCGCGGGTCTGGGGACCGGCATGATGTCCACGGCGCTCCCGATCCTCGTGGTGGCCGTTGGTATCTTCTCGGCCTACACCATGGGCAACTACGCGGTGCCCGACAACGACCTCTCGGGTATCTACGGCATCGCGCTGGCGGCTCTGGGCATGCTCTCCATCACCGCCATCACGGTGGGTGTGGACGCATACGGCCCGGTGGCAGACAACGCAGGCGGCATCGCCGAGATGGCCGAGATGGGCCCCGACATCCGCAAGATCACGGACTCGCTCGACTCGGTGGGCAACACCACCGCCGCCATCGCCAAGGGCTTCGCGATCGGCTCGGCCGGGCTGACCGCCCTGGCGCTGTTCGTGGCCTTCCGCCAGCAGCTCACGAACTCGGGCACCAACCCGTTCAGCGCCGAGCAGCTGAACATGAGCCTGGAGAACCCGCTGGTGATCATCGGCCTCTTCATCGGAGGCATGCTGCCGTTCCTGTTCGGCGCGCTCACTATGGGCGCCGTTGGCCGAGCGGCGTTCTCGATGATCGGCGAGGTCAGGCGGCAGTTCAAGGAGATCCCCGGCATCATGGAGGGCACCGGCAAGCCCGACTACGCCGCTTGTGTGGACATCTCCACCAGAGCCGCTCTTAAGGAGATGGTGATACCGGGTACGATCGCCGTCGCCGTCCCGCTGATCGCCGGAATGGTGAACGTGAATCTCCTCGCGGGACTGCTCGCCGGCGCGCTGGTCTCGGGCTTCCTGCTGGCCGTGTTCATGGCCAACGCGGGCGGCGCTTGGGACAACGCCAAGAAGTACATCGAGGGCG